>DASPNQ010000162.1:0-15399 GCA_035626435.1 Vicinamibacterales bacterium
CGAGCCGGCCAGCGCGGCCACGAGCGCCAGCGACCATAAATTGCTCTTCATTGTTCCGTCACCTCCATGATTCGCCTACTACGTGGCGATCATGACGAAACGAAGCAACCCACGTGCCGCCGGACTCCGTCCCTGCCGGCACGATTGGTGTCAGGCACCAACCATTGCCGCCGATGGGCACGGTTGGTGTCAGGCACCAATCATTGCCTCCGACAGGCACGGTTGGTGTCAGGCACCAACCATGGCCGCTCCGACTGGCACGGTTGGTGTCAGGCACCAACCGTGGCGTCGCGGAGGACTTGGGCGGCTTCTTCGGGGGCGACCGGGTTGCGATGGACGCCACTGCCCCACTCGAGGCCGCTGTAGCGGGTGACACGGGGAAGGATTTCGAGGTGCCAATGAAACGACGCGTCGGCCTCAGGTGCAATTGGCGCGGTGTGCAGCACGAGGTTGTAGGCCGGCTGCTCGAGCGCCCAATCGATCCGCGCCATTATCGATTTGAACATCGTCGCCAGGGCCTCCAACGCCGCGTCCGATGCGTCTTCAAATCGTGCCGAATGATCGCGCGGCATCACCCATGTCTCGAACGGGACGCGTGCGGCGAACGGCGCCAGCGCGAGCATGGTGTCGGCATCGACGACAATGCGACGGCTGTCGGCCAGTTCCCGCGCAGTCAGATCGCAATAAATGCATCGATTGTTCTTGACGCGGTGGCGCGCCGCGCCGCGCAGCTTCTCCGCCAGGGCCGGCGGGATGTCCGGGAACGCGATCACCTGCGAGTGCGCGTGATCGAGCCGGGCGCCGGACGCCCGGCCGTGGTTTTTGAAAATCACGGTGCTGACAAATCGCCGATCGCGACGCAAATCCTGCATCCGCGCCCGCCAGGCCCAGAACACGCGCCACAGGCGATCGGGTTCCAACGCGTGCAGCGGCTGATCGTGGATCGGCGTCTCGACGATGACCTCGTGCGCCCCAAGACCGTCGCGCGATTCAAAAACGCCGTCAGTACGCACCTCCATCCCACCCTCAATGCGCAACATCGGATTCCGATTCGGGATGACGCGCACGGACCAGCCGGGTACATTTGCCGGCCCGCCTTCCCGCCACGCCAGGATCTCGGGACCCGCACTCGACTCATGTCCTTCACAGAACGGACACTGCGACGCCGCGTCGTCGAGCGGGGCCCGCTCGAGTTCGAAGTCGTCGCGCCGCTTGAACGCACCCGTATCAACCGCGACCATCCGACCTGAGATCGGATCGGTCCGCAATTCTGTGGTGATTACCATCCGGGCCTGAAGGCGTCCTTGTAAAGAGTGATGCGAGGCTCCGCGCCGGACAGGTCGACGGCAACGACGTCGAACCGGCAAGGTGTATTGGGAGGACAAGAGAAGGCCGCGTAAGCCTGTCCCATCGAGACGAGACGTCGCTGTTTTTGCGGCGTGACCTCCTCGACGGGATCGCCAAAATCGCTACTCGTCTTGGTCTTCACCTCCACGAATACTACCGTGCCGGCATCGATGGCGATGATGTCGATCTCGCCGAAGCGCGTCCGGTATCTCCTTTCGACAATCGCATATCCGAGCCTGTCGAGCTCGCCGCAGGCCAACGTTTCGCCGTCGAGCCCCAGCCGTTGTCTCGCAATGGTCATGACGCGCACCACGCAAGTGGCGTACCCAGCCCGACTATCGCTTCGTTCGAACCCTCGGCCTTTACATGTGGTCGAGTGCACTTGTTACTCATCAATGAGAAGGAGAATTCCCGTATTCCGCAGAAGTTAACCATTTTCAACAGCTTGTAGATGCTTCGTAACCCCAGTTGTCTGACTCCTGGATGACTTCCGACCTCAAACAGCCGGTTTTTCAATGTGAACACTTTATGCATTGAGGGTCGCCAACTGAGGCCGTTCTCCCCCCAAACGGCAGGGTTACCGCGGAGATGCACGGTCGCGGAAGCAACGGCGCATTTGACACGGTCGGTGAATCGAGGTCACCAACCGAAAGGGGCGAAGCCTTGACAGACGCCTGGTATGCCATCTGGACCAAGAGTCATTGCGAGCATTTGGTGCTCGATCAATTGACCGCCAAGGGCTTTACGGCGTTCCTGCCGCAGGTCGGAACCTGGTCGAAGCGCCAGGGTCAGATGCACGTAATCCCGACGCCGCTGTTTCCCGGCTACCTGTTCGTGCGCGACCGCATGGACAAGATCGCCTACATCGAAATGTTGAAAGCGCGCGGTGTCGTAAAGATTCTCGAAGACGGCTGGACGCGGTTGACGTCCATCCCGGACGACGAGGTCGCCTCCATCGAGCGCGTCGTGCAGTCCGGCGTGCCGGTGATGCCCCACGCGCTGCACCAAGGCGATCGGGTCCGCGTCACGGAAGGTCCGCTGAAGGGCGCGGAAGGCGTGTTCGTGCAGGACAACCCTGAATCCGGAAAGCTGATCGTTTCGGTCGGCCTGCTCGGCCGTGGCATTGCCGTCGAGATGAATTGCACCAGCATCGAGCCGGTGCCCGGGAGCTAACCATGTTGCGACGACTGCTGCCTCTTGCGATCGCCATCGCCGTAACGCCGCCGGCCGCCGCCCAGACTCGCGCGACCATTATTCCGTCGGTCGTCATCGGCGGCATCTACGACGACAACGTCTCCGCCCGCGCGCAAGCCGACGCCGGCCAGATGCTGCAGGTACGGCCCAGCCTCGAAGCCGATTACGAGTCCCCCACGGTTACGCTTATCAGCCTGTGGTCGTTCGACATGCAGCGCTCCAACCATTCCGCGCTGAACGAGCTCGACGCGCGACGCCACGCGATGTTCGACGCGAAGTGGCGTACCTCGTCCCTGACGACGTGGGGGGTGGGCGGCCGTTACGATCGCACTGATTCCCCGGCTGACATCGATCTGGACGCCGGGCTGCTATTCGGCCGTCGCAACGCGCGGCGGTTTCAGGTCACGCCGGCCGTCACCCGAAGATTCGGCCAGCGCACGCTGGTCAATGCGCGCTACGACTGGACCACGGAAAGCCTATTGAACGACAGCCGCGGCAGCTTGCACGTCGCGCGCACCGATTTATCGCGGCAGCTCAGCGAGCGCACGTCGGTAATGACCGGATACGTCGGCAAACTATTCATGGATTCGGTCAGCGAGCACCAGTCGCATGCCGCGCTGTTGGGCTGGACGCGGCAAATGGCCGAGTTTACGACGTTGACGATGTATGCCGGGCCGCGCTGGACGTCGTATCGCGGCGTCGTCCCCGAAGTCGCGCTGACGTTGGCGCGCGATGGCCGTACCGTCAAAGGCGGGTTCGATTACTCGCACGGCGAAACGATCATCCTCGGCGTGCTGGGTCCGGTGCAGGTCGATACCGGCGCGGCGCGCATTACGGTGGCGCCCACACGAAAGGTCGAATTCGGTCTGCACACCTCGGCGTCGAAAATCCTGACGCTCGACGAGCGCGCGGCCACCGTCTATCGAGGCACGGTCGTCGGGTCTTGGAGCATCGGCGGACCCTACACCATCGCCGCTTCCTATAGCGCCGATTATCAGCTCGGCGACGTCCGCCGCAATCTGTTCCGTGATGACCGCGTGCTTCGGCACGTGATACGGCTGGGCGTGACGATCGCGCCGAGCTTCAGTCGATCGTTTCTGCCGCCCGATGAGGCGGCCCGAGCCAAGGGAGTTTCACGATGAATCGAATGCTGCTTCTGCTGCCAGCCCTCTGCGCGACGCTGGCCGCGCCGGCACTAGCCCAGGACGCCCCGAAGGTGTCGAACACCGAGGCCGCCGCTGTAGCGCGACTCGCGGGTCCATCCGAGGAATATCTGATTGGCCCCGAGGACGTCCTGGACATTTCGGTCTGGAAAAATCCCGAACTCAGCCGGAAAGTGCCGGTGCGTCCGGACGGCCGGGTGTCGCTGCCGCTGGTCAACGACATTCAAGCGGCCGGCCTGACACCCAGCGAACTGCGCAAGCAATTGACGGCGCGCCTCGCCGAGTTCGTGCCGACACCGGAAGTCGCGGTGATCGTCTCCGAGATTCAGAGCCTCAAGGTCGCCGTCGTCGGTGCGGTGAAGACGCCGGGGCGGTTCATGCTGAAGAGCCCGGCCACGGTGCTCGAGTGCATCGCGCTCGCGCAAGGCCTCACCGAATTCGCGTCTCGTGAACGCATCGTGGTGCTGCGCCAGAATGGCAACACGACCCAGCGTATCCCCTTCAACTATCGCAAGGTCGCCGACGGGTCCGAGCAGGACAACTTCTTCGTGAAGCCCGGCGACATCATCGTGGTTCCGTAGGCGGCCGACATGATTGGCAATCACCAGGACTCGCCTCTGCGAACCGCGCTCGACGTCGTGCGGCGGCGGTGGCTGCTCGCGCTCGGGGTGTTTGGCGCGGCCTTCGCCGCGGCGGCATCGTTTGCGCTGTTCCTGCCGGATCTCTATCGCGCGACAGCCGTCGTCCTTGTCGACCGGCCGGTAGCCGAAGGGTTCGTCCGGCCGGCGGTGGCCGGCGAGCTCGAAAGCCGCCTGCACGTGATCAAGCAGGAGACGCTGAGCCGCGATCGACTGAAGACGTTGATCGAGCGGTTCAACCTGTACCCGGAGCTGCGCCAGAACGGAGCCATCGAGGCGGCGCTCGATCGCACGCGCGACGACATCCAGATCGAGCTCAACGGACCGGAACAAGTCAGCGGCCGCACCAAGACGGTCGCCTTCAAGTTGAACTATACCGGCCGCGATCGCGACACCGTCGCCGAGGTGACCAATTCGATCGCGTCGTTCTACGTGCAGCAAAACGATCAAATGCGCACGCAGGAAGCGGCGCAGACGACGCAGTTTCTCAAAGCGCAGCTGGACGAGGCGAAGAAGGCGCTCGATCGCGAGGAACAGCAGGTGCAGTCCTACAACACCCGCAACGTCGGGCAGTTGCCGCAGCAGTTCGAGCTGAACCTCGCGGCACTCGATCGCCTCAACACCCAGCTGCGCATCAACGGCGAGCGCCAGCTGCGCGCCATCGAACAGCGCGGCCGTTTGACGGACGATGCGTTGATCCTCGAAAGCGGCAGCGGCGGCACCGCCGCCGAGCCCGATCGATCGGTCGACCGGCTCGAGAAGTTGAAGCAGGATCTCAAACTGCTCGAGACGCAATACACGGCCAAGCACCCCGACGTGCAACGCCTGCGCGACGAAATCGCGCGTATCGAGCGCGCCAACGCCGCCGAACCCCCAACCAAGGTGGCCGGCGCGCCCGCGGTTGATCCGGCGGAAGTCTATTCGCGCCTCGGACGCAGCCGCCGTCAGTCGATTCAGAGCCTCGACGCAGAAATTGCGAAATTGAAGGAAGAAGAAACCACGCTGCGCGCGAGCATCGCTGACGTCGAGCGCCGCCTCGAAAGCATTCCGGCGCGGCAACAGGAATTCTCCATGGTCTCGCGGGACCGGCAATCTGCGAAGGATCTTTACGACTCACTGCTGAAGCGATACGAAGAAGCGCAAATCGCCGAAAGCATGGAGACGGACCGTCGGGGCGAGCGCTTCCGAATCGTCGAGGCGGCCGTCGCCCCCGAGGGGCCAAGCGCTCCCAATCGCGCCTACCTGCTGGTTCTTGGTGTGCTGGCGGCGATCGCCCTGGCCGCCGTCGCGGTGGTCATTGCCGAGCAGTTCGATACGACCTTCCACTCGCTCGACGAGCTGAAGGCGTTCACGTCGGTGCCGGTGCTGGCGACCATCCCGGTCATTTCGATCAGCCGCGGCCGCCAGGTGGCGCGCGCCGCGCTGGTTTCCGTATCGATTCTGCTCGTGGTGGGTCTGACCGCGACGGCCGCTGCCTACCTGGCACGCGGCAACGAAGACATCGTGCGGCTGCTGGTCAGATCCTGAGGACATCATGGCGACTTCACAGCTGGATCCCCGATTCGTAACCCTGACCGCGCCGGCGACGTTTGCCGCCGAGCGCTACCAGGGTCTGCGACTGAAGCTCGAACAATTGCGGCAGCGCGATGGCAAACGCGTCATTGCGATCACCAGTCCTGGCGCCGGCGACGGCAAGACGCTCACGTCGATCAACCTGGCCGGCGTGATGGCCCGCGAATCCGACGCGCGCGTGTTGCTGATCGACGCCGATCTGCGGCGGGCGTCGACCAGTCTCAACCTTGGGTACACGTCCGGCACACCCGGACTCGCCGATCTGCTCGACAACGACACCCATCAGCTGGCCAAACTGGTGCAGCGCTCCGAGCATGGCGCGTTCGACGTGCTACCCGCCGGTTCGTCGTCGTCACCGGTCCAGCAGCTGTTTCGATCGCCGCGGCTCAAGACCATCCTCGACGACGCGCGTGAGCGTTACGACCACATCCTGCTCGATACGCCGCCGCTGCTACCGGTGTTCGACGCCGCGCTGCTGGCGCGAGTGGTCGACGGCATCATCATGGTCGTCGCCGCCGATCGCACGCCGCGGCGGTTGCTCGCGGCAGCGCTCGATCACCTCGAGCCGTCGTCCGTGGTCGGGCTCGTCTTCAACAACGACAACAGCCCGCTGCTCGGGTATCACAGCAGCGCCTACAAGCCGTACTTCGCAACGCTGTCCAGCCGCGCGTAATCGCCTCTCCCGTTCATGGAACTGACTTCGACACGCGACTGGTGGCGGCCGAGCGCGCCGGCGGTGACCGTCCAGACGGCGGTTACCACCGACGACCGCGATCGGATCGCCTTCGGCGCGCTGGCGGCATTCACGATCATCCTGCTGGTCTCGCCGCAGGCATGGTTTCCGGCGATCAAGAGCTTCCGCATCGCGCTGCTGGCCGCCGGCGTGGCCATCGCCGCGCACGTCGGCGGGCGGATGTTCGGCGTGGTGCCCGCGATGCCGCTGCGCCGCGAGATGGTCGTCGCGCTGGCGCTGATCTCGTGGGCGGCATTGACCGTGCCGCTGTCGATCTGGCCGGGCGGCAGTTGGGAGCAGTTGACCGATCATCTGATCAAAGCAGTGATCTTCTTCTGGCTGATTGGCACATTGATCACGACGCTCCCGAGGCTGCGCGTCTACGCGTGGATCCTGTCCCTGTGCTCCGTGCCGCTGGCCCTGACCGCCATCAACAACTACTTGTCCGGTGTCGTGGTGACGCACGCGGATTCAGCGGTTCAACGGATTGCCGGATACATGGGCGGTTCGGGTCTCGCGGCGAATCCCAACGATCTGGCGCTGATGCTGAATCTGCTGATGCCCTTCACCGGCGCCCTGCTCGTCACCGCCGGCTCGGTCCCTGCGCGCATCGGCCTCGGGCTCGGCCTGCTGTTGAGCGTGGTTGCGGTCATTGCGACGTTCTCGCGCGCCGGATTCATCACCTTGGCGCTGATCGGGGCGCTGGCCCTGCTGGCAATGCTGCGCCGCGGCGCGGTGGCGATGGCGCTGGCGGTGGTGTTGCTTGCCGCGGTGGCGCTCGCCGCGATGCCGGCCAAGTATTACGAGCGTCTCTCGACGATCACGAACATCGAAGCGGACCCGACCGGGTCGGCACAGGGCCGCTGGGAAGACTGGATCCTCAGCGTCGAGTACATCGGCAAGCATCCGATGACCGGCGCGGGACTCGGCCAGGATCTGCTGGCCCTCAATGCCGAGCGCGGACATGAGACCTGGCGCTCCGTTCACAATGCGTTTCTGCAGATCGCGGTCGATCTCGGGTTCCCCGGTCTGCTGCTGCTCCTGTTGTTGTTGTTCATGAGCCTGGGCAATGCGCGTCGCGTCCGGCGCCGCGCGGCCCGCATCAAGGGGCTCGGCGACCTCGAGACGCTGGCGCAGGCCGTCTCGATCTCGCTGGCGGCCTTCGTGGTCGCGGCGTTCTTCCACCCGATTGCGTATCAGTTCTACTTCTTCTGTTTGGCCGGCCTCGCCGTCGCCCTGGTGAACGTCGAACGCGCACACGCGCCGGTCGCACCGTGAAAGGCATCCGTCTGCTGAACGTCGTGCCGACGCTGCTTTGCGGCGGCACCGAGAACCACTTCATGACGCTGGCGCGTTCGCTCGACTCCGCCCGCTTCGATCTGCAGTTTGCGTGCTTGCGCAAATGGGGGCCATTCGTCGCGGAGCTGGCTGAGCTGAAGATTCCGCTGGTCGAATATCGCGTCGCAACGTTTCGCAGCCTCAACGCACTGGTGCAGCAGGCGCGACTCGCGCGTCACGTCCGTCAGCACGCCGTGCAAATCGTGCATACCTACAGCTTCTACGGCAATGTCTTCGCCATTCCGCCGGCACGCTTTGCAGCGCCGGTGGTGATTGCCTCGATCCGCGATCGCGGTCCGTACCTGACGCCGATGCAGAGGCGCGTGCAACGCCACGTCTGCCGTCTCGCCGACTGCGTGCTGGTCAACGCCGAAGCGGTCAAGACGTGGCTGGTCGACGACGGTTACGACCCGTCGAACATCGTGGTCATTCCGAACGGCGTCGATCTGCGGCGGTTTGCCGAGATGGGCAATCGCGACGAGACGCGCCGGTCGATGGGCATCCCGGAAGGGGCGCGCCTGGTCGGCGTCGTGTCGCGCGTCAGCCGGCTCAAAGGCATCGAGGATTTCATCGACGCAGCGGCGATGGTCGCCGCGAAGCAGCCGGATGTCCGTTTCGTCGTCGTCGGTGAACCGAGCCCGATACACAACGTCGAGTACGTCGACGAGCTCGCCGCCCGGGCCCGCTCGCTCGGCATCGGCGACAAGGTGATCTTCACGGGGCTCCGTTCGGATGTTCCGGCCGTGTTGGGAGCGCTTGACGTGTCGGTGATGCCGTCGCTCAACGAGGCGCTGTCGAACGTGTTGCTGGAATCGATGGCCGCGGGGGCGGCGGTCGTCGCGACGGACGTCGGCGGCACGGCGGAAGCGCTGACCAATGGCGCCAACGGATTGCTGGTCCAGCCCGGCCGGCCCGAGATGATGGCGGCAGCGATCGAGCAACTGCTCGCGACGCCCGCCCTGGCGCGCCGCCTCGGCGCCACGGCGCGCAAGACCATCCAAGACCGCTTCTCCCTCGATCGCATGGTCGCCGCGACCGAAGCGCTGTACGACCACCTGCTGTCCGCCAAACATCGAACGGTTGCCGCGGCATGAGCGCCATCACCGTCGACACCATCCACGACTACGACGCCTTCGCGCGCATGGAGCCGGTGTGGAACGAGACCGTCGATCGAGCCGGCCTCACCCACCCCTTTCTGCGGCACGAGTGGTTGCGGAGCTGGTGGGATGCGTTCAGCGGCAACCGCATACTGAACATCATGGTCGTCCGCGCCGGCAGCAACATCCTCGCGCTCGCGCCGCTGATGATCGAACGTGCACGCATTCATGGCGTCCCGGTGCGACGCGTTCAGTTCCTCCACAACGATCACACGCCGAAGGCGGATGTGATCGTCGCCGAACGGCCCGACGAAGCGTTCGATGCGCTGTGGGACTCGCTGATGCGGGAGCGATCGAAGTGGGACGTGCTCCAACTGAGCCAGTTGCCGTCGGACTCACCCACCCACGATCACGTCTCGAGCCGGGCCGCTGCGGGACGATATCCGACCACGCTCTGGCAGAGCGACGTGTCCCCGTATGTCGAGCTCAACTCGGACTGGAACAACTACTTCGCCTCGCTGCATTCGAAGCTGCGGCAGAACCTGCGCAACCGTCTCACCCGCCTGTCCCAGCTGGGTGAGCCGGCGCTGCAAGTGATCAGCGACCCGGACAACATCCGCCACATGCGCGATCACGCATTCGCGCTCGAAGCGTCCGGATGGAAGCAACAGGCCGGCACCGCGATTTCGTCGGATCCGAACGTGCGGCGGTTCTACACGCTGCTGGCCGATCGCGCTGCCCCGAAGGGGTGGCTGCGATTGTTGTTCCTGACCGTCAACGGGAAACGGATCGCCACGTCGTACGCGGCGCGGTATCAGGACCGGCTGTCGTTCTTCAAGACCGGCTACGACCCTGAGTTCGCGAAATACGGTCCGTTCAAGCTGCTGACCTACTTCGCGATTCGCGACGGATATGCCGACGGCCTTCGCGAAGTGGACTTCCTGGGCGACGCCGAACCATGGAAGCTCGAATGGACCTCGAAGACGCGGCCGCACGACTGGCTGTTTGTGTTCGGACACACGGCGCGCGGCCTGCTGGCGCATACCGCGAAATGCCGCGCGGTCCCTCTGGTCAAACGGTGGCTGCACAAATAGCCATGTACGTTCCGACGTTCCAGGGCCTGTCGGCGTTTGACTGGGTGCGGCCAGCCGGCGCGCCGCAGTGCTTTCCGTTTTCGGCGCCGCACCTGTCGTTTTACCGCGCGCGCAATGCGATCTACCACCTGTTCACCGCGCTGCAAGCCGTGATTCCCCGTGTCACGGTGCTGGTGCCCGACTACAACAGCGGCAACGAAGTGCTGGCGCTGCGCGCCGCGGGTGCTCAGCTGCACTTTTATCGCGTCAATCGCGACATGCAGCCGGAACTCGCCGACATCGAGCGCCTGTGCCAGGAGCATTCGCCGGAAGTGCTGTATGTCATTCACTATCTCGGCTGGCCGCAGCCGCTCGGCGAGCTCGCGCGGATCTGCCGCGAGCGCTCGATGCTGATGGTCGAAGACTGCGCGCTGTCGCTGCTCAGCGAGCCCGGCGGCGTGCCGCTTGGTTCGATCGGTGACTGGTCGATCTTCTGCCTCTACAAGACCTTGCCGGTGCCTAACGGCGCACTGCTCGTGCAAAACACGATGCCGCTCGGTGGACTGGACGGCCTGAAGCTGAGACAGGCGGGGGTGGCATCGGTCGCGGGTCGCATCGCGGAGCTGATGGTGCAACGGCTGCGCGCACGCGTCGATGGCGCCGGGCGCGTCCTGCAGTCCGCGAAGCGCGCCATGGGCCGCGCCGCCGGTGCGCTGGAAGTCGGACGGGCATCGGTCGGCGACATCGGCTTCAATCTCGCCGACGTCGACCTGGCGATGTCCGGCGCGTCCTCGGCGATCCTGCGGCGTTTGAATTTCGATCGGATCCGCGAACGACGGAAAGCCAATTACCAGCGGCTCGCCGGCGCGCTTCACGGCCGGGCGCGGCCCGCCATTGCGCCATTACCCGACGGCGCGTGCCCGCTCTTCTACCCGATTCTCGTGGACGACAAGCCGGCCGCCGCGCGGTCGCTGCGCGCGCAGGGCGTCGACGTGCTCGAGTTCTGGAATTACGGCGCCGAGACGGAAGAACGATCCGAAGACGTCCGGTTCCTTCGCAGACATGTGATGGGTCTGCCGATTCATCAGGACCTGTCATCACGGCAACTCAATCACGTCGCCCGGCAGGTCGGCGGGATGCAGACACGCGCCGCGGCCTGAGACCATGCTCCCTCACTCGCACGAACCACATCCCGGCGCCGAGCCGCACAGCGTCATCACGGCGGAGGTAATCACCGACCTGCCGGCGTTCCACCAGCTCGCGGAGGAGTGGGATTGCCTCCTGCTGGACAGCCGATCGTCCACTCCGTTTCTGACCTTCGCATGGCTGTCGGCATGGACGCACCATCACCTCGGCGAAGGCGCGCTGCACGTCATCGTCGTTCGCGAACGCGGGTGCCTGATTGGCCTCGCGCCGATGATGCGCGCGTATCGCGGACTGACGCTGGGCGAGCGCCTCGAGTTTCTCGGCACCGGCACTGCCGGGTCCGACTATCTCGACCTGATCCTGCGGCGTGGTTTCGAAGCCGACGCCCTATCGGCGATAGCCGGCACAATCCACGCGCTGCAGCTGCCACTGTTCTGTGATCACCTGCCTCCGGACGCCAACGCCGTGGCGCTGCAAATAGCGCTCGCCGAGCTTGGGTGGACGTCGCTCGAAAGCACGCCGGATGTGTGCCCATACGTCGATCTGTCCGCCGGCACATGGGACGCCTTTCTCCAAACGCTTGGTGCCGCGCATCGCGCCAACATTCGTCGCCGACTCCGCGCATTACAACGGGATTTCGACATGTCGTTCGAGCCGGTCACAACCGATGCAGAACGTCGCCGCGCCCTTGCACGACTGGCGCGGTGGAACCGGGCACGGTGGCGTGACGACGGCGGTACAACAGCATTTCCGAACCGCACGTCGATGGCATTTCACGACGACGCCACTCGCCAGGCAGCCGAGGACGGCTGGTTGCGTCTTTACACCGTGACCCTCAACGGCCGGGTCGAAGCGGTGATGTACGGCTTCGTGATCGGCAAGACCTTCTATTTCTACCAACACGGCTTCAATCCCGACTACTCGCGATACAGCCTCGGCCTGGTTCTGATGGCCCTGACTATCCGCAGCGCGATCGAGGATGGCCTTCGCGAATTCGACATGCTCTACGGCCACGAGGCCTACAAGACACTGTGGGCCCGGCACGATCGCGCGCTCATGCGGCTCGAACTCTTTCCGCCACGTATCGGCGGCACGCTCCTTCGCCGGCAGGCGGAAACACGGCGGATGCTGCGGTCGATTGTCGGTCATCTGGGACTGCGATGATGACGATGCTCAATGGCGGCGGACGCTGGCGCTGGCGCGTCAAGAGCGGACTGGCCGCTGTCATCAGTGCGGTCGCCAGCAAGAGCGCGGCGTCGCTGCGCGTCAAGGGCGGCTACAAGCCGCTCGTGCTCGGCTACCACCGCGTCGTCGAAGACTACGAACAGGCGTCGCGGTCCGAGATGGCGAGCATGCTGATTGACGTCGCGATGTTCGAGCGCCACCTCGACTGCCTTGGACGCCAGTTCGAGTTCGTCGGTCTCGATGACGTCGGCGAAGCCGCGCGCGTGGGCGCGCCGTTTGCGCACCCCGTGGTCGCGGTGACGTTCGACGACGGCTATCGCGACGTCTTCGAACATGCGATGCCGCTCCTGAAGCGCAAGGGCATTCCGGCAGCGATGTTCGTGGTGACGGATTTGATCGGGCGGTCGGCCTGGCAGATTCACGACAAGCTCTTTCACCTGATCGAAAAAGGGTTCTCGATGTGGGACGACCCGCGGCGGCACCTGCAGGGCGTGCTCACCGATCTCGGGCTGCCGACAACGGAGATCTTCGGCGATCGGGAGTCCACCAGGACGCCGATGCTGGCGGTGTCGTCGCTGCTGCCCCGCCTGTCGCGCACCAACGTAACGCGCGTCATGGGCCATCTCGAAAGCCACGTCGGCAATGGCTTCGTCAATGTGCCGCAGACCGTGTCGTGGGCGGATCTCAAGCAGATGCGGCACGATGGATTCATCGTCGGCTCGCATACCCGCAGCCACGTGTCGCTGCCGACCGAATCCGCGGCGGTGACCGATGACGAGCTGCGCGGCTCGAAGCGCGCGCTTGAACAAGGTCTAGGCGAACCCATCGATCACTTCGCCTATCCAGGGGGACAGTTCACTCCTGCCGTCGTCGACGCGCTGGCCGCGTGCGGATACAAGTACGCCTATACAGCCTGTCAGCATCACGATCACCGTCATCCCGAACTGACGATCGAGCGTCTGCTGTTGTGGCAGGGCTCTTCGATCAACGCCGACGGCCGCTTTTCGGCGGCGATCCTCGAGTGCCAGGCCAAGGATCTCTGGCCGCCGGCCCGCGCGTGTTCACGCGCCCACGCTCTGTGATGAACCAGAACCGGATTGCCCGATCGGCGCGCATGCTCGCGATTGGCCGCGCTCCAGGGTTGATCGCTGCGTTCGCAATACCGCTGGTGCTGGCCCGCGTGTTCGAGCCTGCGGAGTTCGGCACCTACAAGCAGCTGTTCCTGATCTATGCCACGCTGTTCGGCATCGCTCAGCTCGGGATGGCCGAGAGCCTGTACTACTTCGTCCCCCGCGACAAGGCGCAGGCCGGACGTTTTGCCGCGAACGCGATCTGCGCACTCAGCCTGATCGGGCTGGTCGTCGTTGCGCTGCTGTTCGTGAATCGTCATCTGCTTGCCGACTGGATGACCAACGGCGCGCTGGCGTCCTATGCGCTGATGCTGGGTGTGTTTTCGGCGCTGATGCTCGTGTCTGCGGTGTTCGAGATCATCCTGATTGCACGTCAGCGCTCCGGCGGGGCGGCATGGGTGTACGCGCTGACGGACATTGGCCGCGCCGCCTTTCTCACGGTGCCTGCCATGCTCGCGTTGGGGCTGCGAGGCGTGATGGCCGGCGCCGTCACCTTCGCGATTATCCGCGTGATTGCTACGGTCGTGGCGTTGGTTCGCGAATTCGGTGCCGACCTGCGCGTCGATCGCGCCACCCTTCGCACCCAGCTGGCGTATACGCTCCCGTTCGCGCTGGCCGTCGGCATCGAAGTCCTCTACCTGAACTGGCATCAGTACGCGGTGGCGTCGCGGTTCGATCCGGCAGCGTTTGCGATTTATGCGGTCGGCTGCCTGCAAGTCCCTGTCGTCGACCTGATCGTGATGTCGACGTGCAACGTGATGATGGTGGAAATGGCCAGGACACAGGAACGCGACAGCGACGCGGCGCGTTGGCTGTGGCACGACTCGATCGGGCGACTGGCGTTCATGATCTTCCCGCTCGCCGCGTTTCTGATCGTGATGGGCCACGAGATCATCGTCGTGCTGTTCACGTCGACCTACCAGGCCAGCGTGCCGATTTTCCGCCTCTGGTCGCTGACGATGCTCGCCTCGGTGCTGCTCGCGGACGGCGTGCTTCGCGTCTTCGCGCAAACGCGGTACCTGCTCTTCCAGAACGTGCTGCAACTGGCGATCGTAGCGAGCCTGGCCGGCGTATTCCTGAACGCGTTCGGCCTGCAAGGCGCCGTGCTCGTGACACTGGCGGCGACCGTCATCGTCAAGACGCTTGCCGTGGCGCGCATCAGCCGCCTGATGCACCTGCCGCTGCGTGAGGCGCTGCCATGGCGGCGGCTGGCGACGGCGACCGCCTGTGCGGCAGTTGCGGCGATTCCAGTGCTCGCCGTATCGAAGGTGCTGATGCTTTCTCCAATGCCGGCGTTGATCGCGGCGGCGGCCACGTATGCGCTGGCTTACGGCGCGCTGTATATGGCGGTCAACCGGCACACGCCGGCGCCGCCGCTGTTGCGCGCGACTGCTTCCTGAGACATCACCATGTGCGGCATTGCTGGAATCCTGAGACGCGAGGGCGCGCCGGTCTTCGAAACCGAAGTGCGGAGCATGTGCGATTTGATGACGCACCGGGGGCCGGATGACGACGGCATCCACATCGGGGACGGAGTCGGCCTTGGCATGCGGCGGCTGAGCATCATCGGCCTGTCGAACGGCAGTCAGCCGATCGCCAACGAAGATCGGACCGTGTGGGTGGTGTTCAACGGCGAGATCTACAACTACGAGGCGCTGCGGTCGCACCTTGCGGCACGCGGCCACATGTTCCGCACCGACAGCGATACCGAGTGCCTCGTTCACCTCTACGAGGACTACGGTGTCGAGTTCGTCGAGCACCTGCGCGGCATGCTCGCGTTCGC
>DASPNQ010000163.1:0-37543 GCA_035626435.1 Vicinamibacterales bacterium
GCGCGGGTCGGCGCGCCGAACGCGGTCATGATGCCGGCAAGCATGCGATCGCTCTCTTGCCAGTTGCGGCTGGTGACGCGAAACGGGATCTTCGATCGCTCGCCGTACGCGGTCGCCCCCTCGAAGGCGATATACGTGTCAGCCGTCGACACCCGGCTGGGCTCGAACCGGATCGCCTCAGGATCGAATGAGTAGGTGACCTCACCGGCGACGGCGAGCGGGGTCAACGGCGTATGCGGGCTGAACGGGCCGGCGATCAGATATCGATCGCGCGCGTCGCTCGCCGCGTCGGCAGCAAGTTGCGCACCTTGCAATCCGCCCACCGAGGTGAACGTGGCGGAGCCGGATCCCCGCCGCTCGGCGATGCGGCCGAGCGGCCAGGACATTTCGTTATGGCCCGACGCGCGCCCGGCGAGGCTCAAGCCGCGCAACTGATAGAAGTCCGTCAATGCGGCGAGGTCGACGTCACGGTAGGTGACGTCGAAGACCGCGCGGGCGGGCACCTGCTTGTTGCCCAACGGCGCCATCAGGTATCTGAAGTCGGCCTGGCCGCCGTAGAAATCGGCGGTGGCGCGCGTCACTTCCATCCGGTCACGCACCCAGATCAGCGAGCCCTCGAGGTTGGGGAACCGGTAATCATTGACGCCGGCGACCGCGCTGCGGAAATCACCCTTCAGCTCGCGGCCGCCGCGATACAAGTGAAAGGTGCCATCGAACACACCCTGGCCAAACAGCGAAAATCGATCCCGCGCAAAGAAGATTTCGCGCATTCGTGGAAATTGGATGTGCGACTGGATCTGATAGGTCTGCTCTGGCCACTTCGCGACCTCGACGACGCCGGTCATCGTGGAGACCGCGCCGTCGGTGGTCAGATCGATCCGATCGAACACCAGGTTGCCGTCGACCACTTTGAACGACGAGGTCAACTCGGCCGTCATCGGTTCGTACTTCTGGATGACGATCGTCGCGTTCGAAAACTTGGCCTGCCCCTGGTAGCCCGCGCCTTTCGTGACGGTGACGTCGAGACTGCGGGCCACCGTGCTCCAGTCCGAACCGTAGTCGTTGAAGACGAATTCACCGCGGTGCGCGCGCACGTACTGCAGCGTCGTCACGAAACGCGGCGGGCCTTGCCGCGGCCGTCGCGGCGGCCCGCCGACGCGCGGAAACGTCTGCCTTCCGTCGGCGAACGACTCGACGACCATTTTCCAGTCGGTCATTTCAACCGAGTCGAACAGCACCTCGCGGCCGAATAGCGCGCTCCAGGTCAGCGATACCTCAATACGCTTGGCGACGAGCCACGGCGGCTCGTGCGGATACATGCCGTCGATCCGAAGGTCTTCGACGACGAATCGGCCGCGCCCGAGCTGCACGCCGAGGCGTCCGATGGTCATGTTGCGCTGCAGCCAGTTGGTGCCCTCGCGCTCGGCGCGCGCCCGCAACGCCGGACCAAGATCGAGGGTCAGCGTCGACACCAGCACCACCGCGACGATTACGCCGATGGTGACCGCAAACCTGCGTCCGTAGCGATAGACGGTTCGGAAAAATTCGCGCACTACTCGACAACCAGCAACACCGTACCCGCGTCGACGGACTGCCCTTCGCGTACGGCCACCTCACGGACGCGTCCGTCACGCGCGGCGCGCAGCTCGTTTTCCATTTTCATGGCTTCGACGACGACCAGCCCCTGGCGGGCCGTGACCTGATCGCCAGCCGCGACGAGCACGCGGACGACCTTGCCCGGCATTGGCGCCGTCACCCGCTGTGGACCGGACGCCGATCCGCCGGCGCCGGCTTTCTTCTGACGGCCGAACGAGCCGGCTGGGCTGATCTGCAATGGGATAGTCCGGCCCTCGAGGTGCACGTCGAGATCGCCGCTCGCCGCAGGCTGCGCCGTTCGAGCGGCATGGGCAAATGCGGCATCCACGGAGCGGGGCACGTCCGTGGCACCGTCGCGGTGAATCAGCATCGACAGCACAGACTCACCGACCCGCTGCGCCTCCACGACGTGGATGGTGCCGTCTAGATCGACGTGCAGCACCGCACCTTTGCGCACGACGCCGACGGTGCGGACGCGCTCGCCGATCGCCACTTCAAAAATCATCGGAGCGCTTCCACCCGGGCCGCCGCCCGCCAGCGGCTCGTCGTGGCGGCGGTGGCGGCGTGCGCCGGCGGCTGCATGAACAGGTGCACAGCCGCCGCGATGGCCGCCAGGTCCTCGTGCGACGACTCGGCGGGATACAGCGGTCCGCGTCCGGAGCCGCCGAGCTTGCGATCGATGAAGCCGGTATCGAACCGCGACGCGAGAAAGTCCGCGTCGTTGAGGATCCACTGGAAGAACGGAATCGTCGTCCGGATGCCGCGCACTTCGTATTCGGAGAGCGCGCGTCGCATCCGCCGGATGGCGTGCTCGCGCGAGTCGCCCCAGGTGATCAGCTTCGAGATCATCGGGTCGTAAAAGATCGGCACCTCGCCGCCTTCGTAGGCGCCGCTGTCGTCGCGAACGCCCGGCCCGTGCGGCACGCGGAGACCCTGAATCATCCCTGGCGACGGCAGGAATCCGTTGTCGGGATCTTCCGCATAGATGCGGCATTCGAGGGCGTGCGCCTTGGGCGTCAGCATCGACTCGGGATCGAGGTCGAGCCGCTCGCCGCGCGCGATGCGGATCTGCCACTCCACCAGATCGACGCCGGTCACCATTTCGGTGACGGGATGCTCGACCTGCAGCCGCGTATTCATCTCGAGGAAGTAAAACGAGCCGTCCGCGTCGAGAAGAAATTCGATGGTGCCGGCGTTCGTATAGCCGACGGCGCGGGCGACCGCGGCGGCGGCGGACGTCATTGCCCGGCGCTGTGTGACGCTGACCGCGAGCGAAGGGCTCTCCTCGATCACCTTCTGATGGCGCCGCTGGATCGAACATTCGCGCTCGACGAACGGCACCACCGTGCCGTGGTGATCGCCGAGCAGCTGCACCTCGATATGCCGCGGCGACTGGATGCGCCGCTCGAGGTAGACCGCGCCGTCACCGAATGCGGACTGCGCTTCAGAGCGTGCTGCGCGCAACGCGGCCGGCAGTTCGCCGGCCGCGGCAACCATGCGCATGCCTTTGCCGCCGCCGCCCGCGACCGCCTTCAACATCAGCGGATACCCGATACCATCGGCGATCCGCAACACCTCGTCGTCGCTGACATCTTCAGCGAGCGGCTGCTCGGTGCCTGGTACGACCGGCACTCCGGCGGCGATCGCAACCTGACGGGCTGCCGTCTTGCTGCCCATCAGCGCGATCGCTTCAGGTGAGGGGCCAATGAACGTCAGCTTGGCGTCCCGACATGCCGCGGCAAAGTCTTCGTTCTCCGCGAGAAATCCGTAACCCGGATGCACGCCGTCGGCTCCGGATCGTGTGGCGGCATCGACGATCCGGTCGATGCGAAGGTAACTCTCGCGCGGCGCGCTCGGCCCGACCGGCCAGGCCTCGTCGGCGAGGCGCACGTGCAGCGCCGCCCGATCGCACTCCGAAAACACGGCCACGGTCTTGATGCCCATGTCGCGGCAGGCGCGGATGACGCGCACGGCAATCTCACCGCGATTGGCAATCAGAATCTTTTTCACCAGACAGAACCGCTACCGATTCTATCAGTCAGGGTGATTTTCTCGGCGCGCCGCGGCGGCCTCAATCGGAGGTCGTGGTGCGGTCGAGGCGCTCGGCGTGGATGATGAAGCGCTTTGGCGCGTTACCGACGTAATAGAAGGGATAGCACGTAATCAAGGTCAGCGTCGCACTGGATTGCGGCGCGAGCACCGACAGGTCGTCCGGCTCTACGATCGTCGTCTTCGTCACGCGATAGACGTATTCGTCGCGCGTGGTTCGGAATCGAATCTCGTCGCCGATCTTGACGTTCTTGAGGGGGCGGAACAGGCCGTCGCGATGACCGGCGATCGCGCTGTTGCCGGGCTCCCAGGGCAGCGGTGTATCCGGCAGGTGGCCCGCGGCGCGCTTCAACGTGCCGTCGTCGTCCCCCTCGATGACCGGAGTCGTCAACTGCAGGCGCGGCACATCGAGCATGCCGACCAGCCCGCCGGGCCGCACCCGGGCAGGCGCCGCTTGTCTGCGCGCCTCGCGTTCGAACGCCGCGGTCTGCTCCGCCTGAAATCGCCGCGCTTCGACGGTTTCGTAGGCGAAGGTGCCAAGGCATCCCAGACCGATGCCAAGCAGCAGCCATTCGCACAGGTGCACGAGCCAGCTGCGCAGCGCCGTCACTGCCGTCCCTCGCGTTGTTTCTCGAAATAGCCGTCACGAGTACGCACGGTCACGACCCGGCCGTCCGGCGCACGCGCGTAGACCTTCACCGTGTGCCGCCGCCGTTCGGCGGCGCTGTCGCCGCCCGTCGACGGCGTGTAGGCGAGCGTGTAGGCGTTGCGGATATCTTTCGCGATTTTCTCGAACGCGTCCGGCACATCGTCGGCGTGCCGTGGTTCATAGGATTCTCCGCCAGTCGATTGCGCGATGCGCCGCAGCAATTTCGGATTGCCGTCGCGGACCAGTGGATCCTGCAGGCCGATGGTGTAGACCGTCGCATCCGATTCACGCAGTTGTCGCAGCACGGTGTCGCGGTCCGCCTGGCTCGCGTTGTCATCGCCGTCGCTGACGACGATCATCACCTGCCGCGTGTGTCGCGCAGCGCGCAGCCGCGTCAGACCTCCGAGCAGGCCGTCGTAAATCGCGGTCATGCCTCGCGCCACGATCGATCGGCTCATCGCCGACGTGAATGCCGCCATGTCCATCCCGGACACCACCGACGGCCCCCACGCGTGCCGCACTTCTTCGTTGAAAGTGAGCACGAAGATCTCGTCGTTGGGATGGGAGCTTTGGGCAAAAGCGACAGCCGAGGCGATCACCCGTTCGCGATTCGGGCGCATGCTGTTGCTGTTGTCGATCAAAAACACCACCGACGCCGGCACTTCGTCCGCCGAGAACATCGACAGCGTCTGCGGCTTGCCGTCGTCAATGACGGTAAACGCGTCCTGCGTCAGTCCGGTAATGTAGCGGCCGCCGCGATCTCGGACGGTGACGTGCAGCACCACCAGTTCCGAATCGGCGCGGAACGTCGGTTGCGCGTCGGCGTACAAGGACACGGCGGCAACGAGCACCACAATCAACAAGCTGATCGCGCGTCTCATTGCCGCCGTCTCGCTTCGAGCCTGCGCGCGCTACCGCGCGCGGCGCAGCAGCTGGCTGCCGGCGATCGCGCCGATGCCGATCAGCGCCAGCAACGGCAGCATGCCGGCCGTATTCGGCAAGTCAGTGCGAGCCGGTGCGGCCGGGCGATCGGCTTGCGTGTCGCCGCCGGTAATCGCGCCCACCGTTTCGCGCCGCGGCGCCTGTTCAGGGGCCGGCGTCGACCGCGTGTCGGTCGCCACCGTCGTCTCCGCAGCCGGGGCCTGCGGCGTCGAGGTCGTATCCTGCGCCGTCGACGTCACCGCGGTCGAGCTCTGCGAGACGTTGGGGTTCTCCGGCGAGCTCGCTTCGGCAACGACGCCATTGCGATCGACTCGCGCCAGTTCGGATTCCGCGGTCACGTCGCCCTCGGCTTTGGTCGTCAACACGGACTGACCGGTGCGGGCGGCGATGCGCATGGCCTGCGCGCGCGGGTAGATGAATTCATGCCCGACCGAGTTGCCGGGGTAGAACCAGATCTTGATCGCGTTGCTGCCGGCGGACGTGCCGTTGCTCGCCGTCGCCGGCGTTTCCATGAACCGCACCTGCGGTTCGTCGGACGGACGATCATTCGAATAGAACGGGATCGCCAGCAGCGTCGCATGCAGCTCCTTGCGGTCCTGGCTCATGACTTTGACGATGTGCCGGTTGGCTGGGCTGTCGGCCAACTGGAAGAAGTACGTTCCGGCCGGCAGAGTCTTATTGGGCAGTTCAACGGCCTGGCTGAACGTGAAGAACGTATCTTGGTTCACGGGGCCTTGTGCCGCCGCGTTCAGGGGCAGCGCCACCATCGCGCTGGCCACGCACGCGAGGGCGAGCTTACGAATCGACGTCATCTATCCTCCTCCTCGGCGCACGCATGGGTTGCGCTGTTAAGAGCCGAGTCTTTCGCCCGGTATAGAGCAAGGACGACGCCAACCACGCGGGGCAGGATTCCGAGCGATCTCGGAACAGCGCGGTACGATCTGGTGCAGGGACGCGGTCACAGTGTGAACATTGGTGGCCGTTGCGTACCGCAATCGAACTTAGCCGTGAATGCGGCGCGGTCGTCACCCTCCGCGCCGCATCACCGACGAGTTTTACGGCATGCGCATCGTATCGTCGAACTTCAGCACGATCGGGGCTTTGCCCGGTGTAATCGCCAGCGGCGCACCATCCTTGCCGGCCCAGATGGCGATCGGCGTTCCCGACGGCGGCGGGCCGTCGCCGCCCATCAGCCCCTTTTCATCGAACGCGGCGGCCAGCCACACCTGATTCTGCGAAACGTTCTCGAACAGCGCTTCCGCGCCGTTTTCACTGACGGTGACCTGGCCGATCGGAATCGAACCGGCGCCGATGTTCGGCGTGTCGAACAAATACACCCACACCTTGTGGGTCGCATCCACCGTGCCCTTGCCGGTGTACTGGACGGTGACCTTGACGGTTGACGGAACCTGAGCCTGCAACGTACCCGACGAGGGCGTCGCGACCATCGCCAGTGCGGCGACAACGACGAGAGTCTTGAACATGAGCGGTCTCCTTTGTGCAGTCCTATGAGACGGCGCACGGAGACGGACCGTTCATCACCGTCGCGCGAACGGCGGAATAACGACGGCGACCGGCGGTCGAAGGCACGGCAACGGCGTCGAACTCTGACCACGGCCACGTCCACGGCCCGCCACCAATCGCGGCTGCCAACGACGGCAGCGGCAGCCCGACGCGGGCGCGGACCGAGGACGACAGCCGACAGCGCGGCGGCTACGAAGAGGCCATCATGGGTAACGAACGATGGTCGCGCATTGCGTCAGGTTGACGTTCCAACTCCTCTGCCCTGGCGTGCCTGAATCGATCGGCACAATCGTCACGGTGGCATCTGTCATCGTTCCGAGTCCGCGCAAGTCAGCGCCCAGTTGCCTCGTGCTGCCGGCGTTGGGGCAGCCGACGCCGAAACAGACTGTGGTTTGCAGCTGACACGCCAATGGATTGGCGTTGCGCGGAACGGAATACACGTTGAAGCGTCGAGCCGCGGTCAGCGACCGCGCGAACTCCGCTGCGTCGATCTGCACCTGAATGCTGCAGCTGCCGCTGCTGCCAAGATGCGCGCAGCTCGTCGGCGTCGTGGCCGATGTCGTGGTCGGACTCGTCGTTGTCGACGACGTCGTTGACGTCGAGCGCGAGCCGGTCTCCTGTGCCTGTTGTTCGCGCAGTGTCGTGAACACCAGCGCACCAGCGGCCGCGCCGCCGATCACACGCAGCGCTGTATTGCCGCCGCTCCTGCTGCTGCTCTGACCTGCGGCCGACGGCGGACCCGCCGGCGCAGTCGTGGCGACGGTGCGTCCCGTGGCGGCCTCTTCAAAGCGAGCGTTACATTGTTCGGCGGTCGCCACCGCCGTACGCATCGCCAGGTTCAACGAACGGTCAGCGTAGTTCTGGATCAGCCTGGCCGCCTTGTTGACTCGTTCCGTCGCGGCGTTGACGCTATCGTTACCGAGCGACTGAATCCATTTCGCGATGGCCTGATGCTGACGCTTCGCAAATTCAGTCAGCGCGCAACCCGGCGTGGCCAGGCACCGCTGCAAATCCTCGAGCGTGACGCGCGCGCGTCTCAGGTAGTCGACGTACTGATTGAACTTGTCCCATTTGTCTTTCAGGTCGAACAGCGCCTCGGACGTGGGATTGTTCTTGTAATGCGAGCGGATGCCGCTCAGCGATGTTTCGACAACATCGTTCTTGATGTAATCGCGGACATCGCTTTCGACGGTGCGGACCAGTTGAGCAGTTTGCTGCTCGATGGCTTGGATTGCGGTATCACATGTGGCTGGAAGGAGTGAATCTTGCGTGACACGTGTGCCTGCCGCACGTGGGTCGTTGTGAAAGTCAGGCCGGATTGTTTCAGAGGCATACGGATGGCCCTTCCATCCGATGGTCAGACCGAGAACGAGCGCGAACGTAAACAGCGTTGGGGGCACGGGCACCTCCGTCTGTGCAAGTGGTTTACGAAGACGCAAACGCCGAGGGAACGCCGCCGAAAGCGGCACTCTAGCACAGCCGTAATCCGCGTACCGGACGAATTGAGCTGCGGCCCCTAGGACTCAGGCGAGATAGGCGTCGAAATCGCAGCAGACGAAGGCAGGCGGTCGATCGAGCGCCTCGAGCTGTTCTGGCCGGAAGCTCGTGGTCAGGGCCACCACCGTCATCCCCGCCGCATGCGCCGCTTCGATGCCCATTGGCGCGTCTTCGAAAACCAGGCACTGCGCCGGCGGGACGGCGAGTCGCCGCGCCGCCTCGATGAACACATCTGGCGCCGGCTTGCCACGCGCCACCTCATCCCCGCGGACGATGATCGGGAATGCCTCGCTCAAGTCGAGCTCGCGTAGCGTGTGTTCGACGTTCGCTTTGGGAGCCGAGGTGGCCAGTGCGATTGGGATCCGGTCGGCCTGCAGTTGCGCAATCAAGCGACGCAGTCCCTTGGCAGGGGACAGCCGCCCGCGCGACAGCTCGCGGTACAGACCTTCCTTTTCGTCTTCGTAGGCGACCCATTCGTCACGCGGCACGTCGCGCTTGAACAGGATCGGAAAGATTTCGCTGTTGCGCCGTCCATCGAGACGAGCGCGGTCCTCGGGGGTCAGCGGCGGCAGACCGTGACGCGCCGCGAACACGCCGAAGGCCTCCGCATGCAGCGCCATGTTGTCGACGATCGTGCCATCGATGTCGAAGATGACAGCGCGGGGAGAAAAGCGCAAAGGCACGACTACAACGGGATGTTGCCGTGTTTCTTCGGCGGGTTCTTCTCGCGCTTGTGATCGAGTGTCGCCAGCGCCTGCACCAGCTTGGCGCGGGTCATGCGCGGCAGGATGACCTCGTCGACGTAGCCGCGTTCCGCCGCGACGTACGGGCTCGCGAATCGCTCGCGAAACTCCGCGACCTTCTGCGCGCGCACCGCTGCCGGGTCGGCCGCTTTCTCGATGTCGCGCTTGTAGAGAATGTTGACGGCGCCCTCGGCGCCCATCACCGCAATCTCGGCGCTCGGCCACGCGTAGTTGAAGTCCGTGCGAATGTGCTTGCTCGCCATCACGCAATAGGCGCCGCCGTACGCTTTACGCGTGATCACCGTGATCTTCGGCACCGTCGCCTCCGCGAAGGCGTAGAGCAGCTTCGCGCCGTGCCGAATGATGCCGCCGTATTCCTGCACGGTCCCCGGCAGGAACCCGGGGACGTCTTCGAACGTGATCAGCGGGATGTTGAACGCGTCACAGAAGCGGACGAACCTCGCACCCTTGATCGAGGCATTGATGTCGAGCGTGCCGGCCAGATGCGCCGGCTGATTCGCGACGACGCCGACCGGTCGGCCGCCGAGACGGGCAAATCCGACAATCAGGTTCTTCGCGAAATGCTGGTGCACTTCGAGGAAGTAGCCGTCATCGGCGATCGTGTGCAGCAGGTCGAGCATGTCGTACGGCTGGTTGGGTGAAGCCGGCACCAGCGCGTCGAGACTGTCGTCCTCGCGATCGAGCGGATCGTGGGTCGCCTTGCGTGGCGGATCGTCGAGATTGTTGTCCGGCATGAACGACAGCAGCTCACGAATCAGCGCGATGCATTCCGCATCGTCTTCAACGGCGAAGTGCGCGACGCCGCTCTTCTCGTTGTGCGTCATGGCGCCGCCCAGGTCTTCCTTGGTGACGTCCTCGTGGGTCACGGTCTTGATGACGTCCGGGCCGGTCACGAACATGTAGCTGCTTTGCTTCACCATGACGATGAAGTCGGTGATCGCCGGCGAATACACGGCACCGCCGGCGCACGGCCCCATAATCGCAGAGATCTGCGGGACGACTCCCGAGGCCAGCGTGTTGCGAAGGAAGATGTCGGCGTAGCCGCCGAGCGAGACCACGCCCTCCTGAATGCGCGCGCCCCCCGAGTCGTTCAAGCCGACGATCGGCGCCCCGTTGCGCATCGCCATGTCCATCACCTTGCAGATCTTCGCGGCATTGGTCTCCGACAGCGATCCGCCGAACACGGTGAAGTCCTGCGCGAAGGCGTAGACGACCCGCCCGTGAATCCGGCCGTGGCCGCTGACCACGCCGTCCCCCGGGATGATCTGCTGATCCATGCCGAAGTCTTGGCAGCGGTGCGTGACCAGCTTGTCGACTTCTTCGAACGTGCCGGCGTCGAACAGCCGGGTCATCCGCTCGCGTGCGGTCAGTTTGCCCTGCGTGTGCTGCTTTTTCAGCCGCTCCTCGCCGCCGCCGAGCTCGGCGAGGCGCTCACGCTCCTGCAGTCGCTCGATCGGGTTCATGCCGCCACACAGGGATTGGCGAGAGTACCGATGCCCTCGACCTTGACCATCACGCGGTCGCCGGGCGTCAGCGCGCCCACGCCGGACGGCGTGCCGGTGGTGATCACATCGCCGGGATTCAGCGTCATGAAGCGCGTCACGTGCTCCACCAGAAACGGGACCGGGAAAATCAGCTCGCGGGTGTTGGAATGATGGCGGCGCTCGCCGTTGACCCAGCCTTCAATGCTCAATGCCGACGGATCGAGGCCGACCGCGATACACGGACCAATCGGACAGAACGTGTCGAACCCCTTCGCCCTTGAATACTGCACGTCCTTGCTCTGCAGCTCCCGCGCGGTCACGTCGTTCAGACAGGTCAAGCCCAACACGTAGTCCATCGCCGACGCCGCGCTCACCTGTGACGCGCGCTTGCCGATCACGATCGCCATTTCCGCCTCGTGCTCGATGCGCCCGGCCCACGCCGGAAGCCTGATCTCATCGTCAGGACCAATGACGGCGCTTTGCGGCTTCAGGAAGACAAGGGGCTCCGCCGGAAGCTTCTTGTTCATTTCCGCCGCGTGATCCTTGTAATTCAGACCGATGCACACCACGATCGACGGCGTCACCGGAGACATGAATCGGTGATCGCCAGGCGGCACGGTATCGCCGATGCCGTACCCGCCGAACAGATCTCCCGTCAACCAATGAAGCTGCCCATCACGCTCAACCGCGTAGCGCCCTTCACGACCCTGTCGAATTCGATAGATGCGATCCATTTGCCTGTCTGCCTGTCTGCCTGCCCGCCCGCCCGCCTGTCTGCCTGTCTGCCTGTCTATCTGGCCGTCTCCTCAACCCGATTCGACTGCGCGCTCACATTCTGCGGCACTGCGCGATCGACGGCGACGACCGCGTAGACATAACGCGTGCCCGGCGTGACCGTCGTATCTCTGAACGTATTCGTGGTGATCGGTTCGGTGGTCAGCGCCTGCAGTGTCGCACCGGGCGCTTCGCCGCGCAACACGAGGTAGCCTGCCAGGTCGGGCTCTGTGTTCGCGTCCCAGATCAGATTGATCACGCCCGGAGCGGTGATCGCAGCCAACGAGCGTGGCGCCAATGGTGGGAACGTATCCTGTGGAGTGACGCACGTTCTCGGCGAGGCCGGTCCGATCACCGTCGCGCCATGAATGGTGTCGACTGGCCGTACTTCAAAGCACCGCTCGACGCCAAACGCCACCCCGCTGATGACGAACTCGGTGTCGAGCAGCGGCGCCGGCGTGATCGGGGTGGGCACCTTGATCGCGTACGGATCCGGCTCGGGCGGCGGAGGAGCCGGCGTGACCGGCGGCGTCGCATTGGTAGCGGACGGCGTCACGTTTGTCGGTGGCGGCGTCACATCGTAAAGGTGATAGCGCGTGGCTTCGCTCGCGAAGCCGAGCGTTTTCGCATTGAGTGGGGGCAGCGGCGCTGGCAGCTTCGGTGCGGTGACGTTCGCCGGGGTAACGTTCGCGGCGACGGGCTTTGGGGTCGGCGGCAGCAGGAACGGTCCGCTGCGCGCATCCGGCGACGGCGGCCACGTCAGGGTCAACGTCTTCGCATCGTTGGTCGCCTGCGGCGCGCCAGGGGCGGAACTCCCTGGCTCAAGGGGAATGGACGCGACCCCGGACGGTGCACTTTCGCGCCCTCGAGGACTGACAGCGACGACGAAATAATGCCGGCGCGGCAGCCTGGTGATTGGCGGCGCGACAAGCGGGCCGAATGGTTCCTGCTCCTCGGGTTCGATTTCTTCGACCGACGGCTTTTCTTCGACGGGCAGTTCGACGGGCACCTGCGTCTCCGGCGTCAGCGGTTCACGGATCACCGCCGTCGACTCACGGTCGATTCCCGGAGGCAGTGGCAGCGGCGGCGGCGCAGACTCGTTGCCCGCCGGCGGCGGCAGCGCCGGCAGGATCGGTCGGACCGGTACGGTGGCGATCAGCGCGGCCAGCTCCTTCTGTTCCTCGGTCTGCGGCACGAGCTCGGACGTCACCGCGTAGACCTCGAGCGAACCAATCTCGACCGGCTTCTGTCCGTCGGCATTCGTTGTCGGCACGGCAAACGAGACGTAGACGTCATCGCCGATGCGCTGCGGCGTGACCGCGCCGACCGCCGCCGGCGTGCGGGAAAAAGGCGCCAGCGGCGGCCCCTTCTTGCCGCACCCGGCCGCTACGAGGCCGACGAGCGTCGCCGACAGCGCATAGCGGGCCAGCGCGCGCGTCGGCCACCGCGCCGGGAGCGAGGGTCGGCGCGGCGGAGCCGCGCTGAGACGGGGTGACTCGGTCACAGGATGTAGCGCGATAGATCTTCGTTCTTGACGATGTCGGACAGCATGCGCCTGACGTACGCAGCATCGATCGTAATGGATTTGTCCTCGAGGTCCGGCGCCTCGAACGAAACCTCGTCGAGCAGCCGCTCCATCACGGTGTGCAGCCGGCGCGCGCCGATGTTTTCCGTCCGTTCGTTGACCAGCGCGGCGAACTCGGCGATGGTGGCGACGCCGTCCTCGGTGAACTGCAACTCGACGCCCTCGGTGCCGAGCAGCGCGATGTACTGCTTGATCAACGCGCTGCGTGGCTCCGTTAGAATTCGCACGAATTCGTGCTGGCCCAGCGCCTCGAGCTCGACGCGGATCGGAAAGCGGCCCTGCAATTCCGGGATCAGGTCCGATGGCTTTGAGACATGGAACGCGCCGGCCGCGATGAACAGGATGTGATCGGTGCGCACCATGCCGTGCTTGGTATTGACCGTCGTGCCCTCGACGATCGGCAGGATGTCGCGCTGCACACCCTCGCGGCTGATCTCGGGCCCGTGATTGCCCTCCCGCCCGGCAATCTTGTCGATCTCATCGACGAAGATGATCCCGGCCTGTTCGACTCGCTCGACCGCGGCGCTGGCGACCGCGTCCATGTCGATCAGCTTCTGCTCTTCTTCCTGACGCAACCGCTCGCGGGCTTCGGCCACGGTGACGCGGCGCCGCTTCGACCGGCCCTGAAACAGGCCCGGCATCATGTCGCGAAGATTGACGCCGACTTCTTCCATCGACGAGCCCGTGATCAGCTCGATCGAAGGGAAGGATTTCTCCTGGACGTCGACTTCGACCATGCGATCGTCCAGCTTCCCGTCGCGCAGCTGATCGCGCATGCGTTGACGGGTGCCGCTCATCTCGTCGCGAATGCGGCCCGGGTCCTCGTCCGGCGCCGCGGCGCGCGGCGGCAGCAGCAGGTCGAGCAGACGCTCCTCGGTATTGAGCTCCGCCTTGGCACGCACGTCCTCGATGCGCTCGTCTCGCACCATGTTGACGGCGAGCTCGACCAGATCGCGCACCATCGATTCGACGTCGCGACCGACGTATCCGACTTCGGTGAACTTCGACGCTTCGACCTTGATGAACGGCGAATGCGCGAGCTTGGCGAGGCGGCGCGCGATCTCCGTCTTGCCGACGCCGGTTGGTCCGATCATCAGGATGTTTTTGGGAGCGACGTCGTCGGCCAGCTCCGGCGGCAGCTTCTGGCGGCGCAGGCGATTGCGCAGCGCGATCGCGACGGCGCGCTTGGCCTGCGCCTGTCCGATCACGTACTTGTCCAGCTCCGCCACAATCTCGCGCGGCGTCAGCGAATCGACCCCGGTGATGGTGCGCTCGGGTAATGAAATCGACATTACAACTCTTCAATCGTGAGGTTGGAATTCGTGTAGATGCAAATCTCGGAAGCGATTTGCATCGCATGTTGCGCGATGTCGCGCGGCCCCAGCGCCGTGTGCCGCGACAGGGCTTGCGCGGCGGCCTGCGCGAACGGCCCGCCCGAGCCGATGCCGATGATGCCCTCGTCTGGTTCGATCAGATCGCCGGTGCCCGACAGCAGGAACATCGACTTGCGATCGAGAACCACCAGCATCGCTTCGAGCCGGCGCAACGCGCGATCGGTACGCCAGTCCTTGGCGAGCTCCACCGCGGAGCGCTCCAGATTGCCGCGGTATTGCTCGAGCTTTGATTCGAATCTCGCGAACAGCGCAAACGAGTCCGCCGCGGAACCGGCAAAGCCCGCCAGGATGCTGTCGTTATACAGCCGCCTGATCTTGCGCGCGCCCTGCTTCACGATCGTGTTGCCGAGCGTGACTTGTCCGTCGCCCGCCAGCACCGCGCGGTCGTTACGGCGCACGGCCAGGATGGTGGTCGCATGGAAGGTCGACTCCATCCCTGTAGTCTCTCACACGCCCGCCAGGCGTCCGGGTCGCGGCGGCGCAAATGGACGCGGATCGTCGCCGACGCACAACATCGCTGGAATGCGCTACGATATTCGTGCCGACGCCGCGTTGCCAGCGCGCCCAGGAGCACGTATGTCTCTGCGTGTCGTTGCCTTTCCCCTCGTCGCGGCGATCCTTGTGGGATCCCCGGCGATGTCCACTGTTGCAACCGCCGAACAAATGGTCCGCGGCCAGGGTCCGCGCGATCGCAGCGGTGACCGAAGCGACGGCGGCGATGCCGCAACCGCTCGAGGCCGCGACGGCGGCACCCGCAGTGAACCCCGCAGCGCCAACCGCCGGGACGACGATCGTGAGCAACAGCGCGGCCGGGATGGCGAGCGCGGTCCGCGCGTTGCCGTGCCGCGTGCCGACCGTGATCGCGACAACGGGCCTCGCGTCGCGACCCGCGGCCGCGACTACGACCGTCCGGTCATCGTCCGGAACCGCCCGAACGTCAACATCAACATCGGCGGGCCGCGATACTACGGCCCCGCGTACTACGATCGCTGGGCCCGTCATCACTACCGCTGGAGCCCGATCGGTTACGTGCCGTGGTCGCTAATCTACGGCGCTGTGGGCTATTCGAATTTCGGGATTTACGCATCGCTGGGCGCGCCCTACGGGCATTTCGGCAATTATGGCTACGGCTATCCGCACGCTCACGGCGGGTATTCACCGTGGCGCTCGTCGGGGTACGACATCGGCGGCGTGCGGCTGAAAATCCGGCCCCGCGATGCGCAGGTCTTCGTCGACGGATACTACGCCGGGTTGGTCGACGACTTCGACGGGACGTTCCAGGCATTGCGGCTGGAGGCGGGCGGCCACAAGATCGAGATCCATCTGCCCGGCTACGAGGATCTCGAACTCGACGTGCACGTCCAGCCAGGCCGGACGATCACGCTCGAGGAGTACCTGCGGCCGCGGCCTTAGATTGGTGCCAGGGGTGCCAGGGTGCCAGGGTGCCCTGGCGCCCGGCTATTGAGCGGACGAGGGTGGAACGATGCCCTTGATCCTCATGTAGGTCACGAGATTGCCGTAATGCTCGTTGCCGTGGACCACGACCATCGTCAAGCGGCTGCCACGCGCCGACTGGCGCGTGTTCGGCGGCGCGCCGAGCGTGATCATCGCGAGCAGGTTTTCGTCCGACATACCGGCAAACACGTCATCGCAATACGCAAACCCGTCCTTGACCATCTGCACCACCGCGGCCTTGTCGGTGACGATCTTTTCAAGTGTCTTGCCGTCCACAGGATTGGCGCCACCCTTCACCGCGTGACAGTAGAAGTACTGGGTTTCGATGGTGTGCCCGAACAGCTCCGCATAGCTGCGGACGTCGGCTGTCGGGCGAAAGCTGAAATGTTCGGCAGGCATTTTCTCGGCGGCGCCAATCAGGTTCCGTTTCAACGTGGCGTATTGGCTCTGCAGGAACACCGTCATCGTTTGCGGCGTCGGCGCTTGGGCGTCGGCGCCGACACTGAACAGGACCACGAAGGCGGCGGAAATCACTCGCATAACTCGCTTCATTATTTGCGGCGCGCGAAAAAGTAGTAGACGGGCAGGCCCAGGCCGATGACCAGCAGGCCCCAGGCGGAGGGGCCGACCGGTCCGCCCGCGATCAGCGGCTTCACCAGGTCCGTATACAGCGCGTTGGCGAGGATCACGAAGCACGCGATCGTAAAGATCGCCGGCGCCAGCGGATACCCGAGCGCTTTGAACGGCCTCGGCGCATTCGGCTCGCGGCGCCGCAGGACAAACAACGCGAACACCGCGATGCCCAGGAACAGCGTGATCGAGAATCCGGTATAGGTAATCAACGCGTTGCCGCTGCCGGTCAGGATCAACAACGACGTCCATACCGTTTGCGCGACGATAGCGAACGCCGGCGTCTTAAAGGTCGGGTGCACCGTCGCCGCAGATTTGAAGAACACATTGTCGCGTGCCATCGCGAAATAGACGCGGGGCCCCGCAAACGTCATCGCGCTGATGCTGGCCAGCAGGCTGACGATCGACACCAGCCCCATGACATGACCGGCTCCTGAGCCCAGCAGCCGTTCGGCGACGACGTCGAGCACGCTGCCTTGCAGCGACGCAAGCTCCGTCACCGAGAACACGAACAGGTAGAGCAGGTTGATGCCAAGGTAAACGGCGATGACGGCCAGGGTGCCGATCGCCAGCGAACGTGGCAGGTTGCGCCCGGGATCACGAATTTCTTCCGCCACGTAGGCCGACGCATTCCATCCGGAGAACGCGAGCATCACGGGGATGAAGGCAAACAGCCAGTTGCCGACCCCGACGTCACCGGCGGCCGTCGCGACATTGCCGAGCGAACCGGCGCCAAACGCGAAGCCCGCTGCGATGAAGATCAGGAACGCCGCCACTTTCAGCGCCGCGAGCACGTTCATTGCCATGCGCCCGGGACCGACGCCGACGATATGGACTGCGGCGAGCAACCACACCGACGCAAGGGCGACGAACGTATGAGTGGAAAACGTCACCGGTAGATAAGGCAGGGGAATCGTGAACAGTGGTGTCTGGTCGTCTACACCCGGCACGAATCGCGCAAGGTAGATCGGGATGAAAAACGCGTTGGCCGCAATCGCGCCGGCGAAACCGGCGACGAACGAGGTCCAGCCGGTGAGGAACGCGGCGACCCGACCGTACGCGGCGTCGAGATAGACGTACTCGCCGCCGGCTCTCGGACGGAGCGCGGCCAATTCCGCGTAGGCCATCGCGCCCGCGAACGCCAGCGCGCCGCCGGCAATCCACAACCCGAGGTACGCCCAGGGATTTGGCACCAGACCGGCCATGAACGGCGGCGCAAACAGAATGGTGCCGCCGATGACGTTGGAAACGATAATCGCCGCGCCATCGAGCGGGCCGAGGCGGCGTTCGAGAGTGGACTGAGCCATCGGCACGGATTATATGTGCCAAATGGCGCGCGCAGCGTGCGCGGTGACTAACGAGTAAGCAATTGACGTTGGATCGGGTACTCGGCGAGCTTGGCCCACACTCGCGAGCCCTGCTTCAAATAGATCTCGACCTTGGCGTCGACGAACTCGCGATTCTGCAGCATCTGCATGCGCGGCTGCTCGCCGGTGTAGCCGAGCGTCGAGCGCATCACCAGCAGCTTGGTTTCGGCGCCGGGCGCCAGCTGCGGCTCGCGGGGGATCGCCCACCCGAAATACTCGCCCCACATTTCCTGCTCGCCGACGCGCCGGAAGATGGCGTTGATCTGAATCGACCGCAGCGGCTTGTCGCTCTTGTTGCGCAGCTTCATGCTGACGCTCGGTACCAGCTTGTTCTTCCCGCCCTCGATTACACCGTCGTCGAACCACCCGGTGACGACGTCGAGCGGCTCGAGTGCTGCGACGGCATCGACGGACGCGCCGCAGCTGACGGAGAGCAGGGTCGCGAACAGCAGAACGACGAATCGAGAGGCCATAGCTGAATTGTAAGACACCGAAATGCGCTCACGGTTCCGATACGAACACACCACCCCGGCTCCGTGCCCCGGCTCCCCCGTTCCCGGCTCTCCGGTCCGGCTCCCCGGTCCGGCTCCCGGCTCCCGGCTCCCGGCTCCCGGGTTAAAAATGCGAGATCTGCACGCGCTTGCGAACCTCGTCGCGATCGATCTTTCCTGTGCGGTACAGGTGCAAATCGGAACCTTTGATGCGGTAGATCATCGTCACGACTTCTTCGAGCGGGTCCTGCGGCGCCAGCGAATCGCGGCCCTCGTCGTCGCGCGCGGCGACCGTCAGCCACTGGTCGGCGCCGACGTTCATCGGCGTGCTGTAGTCAATCATGGCGTCGACGAGCGCGCGGGTCACCGCTTCGGTATACGCGCGGTTCGGATCCTTGACCCAGACGCTCTCGGGCGGCGCCGGCGCGACCTGCGAGGCCGCCGCGGCGCGCGTCGCCGCCACGCCGCTTGCTGCCGCGGCGCCGACCGCTGGTGCGCTCGGCACGTCCGGCATCACGACGCCCGGCGCGACCTGCGGATTACGCGCGGCGCCGGGCACCTGACGTTCGAGCCGCCGCACCGCCTGCTCCATTGATGCGCGCGTCGCCGGATCGGTGATGCCCTGCATGCCTTTCTTCAATTCGTTGATCGCGTTCTGCGCTGAGGTATCGTTCTGTTCCATCATCATGCGCAGGCTCCACACCATGCTCTGACGCAGCATCGGCACGCGCACGTCGAAGAACACGCCGTAACCATCCAGATGCACGCCGCGGGCGCGCGCTTCGCCTTCCAGCATGAACACGCCGGGCATCACCTGCAGAATCTCGCGATTGAGCTGCTTGGCGCCGTAATCGACGGCACGGGCCAGCGCGCCTTCCATCACGTAGATGTGATGGCGCATGTCGCCCAGGTTGACCGGCTTGGCCGGCGCCTGCGCGGCGGGTACGGGCGCCCCTGCGGCCGCGGGATCCTGCGCCGCCACCGGCGAGGCGCACACGAGAGCAACAAGAGCGATCGACGGAATGATGTGTGTCTTCATGGCTTACTGCTGAGGGGACGAGGTCCGAATCACGTTGTTGAGCATCTGCCGCTGTTGCATCAGCTGCCGCGTGAACTGTTGGTCATAGGCGCCGAACGAATCGGTGATGCGGGCCAGGTCGGCGCGGCGCTGCATGTTGACGTCGCGGGTGAATTCAACAAACCGCTGCGCGAGCGCGCGTTCGTGCCGCTGCTCCGCTTCGGCGATCAACTGCTGTACGCGGCGGATCGTCGCCTGGTCGACGTGGGACGATGACGCGAGGCGAGCATCCTGCTCGCGCGTCGAGCGGATTTCCTGACGCAGTTGCCGCTCGAGCGCGGTCAACGCGGTTCGCCATTCCTCGGCCGCGGGCGGCGCCTGCGCGAGCACGCTGCCATCGGACGGCGCGGGCTCCGACGCGGCGGGCCGCATCCAGCCTGTCGTCACGGACAAGCCGTTCTGATCAGATCTGATCTGCAGGTTGGCGATCGACGCGCCTGCCGCGAGTACCAGTATGGCCGCCGCGGCTTGCGCCCATGCCGGCACGGTCTGCCACCACGCCGCGGGCCGCAGCACCGTCGACGGCAGCTCCGACTTCTTGACGATCGTGAAGTCGAGCGGCACGTTCGGCGCCGCCCAGGCGCCAAGTTCGGATCGCACGTCGCCGAGCGCCGAGATTTCCGCCGCACACGCGGCGCATACCGCGACATGGGCGTCGACAGCGCGGCGCACGGCCGGCTCGATCTCGCCGTACAGATACGCAATCAGCGTGTCTTTGTCGTCACATGAATACTGGTTCGTCATCATTGCTTTTCGCTCTCGAGGCTGGTCATGCCGTGGCTTTCCAGGTGGCGGCGCAAGACCGTCAACCCCTGGTACAGCCGCGTCTTGACGGTGCTCAGCGGGCAGCCTTGCAGATCGGCGATCTCCTGGAAGGTCAGGCCGTGATACTCCTTCAGCACGATTGCCGTGCGTTGTTCTTCGGGAAGCAGTTTCATCCCATCGGCCACGATGCGGCTCATCTCCTGCCGCGCCACGAGGTCCTCGATCGACTCGACCGGTCCCTGCTCGGCGGCGAGTTCGGCGACGTCCACGCCCTCGGGCATCTCCACCAAAGGCGTGCGTTTGCGGCGCCGAATCCAGTCGCGGCACAGATTCAGCGCAATTCTGTACAGCCAGGATGAAAATTTCGCCTGGCCCTTGAAGCCGGGAAGCGCCCGGAACGCCCGTAGGAAGGTTTCCTGGGCGACGTCACGCGCGTCCTCATCCCGGCCAATGACGCGGTACGCCAAGGCATAAATCGGCCGTTCCCAGCGCAAAACGAGCTGGTTGAAGCTGTCTGCGTCGCCCTCCATCGACCGGGCGACGAGCTCTTCGTCGGTCACGACCATGCGATTAGTTTCGCGAAACGTGCTCGCTATTGTCTAAGACTCCGCCTGCCGGCTGAAAGTCGGCGCAATCGGCCGTATTCCGGCACCACCGCGGCGTGCAACGTTTGCTGTTGGGTTAAGATACTGGTTTCAGAGACACTTATTGGGCGTGAATTTTCCAAACGACGAAATCTTCCTGACGACAGAAGAGGTCTTGGAATACCTCCAGGTGAACCTTCGGACGGTCTACCGTCTGATTAAGGCCGGGAAGATTCCAGCTGTTCGCGTGGGGCGTCAGTGGCGCTTTCGCAAGCGCGACATCGACGCGTGGCTCGATACGCAGCGCCCCCGCGGCGACCGTGTCTCGTCCTCGTCGTCGGCGATCGCCGAGCGGCCGCAGGCTCGCGACGGCCGCAGCCGCGTCCTGGTCGTCGACGATGAATCGAGCATCCGCGAATTGCTGCAGAAAACCCTGGCGCTTGCCGAGTACGACGTCGATACCGCGCCCGACGGCCGCGCCGCGCTGGAGCGGCTGCGCCTTGGCCATTACGATCTCCTGATCGCCGACTTGAAGATGCCTGGCATGGACGGTCTCACGTTGATCCGCGAGGCCAAGCGTCTGAAAGCGGATCTGCCGGTGATCATCATCACCGGCTTCTCGACGGAATCGAGCGCGATTGAAGCCGTCAATCTCGGCGTCGCCGGCTACCTGACCAAGCCGTTCCGGGTCCCGCAAGTCCTCGCCGCAGCGGCGCGCGCGCTCGGCGAATAGCGTTCACCGATCGGCCGTGGGCCCGGCGGTGCGCGCATCGCGCGGTGCCGCTCACCGGTCGACAGCGTTTCCAGACATGCTCCAGCTCCAAGACGTCACGAAAGCGTTTGGTGAAAAGACGCTGCTCGAGCACGTGACCTGGCAGGTTGGCGATCGCGATCGCGTCGGCCTGTGCGGCCCCAATGGCGCCGGCAAGACCACACTGCTGAAAATGCTGGCCGGCCTTGATGAGCCGGACTCGGGCATCATCCAGAAACCCAATGCGCTGACGCTCGGCTATCTGCCGCAGGATGGCTTGTCACACAGCGGTCGCACCGTCCGTGATGAAGCGAGTCTCGCGCTGAAGCCGCTGCTCGATCTGAAGGAGGAGATGCACGCGCTCGAAGCGCGGTTGGGTGACACCTCCCTCGGTGAAGCCGAACATGACGCAGTGCTGATGCGCTACAGCGAGGTGCAGGACCGCTTCCGCTTGTCGGACGGGTACCAGATCGAGCTGAAAGTCGCCACCGTGCTGCGCGGCCTCGGGTTCGAACCCGAGGCGCAGCTGCAGCTCACCGATCACCTGTCCGGCGGATGGCAGATGCGGCTCGCCCTCGCGAAGCTGCTCCTGAGCCAGCCGGACCTGCTGCTGCTCGACGAGCCGACCAACCACCTCGATCTGGAGGCGCGCAACTGGCTGGAGGAATATCTCGTCGCCTATCCGCACGCGGTCATCCTCGTCTCGCACGATCGCTACTTTCTCGATGCGGTCGTCACGCACATCGCGGATCTGACGCTGCGCAAGATCACGGAGTACCACACCAACTACACGCGCTACCTCGAGCAACGCGACGCCGCGATCGAGCGACTACGCGAAGCGAAGCGGCGGCAGGACGAAGAAATCCAGCGCGTCGAAGAGTTCATCAACCGTTTTCGCTACCAGGCGACCAAGGCGGCGCAGGTGCAAAGCCGGATCAAGATGCTCGAGAAAGTCGAGCGCCTCGAGGTCCCGCCGGAACGCAAGCGCATTCACTTCCAATTTCCGGCCGCGCCCAAGAGCGGCCGCATGGTCCTCGAACTGCAGCACGTTCGTAAGGCGTACGGCGACAAGGTGGTCCTGGACGACGTCACGCTGCACGTCGAACGCGGCGATCGCATCGCGCTGGTCGGGCACAATGGCGCCGGCAAGTCGACGTTGATGCGGATACTGTCCGGCGAGGAAACGCCTGACGCCGGCACGCGCAGCGAAGGCCATCAGGTCGTGATGCAGTATTTCGCGCAGGACGAAGCGACCCGGCTCAACCCGGCCCTGACGGTCTACGAGACGATGTCGGCGGATTCGCCACACACGATGGTGCCGGCGATCCGCAACATCCTCGGCGGGTTCCTGTTCTCGGGCGACGACATCTACAAGAAGGCGGGAGTGCTGTCCGGCGGCGAGCGCACGCGGCTGGCCGTCGCGCGCATGTTGCTGCGGCCGTCGAACACGCTGTTGCTCGACGAGCCGACCAACCATCTCGATATCGACTCGAAGGAAGTGCTGCTCGACGCCCTGGCCGATTACGGAGGCACGCTGATCTTCGTGTCGCACGATCGCTACTTCGTGGAAAAACTGGCGACGAAGATCGTCGAAGTGGGCGAAGGCAAGGCGACGTTGTATCCAGGAACCTACGAAGCGTTCTTGTGGCGGAAGGAACATCGCGACGCGCCCGGCAACGGCCCCTCTCAGCCCGCGGCGCCCGGTAAGACTGACACGGCAGGTCGCAAAAAGCCCTCAGGGCCGGCTGGCCACCCTGTCGCGGCGCCGACCGCTGCGCCGGGCCTGCCGGCACAGTCGTACGACGACCGCAAGCGCGAAGGCGCGGAAAAACGCAAGCGAGAGCGAGCCTTCAAGGCGCTGCAGACGCGCCTGGCCGACATGGAGGCGCGCATCGCGGACCGCGAGAAACAAATCAAGGATCTCGAGCAGGCGATGGCCGCGCCCGACTTTTATTCGAATCACGAGAAATCGAAGCCGGTACTCGCGCAGCATCAGGCGCTGATGTGGGAAGTCGGCGAATTACTGGCTCAATGGGAAATGCTGCAAGCCGAAACCGAGCAGTACGGAGATCTACGAAATCAGTGATCTAATTACGTTTTTGTCATTACTCCCTCCGTTAGGCCATAATCCAAATTATGTAATCGCAACGACTTAGAGCGTCGAGTCGTTGCCAGCAGCTGGGGCACGGGCTTTGCTCACGCCGGCTCGGCAAATGTTGATGGCCAACCGCCTGAATGACTCGCGTCTCGAGGACGTGTTTTTCCGCCACATGGTGGGGAACATGCGCAATGGCGTTCTGGCCATCGATCGCGATGGCACTCTGGTCGTGATCAACGACGAGGCACGCCGGCTGTTTCGGCTCGCTCCCGGGCAAGTCAGCGGCGCCCCCTATGCGGACATCCTCAAGGAACATCCCGACATCGTGCGGGTCCTCGGCGGCGCGTTCGAAATGAAGTCGCTGCCCAATCGCGCGGAACTGCGCCTCAAGTCCACCGACACGGTCATCGGCTACACGCTGTCCCTGGTGCGCGACGACCGCGGCGAGCCGGTCGGCGCCGCCTTGTTCTTCAAGGACCTGACGCACGTCGAGCAGATCGAGGAACGCGAGCGGCTACGCGATCGCCTCGCCGCCGTCGGCGAGATGGCTGCGGTCATGGCTCACGAGATCAAGAATCCGCTGGCCGGCATCGAGGTGCTGGCCGGCCTGCTCCGCCGCAAGGTCGCCGACCCCGATGCCCAGGCGCTGGCGACCGACATCATCAACGAAGCCAAGATGGCCAATGCCATCGTGCAGGAAGTATTGGCGTTCGTGCGTCCGGTCAGGCTGCAGGTCGATCGCACGTCGTTGCGGGACGCCATCGACAGCGCGGTCTCGCTGGCGGACGGTAAGGCGACACGCGGCAGCATTCGCGTCGACCTCAACGTCCCGGCCGAGATCCCGCCGCTCGGCGCCGATCAGCATCAACTCACGCAGGTCTTCTGCAACCTGCTCATCAACGCCTACGAAGCGCTCGAAGGCCGCGGCTGCGTCGACATCTCCGCACGCATCGCTGAGACCGCCGCCGACGGCGCGCTGCTGCCCGATGGTCATCAGCCGGTAGCGACGGTCGTCATCGATGTCACCGACGACGGCCCTGGCATGCCGCCGGAGGTGGCGGAGAAAATTTTCAACCCGTTCTTCACCACCAAGGCGCAAGGCTCGGGGCTCGGCCTGGCGATCGTCCGCAAGATCATCGACGCGCATGACGGCCGCATCGACATGTCGACGGGTGACGGGCGCGGCACGAAGTTCAGAGTGACGCTGCCCGTCGAGCCGCATAAGGCGGGGCATCAGCCGATCAGGCCGACCGGCAATCACGGATAGAGGGGACCATGGCGCGGATTCTGGTAGCGGACGATCACGACGCACTGCGGCGCGGGCTGGCGCTCTCGCTCAGCACCGCCGGACACGAGGTCGACGAGGCGAGCAACGGCAACGCGGCACTAGAGCGCCTCCACGAAGGCTATTTCGATGTCGTCGTCAGCGACCTGAAAATGGGCGGCTCTGACGGCCTTGACGTGCTGCGCACCACCAAGACGCTGCATCCGTCGGCGGCGGTGATCCTGATGACGGCATTCGGCTCGGTGAGCACGGCGGTCGAGGCCATGAAGCACGGCGCCTTCGATTACGTGCAAAAGCCGTTCGAGCTCGAAGAGATGGAGGTCAAGGTCGAGAAGGCGCTCGAGCTCAAGCGCCTCCGCAACGAGCTGGACTACCTGCGCAACGAGCGCCAGGAACACTACGACTTCGATCGCATTGTCGGCGGCAGCGAGTCGCTGCAGCGGGTGCTCGGCGTGGTGCGCAAGGTCGCCAAGAGCAACTCGACGGTGTTGATTCGCGGCGAAACCGGCACCGGCAAGGAGCTGATTGCCGGCGCGATCCATCACAACTCGCTGCGCTCGGCGCGCAATTTCGTCAAGGTGAATTGCGCCGCGCTGCAGGAGAACCTGCTCGAATCCGAGCTGTTCGGCCACGAGAAAGGCGCCTTCACCGGCGCCGATCGCCAGCGGATCGGCCGCTTCGAGCAGGCCGACGGCGGCACGCTGTTCCTCGACGAAATCGGCGACATGAGCGCGAGCACGCAAGCCAAGATCCTGCGCGTCCTGCAGGAGCATGAGTTCGAGCGGCTCGGCGGCACGCGCACGATTCGCGTCGACGTGCGATTGATCGCCGCGACCAATCGCGATCTATCGGCGATGGTGCAGAACGGCTCGTTCCGCGAGGACCTCTACTACCGCCTCAACGTTGTCTCGGTGGAAACGCCGCCGCTGCGCGAGCGCAAGGACGACATTCTGCCGCTGGCGATGCACTTCATCCGCCGCTTCGCCAGCGAGCTGAAGAAGCGTCTCGATGGCCTCGAAAACGACGCGCAGAAGCTGCTGGTCCGTTACAACTGGCCCGGGAACATTCGCGAGCTCGAGAACGCCATCGAGCGCGCCGCCCTGCTCGCGGAAACACCGCAGATTACGGCGAGCGATCTGCGGCTCGGCGACTTCGCGCCAGCGGGCATCGGCTCGAAGGACTCCCAAACGGTCGTCAAGATTCCGCCGACCGGCATCGCGCTCGAAGACATCGAACGCCAGGCAATTACCGAAGCGCTCAAGATGGCGAATTGGGTGCAGAAGGATGCCGCGGAGCTGCTGCAAATCAGCCCGCGCGTGATGAATTACAAGATCAAGACGCTGAATATCGAAATGCCGCGGCGGCGGGTGCTGGCGAGCGCCTGAGATGTCGAGACACGTCGCCGTGGGCCGCGCGGCGCCGGCCGCGACGCGTCTCACCGTGACCGCGACGCGACACTTTGAGGTTTGCCCTGGATATAATTCGCGCCATGAGCCCCGTCTCACGGCGCGAGTTTATTTATGGCAGTGGCGTCCTGCTCGCCGCGACCTGCGTACCCGAATGGGCGTCGGCGTTCCAACCATCGCCCGAACGCGAGGCGCGCCGGGCGGAAGTCGCCGATGCAGCGCTGAAAGCCGCGGCCGGCCTCGGCGCCACCTACGCTGACATTCGCATCAACCGTTACCGGCGCGAATCGATCTCGACGCGCGAACAGCAAGTGCAAAACGTATCCCGATCGATGAGCTACGGCTTTGGGCTGCGCGTCCTCGTCAACGGCGCGTGGGGTTTCGCCGCATCCAACGTCGTCGAACCGGCTGCAGCGCGCGCGGCGGCGGAACAGGCGGTGGCAATCGCGAAGGCCAACGCGATGCTGGCGACGCGCAAAGTCACGCTCGCCGAGGCCGACCCGGTCGTCGCGACCTGGACGAGCGCGTTCAAGAAGGACCCGTTCGAGGTGCCGCTCGAAGACAAAATCGCGTTCCTCCTGAAGTTGAACAAGACGGCGCTGGTGCCGGGCGTATCGTTCGTGACATCGCAAATTCTCTTTGCCGACGAGCAGAAATACTTCGCATCGAGCGAGGGCTCGCGCATCACGCAGCGGCTGATTCGCACCTATCCACAATTTCAGACCACCGCTACCGATCGCGCGAGCGGCGATTTTCAATCACGGCCGGTCGTCGATCGCGCAAAGCTGCTCGGCTACGAGTACGTCGAAGAGTATCCGTGGCTGGCCGACGCGGAGAAGGCCGGTCACGAAGTCGTCGAAAAACTCAAATCGAGGCCGGTCGCGCCCGGCCGCTACGACATCGTCGTGGATCCGTCACAGTTGTTTCTCGCCATTCACGAGTCGGTCGGCCATTCAACCGAGCTCGATCGCGCGCTCGGATACGAGGCGAACATGGCCGGCACGAGCTTCATCAAACCGGCCGATGCCGGCAGGCTGCGCTTCGGTTCGAACATCGTCAATCTGGTCGGCGACCGCACGCAGCCCGGCGGCCTGGCGACAACGGGCTACGACGACGAAGGCGTGAAGTCCGAAGCGTGGCACATCGTCCGTGACGGCATGTTCGTCGATTGGCAGACCACGAGGGAGCTGGCGCCGCTGGTCGGCCAAAAACGCTCGCACGGCTGTCTGCATTCCGACAGCTGGGCGAGCGTGCCGTTTCCACGCATGCCGAACGTCTCGTTGCAGCCTGCGCAACAAGACATCACGCTCGACAATCTTTTCGCAGACATCAAGCGCGGGCTGTTCATCGAGGGTCGCGGCGTGTCGTCGATCGATCAGCAGCGCTATAACTTCCAGTTCGGCGGCGCGATCATCCGCGAGATTCGCGACGGCAAGCTCGGCGCGATGGTGAAGGATGCGGCGTATCAGTCTCGCACGCCGGATTTCTGGGCGTCCTGCGACGGTGTGGGCGGGCCGGCGACTTACCGGCTCTGGGGGACGGCGGCCGACGGCAAAGGCGAACCGGGCCAAACCAACCAGGTCAGCCACGGCTGTCCGCCTGCCCGTTTCCGCAACATCACCGTTCTCAATACGGCGGCCATCTAATGTTGACCCGCGACGAAGCACTCAAGATTTGCGAGGCGGTTCTCGAGCACGCCAAAGCCGCCGGTGCCGATGACGCATTGGTGTCGCTGAACAACAGCGTCGAATCGCATGCGCGGTTTGCGGACAACCGCGTCACGACCAGCGGCCGCTCGGAAGATGTCGACATCACCGCCACCGTGTGGGTCGACCGCCGTCGGGGTGCGGCGACCGTCAACGACACCGGCGCGGTCGCGCTCGAGCAACTGGCGGCCGATGCGGTCGCGATCGCCCGCCTCTCGCCGGTGCAGCGCGAGTACGTCCCGACGATCGGCCCTCTGCAATATGCTGAGGATCGCGGATACGCCGCAGCGACCGCGACTACCGACGTCACCGCACGCGCGCGGGCGTTGCAGGCGGTGTTGGAAGTCTGTCGTGCGCAAAAGGTCACGGGCGCCGGGTTTCACACGACGCGCGCTTCCGCCGCGGCAACGGCGACGGCCAATGGCAATCGCCGGTATTTCAGGTCGACGCGCGCCGACTTCAGCGTCACTGCGCGCACGGCGGACGGCACGGGTTCCGGCTATTACAGCGGCGACCACTTCGATCTCTCACGGCTCGACGCGCAGCAGATCGCCACGCAGGCTGTCAACAAGGCGGTGCGATCGCGCCAGCCGCTGCCGATCGAGCCCGGCAACTACCCGGTGATTCTCGAACCGCAGGCGGTGTCCGACGTGATCGGTTTTCTCACCGCCGCCTTCGACGCGCGCACCGCCGAAGAAGGGCGCAGCGCCTTTTCGGCCAAGGACGGCAAGACCCGTCTCGGCGAGACGATGTTCAGCGAGCGCCTCAATCTGTATAGCGACCCGATGCATGCCGAGCTGCCGGCATCGCCGGCCACGGACGAAGGTATCCCGGCCGCGCGGCTGTCGCTGGTCAGAAATGGCGTCATCGAAAATTTCCGCTACAACCGGTTTTGGGCGCAGGAGCGCAAGCGCGACGCGACGCCGGGCCCCGTCAACTACATTCTCGAGAGCACGCAGCCGCCCGTCTCGATGGACGAGATGATCAAGGGCATGAAGCGGGGTCTGTTGATTTCCCGTTTCTGGTACGTGCGTCTGGTCGATCCGCGAACGCTGGTCCTGACCGGGCTGACCCGTGACGGCTTATGGTGGGTGGAGAACGGGCAAATCAGGAACCCCGTCCGCAATTTGCGTTTCAACCAAAGCGTGCTGGCGATGCTGACGCCGTGGAACGTGGAGGCAGTCGGAGCCTCGCAGCGGCTGGCGCCCTATATGGTGCCGCCCCTGAAACTCGCGTCGTTCACGTTCACGTCGATTTCAGACGCCATCTAGACGGCGACCGCCGTCAGTAGGCGATCGCGTAGCAGTCGCGGCGCGGATCCGCGCCGGCGATGCGGTTGCCGCTGGCCGGATCGATCATCACCGCGGTGGCGCATCCGGACATGCCGAACTGCCGGATGCGGCTGACATCGTGACCGCGCGCCCTGAGTTCGTTGAACACCGCGTCCGGAATCGCCGCCTCCACATTGAGTTGATTGAAGCCGGCCTCGTGCGGCCAGAACGATCCGTAAAAGTGCAACGTCTGCACGCGCGGCCGTTCGATCGCGGCGTGCAGGTTCGGATACCACTGATCCCAGAATTCAACGATGCTCAGGAACGCCTGCAGGATCGTCTGATCCTGGTTGTCGCCGCCTGGTGTGCCCAATCCCATCAGCGGCGTGTCGCCTTTGAACACGATGCTGGGCGTCAGCGTGTAGCGCGGCCGCGAACGCGGACGGATCTGGTTGGCGCGAGTCTTATCGAGGTGGAACTGCTCGCCCCGCACGCTCATGGCGATGCCGGTGCCGCCGAGGATGACCGCGCCCGGCACCCAGCCGCCGCTCGGCGTCACATCGAAGATGTTGCCATCCTTGTCGATCACCGCCATATGCGTGGTGTCTTTCGAGACGCCACCGGAGTCGAGGCCGAGTGATGCCAGCTGCGCCTGTCCTTGCGTGCGTGGCGTCGCGCCGTGTTCGACGTTGGCCTTCCAGAACGGCCACTCTTTCACCGTGGAGTCGTACTTGAGCGGATCGCCCGCGATGAACGACGTCGAGGCGCGCTTCGGATCGATCAGCGCCGCGCGTTCTTTGGCGTAGGCCTTCGAGAGCAGCCCCTCACCGGGTACCTGCACGAAGGCTGGATCCGCGTAATACGTATCGCGGTCGGCGTAGGCCAGCTTCAACGCCTCGGTGACGGTGTGCAGGTAGTCTGCGCTGGCGTGGCCCATCCGGCTGAGGTCGAAATTCTCGAGGATGTTCAGCGCCTGCAGCAGCACGGGACCCTGGCTGCCGAAGCCGTGTTTGTAGACGGTATAACCGCGGTACGTCGTCCTGGCCGGCTCTTCGATCCGCGCGTAGAAATCGGCAAAGTCGCTGAGTTCGAACGGCGCGCCGTGTTTCTGCAGAAACGCGACCATCTCCCTGGCGATATCACCTTTGTAGAACCGATCCCGCGCGGCGACGATACCGGCCGCTCTGCCCTTCCCCTTGGCGGCGCGCTCGGCCTCGACCATGCGCCGCAGCGTGCGCGCCAGCGTCGGCAGCTTGATCGTTTCGCCGGGCTGATAGGTCGAGCCGTCGGCCTTCAACCAGTACTTCTTGTTGTCAGGCCAGCTCTCGAAGAACGTCAACTGCCGCTGGATGGTCTGCGCCGTGCTGTTGCGCATCGGGAAGCCGCGTTCCGCGTAGGCAATTCCCGGAGCGGCGACTTGCTCGAAGGTCATCGTGCCCCACCTCTCGAGCACGGTCAGCGCCGCATGCAACGCGCCAGGAACCACGGCCGGATCGAGACCCGCGCCATCGAGCGTCTTGTTGCGCGACAGGTACCAGTCGACGTCGACCGCTTTCGGCGCCCAACCCTGGCCGACGATCGCCGTGACTTTCTTGTCTTTTTGCGGATAAACGAGAACGAGCGCTTCGCCGCCGAGACTATAGAGATCCTGTTCGAGCACGCCGCCGGCGATCAACGACGCGACGCCGGCGTCGAACGCATTGCCGCCTTTGAGCAGGATGCCGAACGCCGCCGCCGTGGTCAGCGGATGGCCGGTCGACACTCCGGCAGTTGGCCCGGCCACCAGCGGGCGCAGCGCCGAACCCGCGGGTTGCCGATCTTGAAGCGGGACCTGCGCATGCAGAGAAACCGCAAGCAGTAACGCGGCGACGATCGCAACTCTCACGGTCCCTCCGCCCTTGGCCTCTTGGCCCATCGGCCCCTTGGCCCATGAGCCCCTTGCCTACTTCTCGATCGTTGCCTTCTTGATGAAGTCCAGTTTCGGGAACGCCTTCGTCAGGTAGCGGTTGCCGTTGTTGCGAATCTGCGCCTGATCGGGCTCTTCGCGATACTCCGCGTTGATCTTGTCGACCACCGCCATCCCCGCGGTCACTTCGCCGAACGGCATGAACTGCTTGTCGAGGAACGCGTTCGATTTGTAATTGATGAACACCTGCGTCGACCGCGTGTTCGGACCGCGATTGGCGAACGAGATCGTGCCGCGCGCGTTGCTCTTGACGCCGGCGGGATCGTCCTTGAGGTTGGCGGTATCCCACGGCCGCTGCACGTCAGGATCGCCGTGCATGCCCCATTGCACCATGAAGTTCGGCACGACACGGAAGAACCGCTGGCCATCATAAAACCCGTTCTTGACCAGGTTGTAGAAGCGATCCGCGCCGAGTGGCGCCCACGCCCGCGTCACGGTGACGACGAACTCGCCGGCGCTCGTATCGAATTTGACTTTGTAGGTGGCCGGCGCCTGCTCGGTGAGCGACGCGGGATTCATCAACGACGGCTTGGTTTGCGCCGCTGCGGGCGCGGCAACCATCACCGCCAATGCCAGAGCTGTCAGTACGCGAGTCATCACACTCTCCTTCAAGTAACCCCGGGCCGGCGGCCGAGGCGACGCTTATTATCCCTGTTAAGCGCGTTCGGAAGGAAGCCGGTGGTCGAGCGCGGCGCGCACGGCTTTGGTCAGCGCGGCCGGCGAAAACGGCTTCGACAGCAGCGCCGCCTCGCGCAAGTCGTTCGGCGTGACGACATCGGCGGCATAGCCCGACATCAGCAGCACGCGGACGCCGGGCCGCATCGCACGCAGCCGCTCGGCCAGCTCCGGCCCCTTCATCCCGGGCATCACCACATCGCTGACCAGCAGATCGATGGTGCCATCGAACGTCGAGGCGATCTTGAGCGCCGCCTCGCCGCTATCCGCCGCCAGCACCCGGTAGCCGTGACGCTCGAGCGACTGCACGGTCAGCAGCCGCACGCTCTCCTCGTCCTCCGCCACGAGCACGGTCTCGCGTCCCGGTGCGCCGGGACCCTGGACGAGCGATGCCGGTGTCGCGGCTGCTGGCGACGCGTTGACGTCCGCCCGCGGCAGCAACAACTCGATCGACGTGCCTTTGCCGGGCGTCGACAACACGCTGATGTAACCGCCGCATTGCCGCACGAATCCGTAGACCGTGGACAGCCCGAGACCGGTGCCCGTGCCGGGGGCCTTGGTCGTGAAGAACGGCTCGAACATGCGGGTGCGCGTCGCTTCGTCCATACCAACGCCGGTGTCGGTGACGGTGATCTGGACGTAATCCCCCGCTTTGACGTCGACGTCCGGACGGCGCTCGCCGTGCGGCCGCGACGCGTTGCGCACGGTGATCTGCAGCGTCCCGCCCTCGGGCATCGCCTCGCGCGCGTTGATCGCGAGGTTCACGATTGACTGCTCGACCTGTGACTGATCCGCGACGATCGGCCACAGGTCTTCGCCGACTTGCGTGGTGATGTTGACGTCCTCGCCAACCGCGCGCCGCAGCAGCGGCAGCAGGTTGCCGAGCATCGATCGCAAATCAATCACGTGCGGCTGCAACACCTGTTTGCGGCTGAAGGCCAGCAGCTTCTGGGTCAGCGCCGCGGCGTTCTCGGCGGCGCGGCGAATCTGCAGCGCCTGATCGCGGATCGCGGAGCGCGGCGGCGCGTCTTCCTGGATCATGCTCGCGTAGCCGAGGATCGCGGTCAGCATGTTGTTGAAGTCGTGCGCGATGCCGCCGGCGAGCTTGCCGATCGCTTCCATTTTCTGCGACTGCGCAAGCCGCCTCTCGAGGTGACGCTGCTCCTGCTGCACGTGCCGCTCGCGGCGGGCAATCAGCCAGCCCGCAACCGGAACGGCCACCAAGAGCATCGACGTCAGCGCGAGCTGCGCCATCGCCGACCGCTGGATCTGTCCGGCGACAAATGAGTAACGCACCGACGAAGCGACCAGCCACGTCTGATCCGCGGCGCGCAACTTTGCCCACGCATGCAGCCGCCGCCCCTCCGCGTCGTCGAGCACCATCGTGCCCTGGCGCTCGGCATGGCCGTGCGCGTCGGCGGGGGTCGGCGCCAGACCGCCGCGGCCCGGTCCCATGCGAACCCCCATCTCCGGAGTCGCCAGACCGACCACGAGATGCTCATCGGCGAGATCGCTCATCGCCGGGCCGAGGTAATGCTCGACAAATCGGTTGATGTCGATGACCAGGGCGATGACGCCCGCAAAATCGTTCGGCGGTTTCGGATGCTCGGCGCTGGGCGCGGTCCGCCAAACCGGCAGGACCAGCGCACGCCGGGTGGTAATGCTGTTGGCCCAGCCGTGCACCATCCGGACGTGATTGGCGTTGGCGCGATCGGAGGCCCATTGCCAGATGGCCTGATTGCGATATCCGGATGTCCCGCGGCCGCCGTACTCCCCGTTCGGGGTCCAGTAGTGCAGACGCCCGTTGGCGTCGACGCGGACGACGAGGTTGATTAAACCCGTGCGGTTGTCGCCGAACGCGGCCGCGACCCGCTGGCTGAGGACTTCGACATCAAGGTTCTGGACGCTCGGGAGGCTGGCGAACTGGCGCAGGCGCGCCGCTTGCGCGTCGATCTCACCCTCGATGCCGACGGCGGCCGTTCGCACCATTGCCAACTGCTGGTTGGCGTGGGCGGTGACGGTATCGTTCACCGCTGAACGGTAAATCGCCACGCTCAGCGTCGCGACGACAGCAATCGCCGCGAACGTACCGAGATAGATCGACCGTGTGACCGCCGACGGGGGGCGCGGCGCCATGGGCAAACGGCACACTATAGACCAAAGCGGCTGCCGATGCCTAGCCGCCGGTGCACACAAAAAAACAGCGGTGCGCGGTCTACGGGGTACGGACGGTCACGGAAAACCCGAGACGGTCGGGCTCGCGCCCGGTGAAGGCCGTCGGGCCGGACACCGGCCAGCTGCCGCTGACCCAGGGGAAGGGGTTCGAAACATCCATCCAGAAAAATGTGAAGTTGACGAGGTGGTTGACGTCGACGAAGGCGCGCGCAATCATCGCGCGGTCCTTCTTGCCCATCGATACGCCGTGCAGGTTATTGAGGGTCAGGTACTGAATCAGGCTGTCGTCACGCGTCAATTCTTCGCGGGTGAAACTGCCGCCGGCGCGGACGCGCTGTGCCACCGGGACATCGAGCTGCAGACCCATGTAGTAGCCCGGTTTCGCAATCGGACCGAGCGTCGGAATGCCCACCAGCTCGCCTGAGGTGATCGTCGGCCCCCACATGTACTTCGCATATTCGCCAAACGCCGAGATCCACGATGTCGGACTCACCTTGACGCTGACGACCACCGCATCGTCATTCCGCTTGGATGCCCAATAGCTGGGCAGCCGCTCGACCTTCGAACCGGTATAACCCTTCTTGTAGGCGGCGCGAAGATCGAGCTGAGCAATTGGTTGCGAGCGAACCGACGCGACCATTGTCAGGGCGCTGTTGGTATCAAGCGAGCGGTTGACGAAGTAGAACCAGTCGTAATCCTTCTCGCGGTTGCCGTCGCCAAGGATGGCCATGAGGCCCGCGTCGAAGACCGCTCGGGTGCCGGATCGTTTCGACATGGCGAGCATCACCCCGAAGTTGGCTTCGGCGTTGAGTCGCGTGATGCGCGCCATGTCCTTTGCCGTCGATGCACCGACTTCGCGCGGCGCAAAACCGATTGGCAGAATGAACCGGCCACCCCGCACCGAAACGGCGCCAGACAGCCCGAAGTCCATGTAGCCCTCACGCAGAATGCCCTGCTGGAGGATGTAGTCGAGCGAGAACGTGTTGTAGGTATCGACGCGCTTCAGGCCGTCTTCTTCGTCGCACTTGACGATCGGGCCGGTCGAGGCAAACAGATTGGGGTCGTTCGGAAAGAAGAAATCGCGCTCGCCGCACGCCGGGCGCGACGCCGTCTCGCTGACTGGATTGACCGACACGAAATACCGCACGCGATTCGACACGCGGCCGCTCGCGCTGAGAATCGCCATGCCGACGCGGCCCTGCTTCTCAAAGCCGAGCGCAGCTTGCGCACCGTCGTGCGACCAGCCGGCGACGAGCTCGCCGGCGAACTTGAGCCGCTCGTGCTGGTTGAAAGTGAACCCGAACAGATTGATCGGCTCGCGGTCGTCGTCGGGCGGCGGCGCCGGTTGCTGGGCGAAGACTGGGGAAACCGAGAGGACGAAAACGAACGCGAGAAGTCGGACCGCCACCTGCCGAACGATTCTAACCGGACTTCACGGCGCGCGGGTGCGATTTGCGGTAGACGTCGATCAGCTGGGCGGCGTTGACGTGCGTGTAGCGCTGCGTCGTGCTGAGGCGCGCGTGGCCGAGCAGCTCCTGGATCGCGCGCAGGTCGGCGCCGCGCTGCAGCAGGTGCGTTGCAAACGAGTGGCGCAGCGCGTGCGGGCTGATCCCCATGCGGGTACTGCACTGCGCGACGTAACGCCGCAGCAGGCGATCGACCGAGCGTCCGGTCAATCGGGTGCCGCGGTAGTTGATGAACAGCGGATCGCGTTGTGCCGTGGACTTGCGCCGGCTTGGGGCGGCGGCCGCCCGCCCGCCGGCCAGCATCGCCGCGCGATCCTTCATCCACCCACGGATCGCGGTCAGCGTGCTGTGGTTGAAGGGAACGAGGCGCTCTTTGCCACCCTTGCCCATCACGCGAACCATCCGCTCGCTGAGGTTGAGGTCTTCGAGATCGATTGCGACGAGCTCGCTCAGGCGCAACCCGGACGCGTAGAACAACTCCAGAATCGCGCGATCGCGCCGGCCCAGCGGATCGCCGGTGCTTGGCGTCTCGATCAACCGCTCGATCTCGGGCTCGGACAAATGGACGGGAATCGTCTGATCGCGTTTCGGCGCTACCGCCATGGCCGTCGGATCGTGCTCGATGATGTCTTCGCGCCGCAGGTACTTCACGAACGTGCGAAGGCCGGACAGCTTCCGCGCGACGGAGCTGCGCGCCTTGCCGGCACGGTTCAAATCCGCAAGGTGGCCGCGCACCGACGTCATGTCGAGATCGGCCGGCCCGAGCTGCGACATTTTCTTGCCGGTTTCGGCGGCGACCCATGCGAGGTATTGCGTGACGTCGCTCTCATACGCCCGCACCGTGTGCGGCGATACGTGCCGGTTGAGCGCGAGGTAGGCGAGGAAGGACTTCAGGTGATCGCGCATCACGATCGAGGAAGCACCGGAAGCACCGCCGCGCCTCCAGGCGCCGCCGGCCCGGGTGCGGTCCCCGCGGCCACAGACGGAGACCCGGAGGCCAGCCATGCCTCGAGGTCGGCGAGCGCGCGCTCGGCGATCCGCATTTTCTTCTGCATCTTGTCGCGCGGCGGATTATCCAGCGGCGGCATGATCCCATGCGTGATGTTCGTCGGCTGATAGGTCCGGGCGTCAGCGTGCGACACGTAATAGGCGAGCGCGCCGATTGCGGTGGTGCGCGGCGGCGCCTGCGGCGCCTCTCCTCTCGCGATCGCCGCGGCGTTGCGGCCGGCAATCAGCCCTGACGCGGCGGACTCGACGTAGCCTTCGACGCCGGATACCTGGCCGGCAAACAGCAGGTCGGCGCGACGCCTGGTTTGCCACGTCGGCAGCAGCACCTTCGGTCCGCAGATGTAGGTGTTGCGGTGCACCATGCCGAAACGCACGAATTCCGCGTGTTCGAGGCCGGGAATCAACCGCAACACCCGCGCCTGTTCGCTCCATTTGAGCTGCGTCTGGAAGCCGACCAGGCTGAAGTGATCTCCAGCGAGCGTGTCCTGGCGAAGCTGCACCACCGCGTACGGGAGCTTGCCGGTGCGCGGATCCTTCAACCCGACAGGCTTCATCGGCCCGAACCGCAGTGTCCCTTCACCGCGATGCGCCATCACCTCGATCGGCAGGCAGCCTTCGAAGAATGTTGCGTTGTCGAAGTCATGAACGGACGCCGATTCCGCGGCCGTCAACGCCGCGTAGAACGCCTCGTACTCCTCCTTCGTCATCGGGCAGTTCAGATAGTCACCCTGTTCTTCGGTGCTCAGCGCTTCGAGGGCGCCGTCCTCGGCCTTCGCACTCCACACGTTGCGGCCCCACCGCGACGCGCGGAACACCTTCGACCGGTCGATCGATTCGGCCAGGACGATCGGACTGATGGCGTCGTAAAACGACAGGTGTTCTTCGCCCACCATCTGCTGGATGCTCTGCGACAGCGCCTCCGACGTCAGCGGACCCGTGGCGATGATCGTCGGGGACCAAGCCGGTCCGGGCACTTCGAGAATCTCTTCCCGCGAAATGCGGATCCGCGGATGCGAGCACACCGCCTGGGTGACGGTGTCCGAGAACACATGGCGATCGACGGCGAGGGCAGCGCCCGCCGGGACCCGGGCAGCGTCCGCAGCGCGCA
>DASPNQ010000164.1:0-38246 GCA_035626435.1 Vicinamibacterales bacterium
CGACGAAGTGGTGGCGGTCGGGGCGGCGATCCAAGCCGGCGTGCTCGCTGGCGAAGTCAAGGATCTGCTGCTGCTCGACGTCACGCCGTTGTCGCTCGGCATCGAGACGATGGGCGGCATCATGACGCCGCTGATCCAGCGCAACACCACGATCCCGACGCGCAAGAGCGAAGTGTTCTCGACCGCCTCGGACAACCAGACCAGCGTCGAGGTCCACGTCGTCCAGGGTGAACGGCCGCTGGCGCGCGACAATCGCACGCTCGGGCGTTTCCACCTGGTCGGCATCCCGCCGGCGCCGCGCGGCGTTCCGCAGATCGAAGTGACGTTCGACATCGACGCCAACGGCATCGTCAACGTCTCGGCCAAGGACCTTGGCACGCAGAAGGAACAAAAGATCACGATCACCGCATCATCGGGCCTCAGCAAGGATGAAGTCGACCGCATGATGCGCGAAGCCGAGTCGCACTCCGAGGACGACAAGAAGCGCCGCGAAGAGATCGAGATTCGCAATCGCGCCGACCAGTCGCTCTACACCGCGGAGCGCATGATCAAGGACGCCGGGGAAAAGATTCCGATTGCCGACAAGAACGCAATCGAGAACGCGATGGGCGACCTGAAGAAGGCAATCGAGGCCAACGACTCGCCGGGCATGAGCCGCGCCATGGACGCGCTGATGCAGGCGCAGCACAAGGCGTCCGAAGCGCTTTATAAACAACAGCAAGAAGCGCAGGGCGGGCCGGGGAGTGCCGGCGGCAGTGACACGGGTGGCGGCGGCACGCAGACGGAACCGCCGAAGTCTGAAGGCGACGTCATCGACGCCGAAGTCGTCGAAGACGACAAGAAGTAATCAGGAGTCAGAACCGTGGCCGGAATCCGACCACGAGAAAGCTGATCGCCGATAGCCGAAATGGATTTCTACATCGTCCTCGGGATCGATCGCGACGCCGGCACGGGCGACATCAAGCGCGCCTACAAGCGGCTCGCGCGGCGATTGCATCCGGACATCAATCCCGGCGATCGTGACGCCGCGGCGCGGTTTCGGCAGGTGCTCGACGCCTACGAAACGTTGATCGATCCCGATCGGCGCCGCCGCTACGACGCCGGTCAGTTGACGGCCGCCAACGGCGGGGACACCGAGTCGTTCGGCTTCGCCGGCTTCGATTTCTCGAGCCGCGTCCACGCCGAGCGCACCACCACCTTCGGCGATCTGTTCGAGGAGGTGCTGTCGAAGCGCACGGCACGGCCGGGCGAGGCTGCGACGCACGGCGCCGACATCCACGCTCGCGCGCATTTGAGCTTCGAGGAAGCGTGGCGCGGCGCGCAGCGGACGGTGACCGTCAACCGCCATGACGCCTGCCGAAGCTGCTCCGGCTCCGGGTATCAACGCGTCGCCGAAACACGCTGCGTCGCCTGCGAGGGCAGCGGGCTCGTGCGGTCGGTGCGCGGCCACATGGTGTTTGCGAAAAACTGCCCAACCTGCGGCGGCGAAGGGCGCCTGAAGCAGGAGATGTGCGCGTTTTGCGGCGGGCAGGGTGTCGGGCCGCGATCCGAATCGTTGACGGTGCGAATCCCGCCAGCGGTCGCGGACGGCTCGCGCGTCCGCATCCCCGGCAAGGGCCATGCCGGCGTCCGCGGCGGATCGCCCGGCGACCTGTTGATCGACGTGTCGGTGGCGCAGCACCCGATCTACCGCCGCGAAGGCGACGAATTGCACATGACCGTGCCGATTGCGGTGCATGAAGCGGCGCTCGGCGCGAAGTTCGATATCGAGACGCCCGACGGTCCGGTGCGGCTGCGCGTGCCGCCGGGCACGCAATCCGGCCAGCGCTTCCGGTTTCGCGATCGAGGCGCGCCGACGCGCGGCGGCCGGCGCGGCGACCTGGTGGTCGAAGTACGGATGAAGCTGCCGAAGGTACTCGACGAGCGGTCGCGGGAATTGCTGCGAGAATTCGGCCGCATCAACGGCGAAAGCGTTCGGGAGCCTGCGGCCGCGAAAGCAACGGTCGACAAGCCATGAGCAAGCGTCCCGGCAAAGCGTATTTCATGATCAGCGCGGTGGCGCAACGCTACAACATCCACCCGCAGACGCTGCGCCTGTACGAGCGCGAAGGATTGCTCAAGCCTTCACGGACCGAAGGCAACACCCGGTTGTATTCCGAAGAAGATCTCGAGCAGCTCGAAACGATTCTGGCATTAACCCGAGATTTGGGCGTCAATCTCGCCGGCGTCGAGATCATCCTCAACATGCGCCGGAAAATGGAGCAGATGCAGGGCGAGGTCAATGAATTCATGGAATATGTGAAGCGCGAGCTCGCGCGCGGCATCGATGATTGGGAACAACGTTTGAGTACCGCGCTCGTCAAAGCATCACCGACGGATTTGGTACGCGCCGCGCAACCGGATGCGACCGTCACAAAATCAGAACCGCAAAAGAAATCACGCGGCGCATGACGCCGATCCGATGATAAGATTCGCGCGTGGTCAGGAAGTTCGAGTCGCTCGCATCTGAATCACGAACACTGCACGCATATCTTCGAGAAATCGCGACGTTTCCCAAACTGACTCGCGACGACGAACACACTCTCGGACAACGTATTCAACAGCACGGCGACGAAGACGCGCTCGGCCGTCTGGTGCAGGCCAATCTGCGCATCGTCGTGACCTACGCAAAGCGGTTCCGGAATCTCGGTGTGCCGCTGCTCGACTTGATTCACGAGGGCAACCTGGCGTTGATCGAAGCCGGGCGCCGCTTCGACCCGGCGCGATCCGAGGATTTTCACTCGACCGCCGTATGGTGGATTCGGCAGGCGATTCTGCACCTGCTCGCGGAAACCGGCCGTAGCGCCGATCCGTCGTCGTCGGGATTGCTGGCGGCCGCGACGCAGGGCCGCCACGTCGACGCGATCCGCATCGGCCTCGAATACGCGCAGTCCGCCGCCAACGGCCGCGAACCGCAGGAGCCGGCGCTGACGGACGCCGAAGCACTCACCGCGCACCTGCACGATCAGGGTCGCCGCAAGACGTTGCGCAAGACGCGGCGCCGCCGCACGTCAGACGCCGTTGCCGTACAGGTGATTCGCCAGCACAGCGTGCTGCGCGGATACCTCAATTGATCGTCCGCAGCCGGTAGGCACATAGATCCGATGGAATGCGAGATATGTCACGGGTCGCGCTGGAAAAGCGTGACCGTGGATGGCGTGGAGCGGTTGACGCGATGCGATTGCTGGCGCGGCTTCGTCGTCTCTCGCTATCTCGCCGAAGCACGCATTCCCCCCAAGTTCGCAAAAGCGGAGCTGTCGACCTACAAGCCCGATACCGATTCGCAGCGTGACGCGCTGCGGCTGGCGAAACGGTTCGTCGATGTCTGTCCGGCGGAACAGAAGGGTCTGGTGTTTTTCGGCCCTCCCGGTGTCGGCAAGACGCACCTCGCCTCGGGATTGCTCAAAGCGGTGATTCGGGACAAGGGCGCTCGCGGCTATTTCTTTCAGACGACGGAGCTGCTGCGTCTGGTGCGTGAAACCTACAACCGCGGCGCCGATGAAACGGAGATGGAAATCCTGCGTCCGGTCCTCGAAGCCGACGTGCTGGTGCTCGACGATCTCGGCGTGGAGAAGACCTCGGAGTGGGTCCACGAAACGCTGGGCCTGGTGATCAACACGCGCTACAACGCCAAGCGCGCCACCATCATCACCAGCAATCTCGCCGACGTCGTCGATCCCAACCACAAGGACTTCATCAATTCCTTCATGATGCAGCTCGGTCAGCGCACGCGGTCGCGGCTGCTCGAGATGTGCGAATGGGTCGAGGTCCAGGGAGCGGACATTCGCGACGTCGACCGCGTGACCGAGGCCGCGAAGACCGGCCAGATGCCGGAGCCGCCCGGACGACTGACGAAGAAGAACCTTCCGGGCAAGAGCGGCGGGATGGCACGCGCGCGGTTGAAGGATTCCGGCCTCCAATACGAGCTAAATTGGTCGGGTGGCAAGGCGGGAAACAAGTAGCGCGGGCGCGCGAGGCCGGGAGCCGGGAGCCGGTAACCGGGAACCGGCCGGCATCTACATTCACATCCCGTTTTGCGCAGCGATTTGCCACTACTGCAACTTCAACCGCGGCCTGCACGATGATGCGACACGCCGCGCGTTCGTCGATGCGCTGATCGCGGACATCACGCGATCCGCCGATCCCGATATTCAGGCCGACACCATCTTTTTCGGCGGCGGTACCCCATCACTGCTCGAATCGTCGGAACTGGACGCGATCATTCAAGCCTGCTACGACAGTTTCGATGTCGCGATCGATTCCGAGATCACGATCGAAGCCAACCCCGAGTCGTCGCCGCGCGCCATCCTCGACGGGTTTCGCGCCGCCGGTGCCAATCGGATTAGCTTCGGCGTGCAATCGTTCAGCGACGATGAGCTCCGGCGCCTTGGACGCCTGCATTCCGCGGCCACCGCGCGAACCGCGGTGGCCAACGCGCGAGCAGCGGGCTTCGATAATCTCAGTCTCGACCTGATGATGTGGCTGCCGGGCCAATCGACGGAGCAATGGCTGGCGTCGGTCGATGCCCTGATCGAGCAGCAGCCCGATCACGCCTCCTTATACCTGCTCGAGATTTACCCGAATTCGCCGTTGCGGGACGAAATGGCGCGGTCGGGCTGGTCGGTGGCGCCAGACGATGATGCGGCAACGATGTATCTGGAGGGATTGGCGCGGCTCGACGCCGCCGGTTTCGAGCAGTACGAAATTTCGAATGTCGCCAGACCAGCCGAGCGCCGTTCTCGTCACAATTGGAAGTACTGGACACAAGGGCAGTGGCTGGCGTTTGGCCCTGGCGCGCATGCGACCTTTGGCGGTGAACGGTGGCGCACCGTAAGCTCGGTGGCCGAATATATCGATCGTGTCCGCGCGGGGGCCGGCGTCCAGGTGGAGCGCCGTCACCTAGGGGCGGAAGAACAGCTCGAAGAGGCGCTATTCATGGGGCTGCGGTTAACCCGGGGGCTGGACCTGGCCGAGATGTCCCAGCGTCACGGTATTGATATCTGGACGCGTTACGGGCAAGACTTAGCTCCGTACGTCGTTGCGGGATTGCTCAAACATGAGCCGGAGCGCCGACTGGCGCTGACACGCCATGGCATGCTTCTGGCTAACGACGTAATGTCGGTTTTCATCGGCGGAACAGTACGGTAAAGTTACGACCTTTCGTGCCAAGGAGGCTGGTCAAATGCTTCGAGGATTGCAGGTCTTCGTTTCTGGGATTGCGCTGGCGGGATTCACGCTGGCCGGGGCAGCGGTAGCTTCAGCGCAGGAGGCGAAGCCCGCGCCGGTGATGGCGCTCGAGGGCGACGCCGCCGTCATCACGATCCTGATCAAGCCCGATAAGACGGCGGATTTCGAGAAGGTGATCGCGAAATACCGCGAGTCCCTGGAAAAGAGCGAGAACGCGACGCGGAAGCAGCAGCTGACGGGCATGCGATTCTTCAAATCGCCGACCCAGGCGCAGGGCAACGCGATGTACATCATCTACGTGGACGCCGTCGTCAAGGGCGAGGAATACGACATCACCCGCGTGGTGACTGAAGTGTTCCCGACCGAAGTACAGGCGATCTACCAGTTGTACAAGGACAGTTTCGCGGGACGGCAGATCATCCCGTTGAACAAGATTCAGTAGTCCACCACCAACGGCGTCCCGAGGCTTCGCGCCTCGGGACGCGTTCTCGTGAGTCTCCTTCTCGCTCTCGCCGTCGTCTTGGGCCAGGCCGTCCCGGCCGCGCCAGCCACGCCTCCATCACCCGTCTCCCAGAACGCGACGCCGGCGGCGCCCACGCCTCAGAATGCCACGCCGGGTAAGCCCGCGATCGTGGCGACGCCTGATCCGGCCTCAGCACACTTCACGTCGGAGCTCGGCATTCTGCTCGTCGCCATCAAACCGACTGCCGTCGCCGACTACGAGTTGGTGATCAGCACGCTACAGGAGATGCTGGCAAAGGACACCGACCCGATTCGATCCGCGGCGGCGCAAGGATGGCGGGTGTGGAAGGCATCTGAGGCCGACGCCAAGAACAACGTGCTGTACGTGCACGTGATGATGCCGGCGACACCCAACTTCGATTACCGGCCGTCATTGCTGCTCGACGAGCTCGTCGATGATCTCGCGCCCGAATTGCTGTCGCGATACCAGGAAGCGTTTGCGATGCCGCCTTCGAAACTGAATTTGATCGAATTTGCGAAAATGTCGGTCGCACCGCTGCAGCCGGAGACCAAGCCGGATCCGACCAAGAAGCCTGGCGGGCATTAGGCCCGCCGCGCGACGGGCCCGTCCCTCTGACGGACCGTTCGCGCATCAGAACTTCAGATTGCCTCCGACATAAAACCGCTGATAGACGCCGTGCATCGGCGTGCCCTGCAGCTTGAAGATGCGGTAATCCAGCCGCACGCGAATCGGTCCGAGGAGGCGAATTTTAGCGCCGCCGCCGACGTTGGTCCCGACGTGGGTCTCCTGCACGGCGCCGAGCTGTTCGCGATAGCCCTGCGCGCCGGCCGTCGCGTACAGCTGCGTCCCGGCGACTTCGATCGGCGTCTGCACCAGCACGTTGCCCGCATACGTCTTGAGACCGGGCAGGGCGTCGACCGGATCCTCGGTGATTTGCGCGTATTCGAATTCGAAGCCAATCACCAGCAGCCCCAGACCGGCGGCGAATCCCTTGAGCGCATGCCGCTCGGGCGTCGGCGTCAGCCCGATGAACGCGGTGATGTCGGCGTGGGCCGGCCGCGCCGCCGCGGCAAGCATGCCAAGCGTGAGTGTCAGAACGATGGCGATCCTGTGCGGAGCGCCGAGAATCCGGGTCATGTCGCCTCCGATGCTATGATCGCACGCATTCCCGCAAGACAGACGGCACGGACCAGGGCACGGAATTCGCAGTGTCGGCTCTCGAATCCCGGCCGACTGTCCGGAGGAGGCGACACATATGGTTCCCCAACGCGCATTCGCAATCCTGGCCCTCATGCTGGCACTGCCCGCCGGGCTGCTCGCTGACACTCTGTACCTGCGAGACGGCTCACGCGTACAAGGCGAGCTGATCGCCGTCCGCAACGGCACCATCGAGTTCGAGGAGCGCCGAGGTTTCGGCGGCGGACGGACGTTGCGCATCGATCGCGATGAGGTCGAGCGCATCGAATTCGATCGTCGTGGCGGCGGGCGCACGACCGACAATTTCGCCGGCAGCGGCGGCCGACCGTCGGGCATGCGTGAGCGGCTGACGATCGTCTCGGCTGACGTGGATTGGAACGATACCGGGATCGACGTCCGTGCCGGACAAACGATCTACATCGAGGCGCAGGGCCAGGTTCGCTGGGGCCGCGACCGCCGCGATGGTCCCGGAGGCGAACGCAACTCGCCGCCGAATCCGAACCGCCCGATGGGGAATCGCAACGCTGCGGCGCTGATCGGCAAGATCGGCAACGACCTGTTCTTCATTGGCGACGAAACGGGGCCGATCCGCCTGCGTTCGAGCGGCCGGCTGTATCTCGGCGTCAACGACGATGTCCTGACCGACAACTCCGGTAACTTCCGCGTCGTCGTCTACTACTGACGCCGTCGCGCAGAGCATGGCGGTCGGGGGGCTTGTCGCGACGAGATTGTTGCCGCGACGAGACTCCCTGCCGGCGTTATCACCGCAGGGAGCCGAACGTCCGTCGGGAATATAATTGACTCGATGGATTTTGCGTTGACCGACGAGCAAGCCCTCCTTCGCAGGAGCATTCGCGAATTCGCCGAATCGGAAATTCGTCCCCACGTCATGGCCTGGGACGAGGCGCAGCATTTTCCAGGCGAGCTTCTGCCAAAGCTTGGCGAGCTTGGGTTGATGGGCATCCAGTTCCCGGAGGCCTATGGCGGCGCCGCGATGAGTGCCATCGATTATTGCATCTGCATCGAGGAACTGGCGCGCGTCGATCCGAGCATCGCGCTGTCTGTGGCGGCGCACAATGGTCTCGGCGCGGCTCACATCTCGATGTTTGCGAGCGAGCCCCAGAAGCAGAAATACCTCGTGCCGCTCGCGCGAGGGGAAAAACTCGCCGCATGGGGCCTGACCGAACCCGGTTCCGGCAGCGATGCGGCGGCCATGCGGACGACGGCGGTCAAGGACGGTGGCTGCTGGGTGCTGAACGGATCGAAGATTTTCATCACGCACGGCACCTCCGCCGACACGCTGGTGGTCACCGCGGTGACCGACAGGACCAAAGGTCCGAAGGGCATCTCGGCGTTCATTCTCGAGCGCGGCATGGGTGGCCTGCTCGCCGGCAAGAAGGAAGACAAGCTCGGCATGCGGGCCAGCGAAACCACCGAAGTCATTCTGCAGAACTGCCGCGTCTCTCCCGCGCAATTGATCGGCGAAGAAGGCCAGGGGTTCATCCAGACGTTGCAGGTGCTCGATGCCGGACGCATCGGCATCGCCGCGCTGTCGGTCGGTCTCGCCCAGGGCGCCTACGAGGCGGCGGCCCGCTACACCGCGGAACGGCGGCAGTTCGGCCGGACCATCGCGTCGTTTCCGTCGATTCGCGAGCGCCTCGAGCAGCACGCATCGCAGGTCGAGGCCGCACGGCTGCTGACCTACCGCGCGGCGTGGCTGAAGGATCAGGGACGCCGCATGACGCTCGAGTCGGCGATGGCCAAGCTGTACTCGAGCGAAATCGCCGTGCGTGCGGCCGAAGACTGCGTGCAGATGCACGGCGGCTACGGCTTCGTCAAGGATTACCCCGCTGAAAAGTACTTTCGCGACGTCAAGCTGCTGACCATCGGCGAAGGCACGAGCGAGGTGCAGCGGCTGGTGATCGCGCGGCAACTGCTCGCTGCCTAGATGTCTGCTGCACTGGCCGAGCGCGTCCGGGCGGGTGACGTGCGCGCGATGGCGCGCGCGATCTCGCTGATCGAAGACGAATCCGCCACCGCGGCCGCGCTGGTGCGTGACATCTTTCCGCATACCGGCCGCAGCTACCTGGTTGGCATAACCGGCCCGCCCGGAGCGGGGAAGAGCACGCTCGTCGACCGGTTGACGACCGAGACGCGACAAGCGGGCGAAACCGTTGGTGTTCTCGCCGTCGATCCGACGAGCCCTTTCACCGGTGGCTCGATACTCGGCGACCGGCTCCGCATGCAATCGCACGCGCAAGACGATGACGTATTCATCCGCAGCATGGCGACGCGCGGGCACATGGGCGGCCTGGCCCGGACCACCGGCGACGCCGCTCTGGTGCTCGACGCGTCCGGCAAGAGCCTGGTGATCATCGAAACGGTCGGCGTCGGCCAGGACGAAGTGGATATCGTTCGCACCGCCGACATCTCCGTGGTGGTGTTGGTGCCAGGCACCGGCGATGACGTGCAGGCGCTGAAAGCCGGCATCATGGAGATTGCCGATATCTACGTCGTCAATAAATGCGATCGCGATGGCGCCGAACGCATGGTCAGCTCGATCGAGTCGAATCTGGCACTGCAGCACTTCGGCGAAGGCGAATGGCGTCCTCCGATCGTCAAAACCGAGGCGACGACCGGCCGTGGTGTCGCGGAGCTGTGGCAGACGATCAAGTCTTTCCGTACGCACTCGGAAGGGGCACGCGCCCGGCGCTTGAAGGCGCGCAACGAATTCCGGCTGCGTGATTTGCTGACGCACCGTTTCATGGAGCACGTCGAACGAGAAGTGCTCGGCGATGGCCAGTTCGAGGCACTGGTCGATCGGATCGCGAAGCGCGAGCTCGATCCGTATACCGCGTCGTCGGACATTCTTGACCGCGCTTTGAAGCGTGAGTCCGCCGGGGAGCCCGGCACCGCATGAAGGCGGTGCTCGATCATGTCGGAATTGCGGTGAGCGATCTCCGAGCGTCGCTCGCGTTCTTTGAGGACGCGCTGGGACTGCATGTCGAGTGCAGTGAAGACGTACCGTCGCAACGCGTTCGTGCGACATTTCTCGGCACCGGCCGCTCGACGCTGGAAATGCTCGAGGCGACGTCGGCAGATTCGCCGGTCGCCAGATTCGTCGAGAAGCGCGGGCCAGGGCAGCACCACATCGCGCTGCGCGTCGACGACATCGATGCTGCGCTGGCGCACCTGCGGGCTCGCGGTGTCCGCCTGATCGACGAAACGGCCCGGCCCGGCGCCGAAGGCGCACGCGTCGCGTTCATTCATCCGTCCGCGGCGCAGGGCGTGCTCGTCGAGCTCAAACAGCCGGCACCCAAGGTGCCGCTGTTCACCACACCGGTCCGATATTCGCTTGGCGATCTCGAACTGCTGTCGATGTCGGATGGCTTTATCGGCCTGGATGGCGGCGCGATGTTCGGCGTGGTCCCTCGCACACTCTGGGAGAAGCGGCTGCCACCGGATGACGCCAACCGCATTCCATTGGGGATGCGGCCACTGGTGGTCCGCAACGGCGCGACGACCGCGATCATCGACGCGGGCTGTGGCGACAAGATGGATGCGAAGAGCGCGCAGATCTACAAGCTCGACCGCCGCTACCATCTGGATCACGCGCTCGCGGATGCGGGGCTGTCGGCTGACGACATCGATCTGGTGATTGCCAGCCACTTACACTTCGATCACGTGGGCGGCTTCACGGCACGCCGGAACGGAGCGACCGTCCCGCGATTTCCGAAGGCACGCTACGTCGCCCATCGCGGCGAGTGGGCTGATGCGACGCATCCGCACGAGCGCAACCGCGCCAGTTATCTGCAGGATAACTTCGTGCCGCTGATGGACGCTGGCGTGCTGACGCTGGTCGACGACGACACCGAAATCATGCCGGGTGTGCGGTATCGCCGCTCCGGCGGTCACACGCCGAACCACCAGGTCGTGATGATCGAGTCGCAGGGCCGGACCGCCGTGTTCGCCGCGGACATGTACCCGACGTCGGCGCATATTCCCGATGCCTGGATCATGGGCTATGACCTGTATCCGATGGACACACTGGCGTTCAAACGAGATTTCGTACGCGAGGCGATCGAGCGTGAGTACCTGGTGTTTTTCGAGCACGACCCGTCGATGGCCGCCGGCTACCTGCGAGAGCAGGACGGCAAGCGTTTCGTGGAACGAGTGATCTGAGCCGGCGGCGGAGAGCCGGAAGCGGAAGGCATAACTGAATGTCCGTACAAGTTGGCATTATCGGGGGCAGCGGCCTCTACGACATGGGCGAGCTTACCGATCGCGAAGAGCGCGTGTTGCACACGCCGTTCGGCGAGCCGTCGGGCCCCTACGTCCTCGCGACGCTGCGCGGCAAGCGCGTCGCCTTCCTGGCGCGCCACGGCAAGGGCCATCGCCTCAACCCAAGCGAGTTGAACTACCGCGCCAACATCTTCGGGATGAAAATGCTCGGCGTGGAGTGGATCCTCTCGGCGAGCGCGGTGGGCAGCCTGCAGGAACACTATGCGCCCACCGACCTGGTGTTCCCGGATCAGTTCATCGATCGGACCCGCGGCCGGATCAGCACTTTCTTCACCGACGGCATTGTCGCGCACGTCGGCTTCGCGCATCCGCTGTCACATTACCTCGCCGAGCTTGCGGCCGACTGCGCGACGGAAGCCGGCGCCCGCGCGCACCGCGGCGGCACCTACGTGTGCATGGAGGGACCGCAGTTCTCGACGCTGGCCGAGTCCAATTTGTACCGGTCGTGGGGCGGTGATGTCATCGGCATGACCAATCTCCAGGAGGCGAAGCTCGCTCGCGAAGCGGAGATTGCCTACGCGACGATGGCGCTGGTCACGGACTATGACTGCTGGCACCCGGATCACGATTCGGTGACGATCGACATGATCATCGGCTACCTGACGGCGAACGTGAAAATGGCGCAGGAAGTGATCGCGAGGGTCGTCGAGCGTCTCGACGTCACGCACCACGACCCGGCGCACAGCGCCCTGCGATCGGCGATCCTGACGCACGCCGACGCCATACCCGAGCGGGTCAAGCAGGATCTCGCGCCGCTCATCGCCAAGTACGTCAAATAGTCACCGACACCGCGACCGCCAGGACAACCATGAAACTGATCGTCACCGGATCGATTGCCTTCGACTACCTGATGTCGTTCCCCGGCAAGTTCACTGAACACTTCCTGCCTGAGCACATGCACCGCGTTTCGCTGAGCTTCCTGGTCGACACGATGGACAAGCGGCGCGGCGGCTGCGGCCCGAACATCGCCTACACGATCGCGCTGCTGGGCGAGCGCCCCTACCTGATGTCGACCGCGGGCCAAGATTTTGGCGATTATCGGACCTGGCTCGAGGCGGCGAATGTCGACACTTCGCTGGTCAAGATCATCGACGGCAAGTTCTGCGCGTCGTTCTTTTGCAGCACCGATCAGGCCAACAACCAGATTGCCTCCTTCTACACCGGCGCGATGGCGAATGCCGGTGAGTTGTCGATGCGCACGGTGCCGGGGATCCAGGACGCGCTGGTGATCATCGCCGCCAACGATCCGGACGGCATGACGCAATGGGCGCAGGAATGCGCGGCGATGGGCGTCAAATACATCTGGGATCCCGGACAGCAATGCGCGCGCATGGAAGGCGCGCAGTTGAAGCAGGGCATCACCGGCGCGTTCATGGTGATTGTCAACGACTACGAGTTCGAGCTGATCCGCCAGAAGACCGGGCTGTCCGAAGCGGATGTCCTCAAGGAGGCGCCGTTGCTGGTCGTCACGAAAGGCGAGCACGGCTGCACGATTCATACGCGCGGCGGCACCGAGGACGTGCCGGCGGTGACGCCGGAACGGATCGCCGACCCGACCGGTGTCGGTGACGCATTCCGGGGCGGCTTCATGAAGGGCCTGGCGATCGGCGCGTCCTATGCGACGTGCGCCAGGATTGGCAGCGTCGCCGCGACCTATTGCCTGGAGCACCTCGGTGGCACGTCGCACGCCTATACGTGGGATGAGTTCCGGCAGCGGTACGAGCGCCACTTCGGGGCGCTGGCGAGTTAGCGTCGGCGAGCCGTCGCGCCGGCCAACGCCGGCGACTGCAGGCAGCCGCGCATCACGCGCATCACACTGTCGACCTCGTAATCGAGCAGGGTGATCGCGATGTCGCCCTTGCCGCGGCCGTGCAGGTCGATGCCCGCGCTCTCGGGCCGCACCAGCACGTTGCGATCGGGCCGCTCGAATTCGATGAATCGGCCGAAGCGCCGCAAGCCGGGTTCGGTCTCGATCTCGGATTTCTGAATATCGATGATGCGGCCGGTCAGCTGCAGCGTGTCGCCGACGTATTCGTCGAGCTTGTGCGCCGGCAGGCGAATCGCGAAGTGGCGGGGCCCGTACTGGCCCCACGCCGTCTTCGCGATGGGCCACGTCGTCACCTGCGTGAACACGAACGCATTCGCGTCCTCCGCACGCCGGACGCAACCTTGCGCTGTGACGACCATGCCTTGCGCGAAATCGTCGATGATCGGCAGCGGTCGCTGGGCGTGTGCCACTGTTGTGGAGCCAATGACACTGATCGCGAGTAAAACGTGGCGTGCGCGCATGGACCCCTCGTTGCCTACGGGGGCGCAGGCCTCGGCGGTGAACCAAGCAATAGCCGCGCCAGTGGCGTCGAGCTTCCGACCTCATCCGTGTAAGTCGTTATACTTAGACATGGTGAATCGGCTGGTAGGCGCCGCAATGGCAGCGTTGCTCACGACGGTCGCAATCTCCGCACAGGCTCCGCAGAGGACGACCAACGACAAGGTCTACACGACCGCGCAGGCCGAACGCGGCAAAAAGGTGTTCGCTGCGAGCTGCACCACGTGCCATGACAGCGCCCGCTTCAGCGGCGACACGTTCACGGAGGCGTGGGCAGGCAAGCCGATGAAAGAGATCTGGGATGTCGCCAGCGGCACGATGCCGGAGGACAATCCCGGAAGCCTCAAGCAGCAGGAGTACGCCGACATCCTGGCCTACTTCCTCGAGCTCAACGGCTATCCGGCGGGCGACACCGAGCTGGCACCCGGCGCGGGTCCGATGGCGAACATCAAGATCGAGAAGAAAAAGTAATGCGGCTGCTGGTGTGCGCTGCGGTCCTCGCGTGCACGTCGCTGCTGATCGCCCAGGAGAAAAAGTCGGTGCGGGCGGGCGTCTATACCGCCGCGCAGGCCGACCGCGGCGTGAAGATCTACAACGCGAAATGCGCGAGCTGTCACGCGCCGAATCGCTTCACCGACGATTTCTTTTACAGCAGCTTCGCCGGCAAGCCGTTGTGGGAGATGTTCGACGTGATCAGCGATTCGATGCCTGAAGACGACCCCGGCAGCCTGAAGAAAGACGAATACGCGGATGTGATTGCCTACCTGCTTCGGCTGAACAAGTTTCCCGCCGGAGAGACCGAGCTGCCGACCGACAAGGACCTGCTCAGCACGATCTGGATGGAAAAGCCGTAAACGAGACCGCCGCGCCACGACCGCGGTGGCCGCGCCCGGCCGTCCGTCATTCCGCCGTCGTCGGGTCGATTACGGTCGCAACCTTCGCCACGGAATTGGCAGGAAAGCCGCCCTGCCGCGCGTGCTCGCGTACCGACGCTTCATCCGGCGCGATGTAGACGCAATAAATCTTGTTATCGGTGACGTAACTGTGCAGCCACTGCACCTGCGAGCCCATGTTGCGTAACACGCCGCAGGATTTCTGCGAGATGCCGTTCAACTCGGCCGGCGACAATTTTCCGGCGCCAGGGATTTCCCGCTCAATGACAAACTTGGGCATGCGCTCCTCCTTCAAAAAGAAACGCATCATATCTTAAGGCGGGCACCCCGGGTGCGAGACGGGCGGCGTGCCGAGCCCCAGTGGCGCACGATTGCCCGCCTCGACATTGGCGTCGTCAATGACCTGGTTGCCGCGCATGCGCTCGAGGATGCGGCGCCGCATGTCCGCGGCCGTCACCGGATCGCACCACGGCTCCGCGGCGCGATTGCCGAGAACGGCGGCCATCAGTGCAGCCTGCGGCAGGGACAACTCCGCCGGAGGCCGCCCAAACATGGCGCGAGCGGCCGGATCGGCGCCGATCAGGTACTTGGTGAATTCGCCGCGGGCCGCCAACGTCTCGATCACTTGCGTCTTGGTCCACGAGCTGCTGACGCGGGCGATGGTGGCGATACTGACCAACGGCACGCGCGGGTCCTGCCAGACGCCAACACTCTGCATGTGTCGGTTCGACAGGTAACCAATGCCTTCGATGGCGGGAAGCAGCGTCATGCATTCGTCGTGCTGCTGTTCTCGTTCCACCGGAGTATCAAACCGCTCGGCCAGAGCGTGGCAGGTCAGGGTCCGGCCGATGCTGAACGGCGTGAGCGGCTGCAGCGTGGTCGCGCGGCCACCATTGGCACGAGCCCAGATCGCCTCAGCGAGCAGCGGCGGCACCGGCGCGGCAACGGGAACCGGGAACGACGGTGCCAGAAGGGTGCCGACCCAGAACACCGCGGGCAGGAACAGGACGGCGCCCGCCACACCCAGGACGATCAGGCCAATCAGGATTCGGCGCGGCTCGACGTGCACCTACGCTTTATATCACAAAGTTATTTACGGAACGCCGGCGGCGACCTTGGCGCGGGCCGCTGCGGTAATGCGCGCGTATTTGGCCTGCATCAGCAGCCACTCGGTCTGCAGCAATCGCACCTGGGCATCGTTGAGCTCGGCCGATGTGATCACGCCGTTCTCGTACGAGACCTGCGCGATCACCACACTCTCACGCGCGAGTTCGAGCGCCTTTTCCTGGGTCGCGACCACCTCCGCGGATGACTCGAGTGCGGTCCAGGCGGACTCGAGCTCGAGCCGCGCGTGGTCGGTCGCGTAACGCAGACCGTGCTCGGCTTGACGCATCTGCGACTGTGCGATGCTGCGCCGCGCCGCCGCGCCGGGCGCCGCGAACAACGGCACGTTGAGCTGAATGCCGAACGCATAACTTTGATTGTCACGGGCGAGCAGCGACCCCATGCTGTCCTGCTGGTACTGCATGTTGCCGGCAAACGACAGATTCGGTTTCCACTCGCTCTGAGCGAGGTGCGAAGCATATTCCGCCGCATGGCGACGCGCCGCGAACGCCTGCAGATCGGGGCGGCTTGGCAGCTGTTTGTCCAGCTCTTCCCGCGCATGTCCGACGACCGGCTCGTCGAGCGACCCTTGCAGCGTCAACCTCTGGGTTTGCGGCAGCGACAACACGCTGCGCAGTGCCTGCAGCGAGGTGTCGACCTGCGCTTTGGCTTGGATCCGCCGCGCCCGAGCGTTCGCCAGTTCGACTTCCGCTTGCAGCACGTCGAGTCGTGCGACGGTACCCGCGTCGAATCGAACTTTGGCGAGGGACAACTGCTTCTCGGCCAGACGGATCTGCTCGTCGGCGACGGCCACGCCGCGCTCGTTCATCAGCGCGGCATAAAACGTCTCGACGACGCGATACTCGATGTCTTGCCGGGTGCGCTCGAGCTCGAGCCTCGACGCATCGAGTGACGACGCCGTGATGCCATACGCGTTGTTCAATCGGCCGCCGGTGTAGATCGGCTGGTTCACATACAGCTGCAGGATGTTGCGCTGCGCAAACCCGGCCTGGAATGTCCGCTCCTCGGGGCCGAAAATCCCAGCAGGGACCTTGATCACGGGAAAACGCTGTGCCGGCGTGAAGTTGTAGCCAAGATTGACCTGTGGCAGAAAGCCGGTTTTCGACTCGAGCACGCGAGCCTGAGTCTCGACCACGCGTTCACGCGCGACCTTGAGGCCTTCGTTCGCGGACAGCGCCCGCTCCAGGGCCTGATTGAAGGTCAGCGTCAATGGCGCCGCGGAGGGCCCGGCCGCGGCGGCTTGGCCAGGAGCGGACTCCGAAGCGAACGCCGTCGTGGTCGACAGCAACCAGCCCAGTGCCGCGATCAGCAGGACCGTGCCGGCGACGCGCGCCGGCTGCGGCACCCGTCCACCCGCCGCACGCCACGCGGTGACGCGTTCCACAGCGCGCGCCAGCAGCAGATACGAGACCGGCACGACAACGAGAGTGAGCAGCGTTGACGTGATCAATCCGCCGATGGTCGCAATCGAAATCGGCGATCGAAACTCGCTGCCTTGTCCCGTGCCCATTGCGGACGGCAGCATGCCGAGAATCATCGCGATCGTCGTCATCAGAATCGGGCGCAGGCGGACCGGGCCCGCCTTGAGGATCGCTTCTTTGACGCTCAAGCCGTCGCGCACGTACTGATTGGTCAGGTCGACGAGCAAGATCGCATTCTTGGTGACCAGGCCCATCAACATCACGACGCCAATCATCGCCGGCATGCCGAGGTTCTTGCCGGTGAGCAGAATGGCCAGCAGCGCGCCGACCAGCGCGAGCGGCAGCGACGTCATGATCAGGAACGGCTCGATGAACGATTCGAACTGCGAGGCCAGCACGATGTAGATGAACGCCGTCGCCAGCAGCAGCGCCAGCCCCATCGCCGCCGCGGACTCCTGCATCATCTCGACATCGCCGGCGAATCCCCACTCGAAGTTCGGCGGCAGCGCGATACCGTCCATGACGCGTCCGACGTCGGCGGTGACCTCGCCGAGCGAACGGTCGGACAGCTCGATATTGATCTTCGCCTGGCGGCGGCGCGCCTCGCGCTCGATCGCCGCAGGGCCGACTTCGGGCGTCAGGCGCACGATGTCGCGCGCCCGGACGACGGCGCCGGTGGGCGAGTAGAGCGGGGTTCGCGCGATCGATTCGAAGTCGTTGCGGAATTCAGGCGCCAGCCGGACGCGGATGTCGTATTCCTTGTCGTCCTCGCGCAGCCGGGTCGGTACGATCCCCTCGACCATGCCGCGCAGTTGCATCGCGATCGATCCGACGTCGTAACCGAGATCCGCCGCCAGTTCGCGATTGACCTTCGCGACCATTTCGGGCTGCCCGGTCTCGAGCGTGCTGTCGACATCGACGGCGCCGGGGACGGCGCGAATGCGCTGCAGCGCCTCTTCGTTGAGCCGCTGGAGCTCGCGCATGTCGTCGCCGCGCAGATAGACGCTGAGCGGTGCCTGCGTCGGCGCGCCCTGCATGAATTCCGGATCGGCGACGGTCATCTTCAACAGCGGGATCTGCTTCAACCGCTCGCGCACATCCGCCTTCAGTTCCGCGAGACCGCGTTCGCGTTCGTGCTTCTTGCCGGCCTTGACGCGCAAGGACGCCTTCAGCGGGCTGCCCTCGAAACCCACCGTCGAGAAAATCTGCTCGACTTCGGGCAGCTGTCGGACCACGGCTTCGACCTGCGCGACGTGGGCGACAGTCTGCTCGAAGGCGGTGCCGGCCGGCACTTCGACGTTGACGGCGAATTCGCCGCGGTCTTCCTGCGGGACGAACTCGGTGCCGATCACGGTCAACAGCGACATGCTCGCGAAGAACACGACGGCCGCGGTGGCGACGATCGTCCACGGGCGTTCGACCGCCCAGCTCAATAACCGGTGATAGCGCGCGTCGATGCGGTCGTAGAAGGCGCCGACGCGCTCGAGGAAGCGGCCGGTGCGCGTCCGCGTGCGCTCCTCGAGCGGAATGAACCGTACGAATCGCGACGACAGCATCGGATCGAGCGTGAACGCCACCAGCAGCGAAATCGCGACGGCGAATGCGATCGTCAATGCGAACGACTTGAAGAACTGGCCGACGATGCCCGTCATGAAGCCGACCGGCAGAAACACCGCCAGGATCGTGAACGTGGTCGCCATCACGGCCAGGCCGATCTCCGACGTGCCGTTGCGGGCCGCCGTCATCGGATCTTCCCCGTGCTCCAGGTGGCGGTAAATGTTCTCGCGCACGACCACCGCGTCGTCGATCAGGATGCCGATGACGAGCGACAGCGCCATCAGCGTCATCATGTTGATCGTGAATCCGATCGCGTACATGAAGAAGAACGTCGCGATCACCGAGGTCGGCAGCGCGAGCGCGGTGATCGCCGTCGAGCGCCAGTCGCGCATGAACACGAACACCACCAGCACCGCCATGATGCCGCCGAAGATGATGTGGCCGCGCACGTCGGTGACGTTTTCCATGATGCCTTCGGCATCGGTGTGCACGTTCCTGATGGCCAGCTGCGGGAAGCCGGGCGCGGCCTTGGCGAGCGCCGCGTCGAGCTTGCGCTGCACTTCGACCGTGTTCGCGCCGGATTGTTTGCGAACCGAAAACGACACCGCGTCCTCGCCGTTCAGCCGCGTCGTCGAGGTGCGATCCTGGTAGCCGTCGACCACGGCGCCCACGTCCTTCACCCGCACGGTCGATCCTCCGGCGGACCGCAAAATCACGTTTTCGATTTCCGCGGCGCTTCGGTACTGCCCCTGAGTGCGTAGCGAGACCGCCTTGCCGCCACGCCGGACCTGGCCGCCGGGCACGTCGAGGTTATCGGCCGTCAGTTTTGCGGCGACTTCGGTGATCGGCAGGTTCAGCGCTTCGAGGCGGCGCGGATCGAGGTTGACCTGCAGCTCGCGGACCTGACCGCCGTTGACTTCGACCGCGGCGACGCCGTCGATTTGGCCGAGCAGCGGCTTGATGTCGTCTTCGACCATGCGACGCGTAACGTCGGAGGGCAGCGACGCCGACCCCACGGCATACGTGGCGATCGGCAGCGCCGAGACGTCGAAGCGGTTGATGGTCGGATCCTTGATTTGCTCGGGCAGGCGCGCGCGGATGGCGGCTACTTTCTCGCGTACTTCCGCCGTGGCCGCCTGCGGATCGATCTCGAGCCGCAGCTCGATGCCGACCATCGCCAGGCCCTCGGTCGACGTCGAGACGACGCGCTTGACGCCGTTGATCCCGGCGACGGCATCCTCGATCGGCCGCGTCACCAGCGTCTCGACTTCCTCGGGGCCGGCGCCCGGATAGGGCACCATAACGTTCACGAACGGGAAGTTGACCTCGGGGAACAGGTCGATGCCGAGCCGTCCCAGCGAGACGACGCCCAGCACCATGAAGCTCACGATGACCATCGTCGCGAAGACGGGCCGCTTGATTGACGTATCAGAGATCCACATGTGACGCCTTCGTCTCGGCGAGCGGCCTTACGGCCGGTTCTCGGTGATGGCGCGCACCTTTGCGCCGGACGCGATTTGGCGCCGCGCGTCGGCGAGCACCAGGTCGCCCGCGGCGAGGCCCCTAACCACCTGCACGCGCGTACCGTCGGTCGTGCCTTCGGTAATCTCGACGAAGGTCAAGGTATCGCCCATCACCTTCTGCACGCCGCGCTTGCCGTCGCGAGTGACGACCGCTTCTTTCGGGATCAGGATCGCGTTGGGTGTGGTCGCCTCGACAATCCGCGCGGACGCATACATGCCCGAGAGCAACGTGCGGCCGTCGTTCGCCACGCGCACGTCGATCTTGAAATGCCGGTTGCGTTCATCGACCTCCGGCGCGATCGCCGCGAGCTGGCCGGGGAAGGTTTCGCCCGGCCTGGCTTGCACCGAGACCAGCGCCTTCATGCCAACGCGCAAACGGCCCGCCTCGAGCTCTGATACGCCCGCTTCGAGCTTCATCTGATGCAGGTCGGCCACGACGACGATCGGCTTGTCGGTCGGCATCGCGCCTGCGTCGTAGTGACGCTCGACGACGAAGCCATTGACCGGCGAAGTGACGGTCGCGTCGCGCTGCACTTCGCGTGCGCGCCGCAGCGCCGCATCAGCCTGAGCGCGGTTGGCGGCGGCGAGATCGCGTTGCGCGATTGCCGCACGGTACGCGGTCTGCGCGCCGTCGAGACGCTGGCGGGGCAGTGCGCCTTTGTCAAACAGGTTCTTGGCGCGGTCGCTCTCGAGCAGCGCGTTGGCGAGGTTGGCTTCCGCGCTCTCGAGCGCGGCGCTTGCGACCGCGACCGCGGCCACGGCGGCGTCGGCCTGCGCGTCGATTTCACGGCGGTCGATGGTCGCGATCGTCTGACCGATCGAGACGCGATCGCCGATATCGACCAGCACACGCTCGAGTGTCCCCGGCAACTTGGGCCTCACCGCGACTCGGGTGCGCGGCGCCAACGTACCGGAAATCTCGAGCGCCGACTCGATTGTGCCGGCCGTGGCTGTTACCACGGGCACGTCAAGGACCGCGCCGGCGGGCGCGGTGGGGTCCGGCGCGGCCTCCGCCGCCGTCGATGACGCACCGCACCCGGCGATGAACAGTGACGATGACACGATGACGGCAACAGCAAACACAACCGACGGTCTACGACTCATGACTGCGCACTCCAGCGGGAACCGGCGCCCCCGCGATGCCTTCTTCATTCTTCGAATGGCTCGGACCGGCCCGCAGCACGTCCGAAGCATTCGGACACTTGCATGACACAAAGGTGGTAGCGATGCCGGACTGCAGGCCGGCAATCGTGGCATTCAGCACGTCGCGGGCTAGGGCGTCGTAGTCTTCGCCGCTGGCCAGACGATGGCGGATGCCGACCACGGCGGGACCGATCAAGGCGGCCCAGAGCATGTGCATCGCGGCGTTGGCATTGAGCGTGGCCGGCAAGTGTCCGGCATCAATCGCTTTTTGCACGGCGCCGACGGCGTTCGTCAGCATTTGCTGCAGGAACTCGAAGCCTTCCCACTCCTGCGTGATGCGCGGGACCGATCGGTCGACGAACATCAACTGGAAGTACGCCGGCTGTTCTTGGGAGAATTCGTAAAACGCCCACCAGCAGGCCCGGACGTCGTCGAGCGCATGCTCGCGCTTCATCGCGGCCTTGACCTTTTCATCGAGGCGATGGAAGCCTTCCACGGCCAACGCGAGGAAGATGTCGTCCTTGCTTGCAAAGTAGCTGTAAATTGCGGCGGGGCTGTACTCGATGCGCTCGGCGATCTTGCGAATCGACACACTCGCATAGCCTTCTGCGACGAACAGGTCGCGCGCGGCATCCAGAATCGAGGTGCGGACGGCCTGTCGTTCGCGGTCTTGTCGTTCCTTGGTTCCCATGAAGTCCTGCGGTGCCAGCCACTGTTAAAGCGGCGATCGTCGAGTTATCTCTGAAGCAGAGGTAAACAGTGTTTAGACTCTAAATGGTGTTAGACGACGGAGTGCTTTGGCAAGTTCATTTTTTCACAAGCCACCGACGAGTTAGGCTAACTACATTGGTGTCATGGGGTTAGCGGCTGGATTTGTCTGGGCCATCGGCGCGGTCATCTGCCATCAGCAGGCAGCACGCTCCTTTTTCATCGACGGCCGTCAACTGCCAGTCTGCGCGAGGTGCACCGGCCTTTACGCCAGCGGTGCGATCGCCTTTGCGCTCTGGCTGGTGGTGCGGGCGCTGCGCGGGCGCGCCCCCATTCCGATGACGTCGCATTCAGCGGTTCGCGCAATGGCCGTCGCCGCATTGCCGACAGCGATTACGTGGACGACGGCTGCCATCGGCATGTGGGACGGCACCAACATCACGCGCGCGTTGTTCGCGATTCCGCTCGGCGCCGCGGCCGGCACGATCGTCGCGGCCGTCGCCACGAAAGACCTGAGGTAAACTCGCGTCGTGCCCCCCGCAGTGGTGTATCTGGTGTCGTGGCTGGTGCCAGGCGCCGGTCATCTGATGCAGGGCCGCCGGCAGAAGGGCGTGATTTTTTTCCTCGCACTGCCGCTGATGTTTGCGATCGGCCTGTGGCTCGAAGGGCGGCTCGCGCCGTTCAACTTTTCCGATCCGCTGGTGGGCCTGGCCGCGATCGCGAACCTCGGCATGGGCGTGCCGTACTTCATCGCGAAAGCACTGGACCTCGGCCATGGCGTAGTCACTGCCGCCTCTTACGAATACGGCAACACCTTCCTGATCGTCTCGGGCCTGCTCAACCTGCTCGTCGCGCTCGACGCATATGACGTCCGCATGGGGCGCAAGTGATGACGAGTCATCTGGGTTTGATGATGTTGTTCGCGCTGTTCGTGTCGCTGATCTTTGCGACGATCCAGAAGGACACCCCGCGCGAGCAATTGACCCTCGGCGCGAGAATGTTCGGCACTTTCATGGCCGCCGCAATCGCGCTGGGCTGGGTGATGCGTCTCTTCCCGTTGTGATTGGTTTGTGGCTGCCGGTCGTGGTCTGGATGGCCACGATCTCCTACGCGGCAGCCCTGCCGCACGTACCCGGTCCCGCGGCCTCGCTATCGGATACCGCGCTGCACGTATCGGGTTATGCAGTGATGGGCCTGCTGACGCTGCGCGCCACGGCCAAGGGAAGCTGGGCGGGCGTGACCGCCCGCGCCATCCTGTTGGCCTTCGTCATCGCCGTCGTCCATGGGTTGTCGGTCGAAGTCGAGCAGATGTTCGTGCCGACACGCTACGCGGAGTGGCGCGACGCCGCCAACAACACGATTGGCGCGGCGACCGGTCTGACGGTCGCGTGGGCGTGGAGTAAAATCAGGGGTTGAATGACCTTTGAAAACCTGCTGCTCGAACGCGACGACGCCGTCGCGGTGCTGACGTTCAACCGCCCCAAAGTCCTCAATGCCCTGAATACCCAGACGCTGACCGAGCTTGCGACCGCGCTCGAATCGTTCAAGACCGATCCCGGTGTCCGCGCGATCGTGATGACCGGCGCGGGCGAGAAGTCATTCGTCGCGGGCGCCGACATCAACGAGCTGGCCGTGCAAACACCGGCGCAAGGCAAGGAACACGCGCGTCGCGGCCAGCAGATCTTCGATCAGATCGAGCAGTTGGGCAAACCGGTGATCGCCGCGGTCAACGGCTTCGCGCTCGGCGGCGGCTGCGAGCTCGCGATGGCATGCACGCTTCGCGTGGCGGCCGACACCGCGCGTTTCGGCCAGCCGGAAATCAATCTTGGCATCATCCCGGGTTACGCCGGCAGCCAGCGTCTGCCGCGGCTGGTCGGCAAAGGCATCGCGCTGGAGTTGCTGCTCACGGGCGACATGATCACCGCACAGCGCGCCTATGAGATCGGGCTGGTCAATCACGTGGTGCCGGCGGCGGAGGTGATGGCCGAGGCCAAGAAGATCGCCCACGCGCTCGCGGCGAAGGCGCCGATCGCCGTGCGCTACATCATCCAGGCGGTGAACGAGGGGCTCGACGCGCCCCTGTCGGTGGGGCAGTTCCTCGAGACCGCGCTGTTTGGCGCGATTGCATCGACCGACGACATGAAGGAAGGGACGCGCGCGTTCCTCGAGAAACGCAAGGCTTCGTGGCAAGGCAAGTAATGCGCGTCGCGATCGTCGTTTCACGCTTCAACGATTTCGTCACCGAGCGCCTGCTCGAGGGCGCGCAAGCGGCGCTCGGCGAGGCCGGCATCGACGGCGCCGATGTCGCCGTGGTGCGTGTCCCGGGGGCCTTCGAGATTCCCATGGCGGCACAGCGCATTGCGGAGCACGGCACGGTGTCGGCGGTGGTATGCCTTGGTTGTCTGATTCGCGGCGCGACGCCGCACTTCGAGTACATCGCCATGGCAGTCGCGCACGGGATCACCGCGGCGGCGGCAACTACCGGCGTGCCGATGTCCTTCGGCGTGCTGACGACGAACTCCGTGGAGGAGGCGTTGGAGCGGGCGGCACCCGGACCCTCGAACAAGGGCCGCGAAGCCGCCGCAGCGGCGCTGGCGATGGCACGGTTGTTCGCAGAGATCGGTGACGGTCGCGCGTGACACCGCTGGAGGCACGACGGTGAGCGACGCACTCCACGGCGAGCACGGCCGGTGGGCGAGGCGGTCGCGCGCGCGAGCGGCGGCGCTGCAGGCGCTCTATCAATGCGAAGTCGGCGGCCTCAACGCGCAGCAGGCGCTCGGCGTCCTGCATCACGCCGGCCGGCCTGAAGTCGACGATCCCGGCGAGGACGAGCATGCCTTTGTGGTGTCGCTGGTGCGCGGCGCACTCACCAATCGCGACGCGCTCGACGAGCGAATCGGCGACGCCGCCAAGAACTGGCGCGTCGAGCGGATGGCGGTCATCGATCGACTGGTGATGCGGCTCGCCGTCGAGGAGCTGCTGTCGCACCGCGAAAGTCCGCCGCGCGTGGTGATCAGCGAGGCGATCGAATTGGCGCGTGCCTACAGCGGTGAAGACGCCGCGAAGTTCGTCAACGGGGTGCTCGATGCCGTGTATCGCAAGCTGAGAGAAGAAGGGTTAGTCGCCGACTGATATGAGCACCGAAGTCGTCCAGGTCGAGCAGCGCAAGGCGAATCTCGAGGCGATCAGGCGCCTCGGCTTCGCGCCGTACCCGAACAAGTACGACACCACGCACTCGGTGTCGCAACTGGTCGAACACTACTCCGCGAAGGATGCCGCCGAGCTCGAGTCGCCACGAGTCGAGACGGTTGCCGCCGGCCGCATCGTCAGCGTGCGCAGCTTCGGCAAGGCCAGCTTTTTCGTGGTGTCGGACGGCCGGTCGCGCATCCAGGTCTACGTGCGGCAGGACGCATTGAGCGAGCGCGACTACGCGTTATCGAAGCTGCTGGACGTGGGCGATCAGATTGGCGTGGCCGGCCACCTGTTTCGCACCAAAACCAACGAACTGTCGATCTGGGCGTCGTCACTGCAGTTCCTCGCCAAATGTTTTCTGCCGCTGCCTGAAAAGTGGCATGGGCTGCAGGATGTCGAAATCCGCTACCGGCAGCGCTATCTCGATCTGATCGTCAATCCGGAGGTGCGCCGGGTCTTCGAGATTCGGACCGCGACGGTGTCGGCGATCCGCGATTTTCTGAAGGGGCACGGTTTTCTCGAAGTCGAAACGCCGATGATGCAGCCGATTGCCGGAGGCGCGCTGGCCAGGCCGTTCGTGACCCATCACAACGCGCTCGACATGAAGCTGTACCTGCGCATCGCGCCCGAGCTGTATCTCAAGCGGCTGACCGTCGGCGGCGTCGAGCGCGTGTTCGAGATCAATCGCAACTTTCGCAACGAGGGGATTTCGACGCAGCACAACCCGGAATTCACGATGCTCGAGTTCTACTGGGCCTACGTGGATTACCAGCAGCTGATGTCGTTCACCGAGGCGCTGCTGTCGGCGGTCGCACAACAGGTGATCGGAACCACCGAGTTTCCATACGGCGCGCACACCATCACGATGGCGGCCCCCTTTCGTCGGCTGTCATTGCGCCACGCGGCGGCGGAAGAAGCGTCGAAGCGGCTCGGCGTCACGGTCACCGTCGACGAGTTGCGATCGCTCGATACGGCGCGCGAGCTGGCCAGGAAGCTCGGCGTGGAGATCCCGAAGGGCGCCGGTGCCGGCAAGATCGCCAGCGCCATCTTCGAAACGCTGTGGGAAGAGCAGCTGATTCAGCCGACGTTCGTCTACGACTTTCCCACCGAAGTGTCGCCGCTGTCGAAGCAGCGCGCCGACGACCCCGATACCGTCGAACGTTTTGAGCTGTACATCGGCGGCTTCGAAGTCGCCAACGCGTTCAGCGAGCTCAACGATCCGGTCGAGCAGCGCCGCCGCTTCGAGGCGCAGCTCGCCGAGCGCGCCGCCGGCGATCACGAAGCGCACGCGATGGATGAAGATTATGTGCGCGCGCTGGAGTACGGCATGCCGCCGGCCGGCGGCGAGGGTGTCGGCATCGATCGCCTGGTGATGCTGTTGAGCAACTCGACGTCGATTCGCGATGTGATCCTGTTTCCGTTGATGCGCCCGCGGCCGGAGCACCAGGCATGACAGCCGCCGACCGCTGTCGGCTGAAGGCTGCAGGCTGCTGATGCCGTTCGAATTACAGGTGGCCCTCCGTTACCTGCTGGCCAAGCGACGGCAAGTATTCATTTCCGTCATATCGCTGGTCTCCACGCTCGGCGTCACCGTCGGCGTGATGGCACTGGTGATCGCGCTGGCGATCATGACCGGACTGCAGGGCGAGCTGCAGGCGCGCATCCTCGGATCGTCCGCGCACGTGTTCGTTTACAAGCCGGCGGGCATCGAGGACTATCACGCCGAGATCGAAAAGCTGCGAGCGGTGCCTGGTGTGATCGGCGCGACACCCGCGATCGACGCGAGAGCGATGATTACCGGAAGTGCACCGGGCTTCGTCATGATCAAAGGCATCGATCCGGCACTGGAGGTGTCGGTCACCGACATCGGCCGCTCGATCAGCGATGGTTCGCTCGACGCGCTGACGCCGGCTAGCGACGACGAGCTGCCGGGCATCGTCATCGGCAAGGACCTGGCCGGGCAGATTGGCGCGATGGTCGGCGACACGGTGACGCTGCTGACGCCCAACGGCTCGCTTTCGCCGATGGGCGTGATGCCGCGCCAGCGGCGCATGCGGGTCGTCGGCACGTTCAGGCTCGGCCTGTTCGAGATCGACGCCGGGACCGGATTCGTGTCGCTCGATCAGGCGATGCGCCTCGCCGCCGTTGAGCGCGTCGATCGCATCGAGCTGAAGGTCGCCGACATCTACGCCGCGCCCGATATCGCCGAGCAGATCGCCGTCGATTTCGGATCGGCCTACGTCACCAGCGACTGGGCCGACATGAATCAGCAGCTGTATTCGGCGTTAATGCTCGAGAAGATCGGCATGGGCATCGGCATCGGCCTGATCGTCGCGGTGGCGGCGCTGAACATTGTCGCGTCGCTGATTCTGCTGGTGATGGAGAAGACGCGCGACATCGCCATCCTGAAGACGATGGGCGCGTCGGCGCGCAGCATCACGCTGATCTTTCTGCTGCAGGGCAGCATCATCGGCGTCATCGGCACCCTGGTCGGCGCCATTGCCGGCGCCACGCTGGCGCACTTCTTCGACAAGTACCGCGTCATCACGATTCCAAGCGACATCTACCAGGTCAGTTATCTGCCGTTCAAGGTGCAGCCCGGCGATCTGGTCGCGGTGGTGCTCGGCGCGGTCGTGGTCTGCTTCCTGGCCACCCTCTACCCATCGCGACAAGCGGCGCGTCTCGATCCCGCGCAGGCGCTGCGCTACGAGTAACGCGATGTCGTTTGTCTCGGTCAGCGGCCTGAACAAGTTCTACACGGCGGCGGGGACGCGGCTCCACGTGCTGCGCGATCTCGACCTGACCGTCGAGAAAGGCGAAATGGTCGCGATCATGGGCGCGTCCGGCGTCGGCAAGAGCACGCTGCTGCACGTGCTCGGCGGGCTGGATGCGATCGACGGCGGCACCGTGCGCGTCGGCGAGCACGAGATTGCGACGATGAACGACGCGGCGCGCGTCGCGTTCCGCAACCGCCACATCGGGTTCGTCTTCCAGTTTCATCACCTGCTGCCGGAGTTCACCGCGATCGAAAACGCGATGATGCCGCTGCGCATCGCGCGCGTGTCGGCCGCCGACGCGCGGCCGAAAGCCGAAGCGCTGTTGCGGCGTGTCGGCCTCGGCGATCGCCTCGAGCACCGCCCTGGGATGTTGTCGGGCGGCGAGCAGCAGCGCGTCGCGGTGTCGCGCGCACTGGTGATGCAGCCGTCGCTGTTGCTCGCCGACGAGCCCACCGGCGATCTGGACGAAGCGACCGCGGACGCGCTGCACGAGCTGCTGCGGTCGATGCACGGCGAGTTTGGGCTGACCGCCATCATTGCGACGCACAATCCCCGATTGGCGGCGCAGTGTGACCGCACACTGCGGTTGGAAGGCGGGAAACTGAGCAGTGCCCAGGTCTCTGTTCAAATTGTCGATAACGTCTCACAAGAGAACAGTCAGATATAACTCCTTACATAGCAGCATCTTAGCTAGGATACGCAGGTGTTGTGAGTGCAATTTTGAGACACTGTGCGGGTGACATGCGACACGCCGAATCGTCGTGGGCTCTCTCTTAAGCTCAATAACCACAGTCAGTTAGGTCGATATGGTCCTTACTGTCATATACTGGCGCATTCTTTGCGTTAGCGGTCCGTGAATGTCATTTCCATTGCGCGTCAAGACCCTCTGCGTCGCCGTTTGCCTGTCCACCACCGTCTCTGGCCAATCGGCGCTGCCGTCGATTTCCGGCGACCTGCTTACGCTGGTCAACAGCGGGAGCATTGAGCCGATCCGTGTCATCGTGCGCGGCGACGTCGCCGCGATTCGGGCGGCCGCCGCCCGAGATGGATTGCCGGTGGCTCGAGTCCTCGACGGTTTCGTAGTCGTCGAGGGTAGGCCCGCGCAGATCGACGCGCTACGGCACGTGGCGGGCGTGGCGGGCCTGTCGCGAGACGCGGTCGTCGCCCCTTTCATGACGGTGGCTACCAAGGTGATGGGGGCCGATCAGGCGCGTCAGCCATCGGCCGGATCGTTGGGTGTCGACGGGCTGCCGGCGGTGAATGGCAAAGGCGTGGGCGTGGCGATTATCGATTCCGGCATCGAGACCACCCACCATGCACTGAACGGTAAGGTCGCCGCCGCGGTCAGTTTTGTGACCGACGATCCGTCTACGGGTGACGGGTTTGGCCATGGTACGCACATCGCGGGCATCATCGCCGGGACCGAAACGCCCGCCACTCATGTGACTCCCCTCTATCGCGGGGGCATTGCACCGGGCGCGCACCTGATTAACGTGCGCGTGCTCGGCGACAACGGCGCTGGATACACCAGCGACGTCATCGCAGGTCTGCAGTGGACTCTGGCCAACCGCGCCAAGTACGGCATCCGCGTCGTCAACATGTCGTTGGGGCACACGCAGGTCGAACCGTGCGCCACCGATCCTCTATGTCTGTCGGTTGAACAGGCCGTGGCGTCAGGGCTGGTGGTGGTGGTTTCGGCCGGCAACAGCGGCAAGAATTCGGCGGGTCAGGAAGTCCTGGCCAGCATTACGACGCCGGGCGTCGCGCCGCACGCACTCACCGTCGGGGCGCTGGTCACCTGGGGGACGGTGTCGACCGACGATGACACGATCGCCAGCTACAGTTCGCGCGGGCCGACAAGATACGAGCTCGGGCTAAAGCCCGACGTCGTGGCGCCCGGCAACAAGATTGTCTCGCTGGAAGCGCAGGGCTCGTACCTAGCGAAAAAGTATCCGGCGTTACACGTCGCCGGCAGTGGCAAGAACGCCTACATGATGATGAGTGGCACGAGCATGGCCGCCGCCATGGTGAGCGGCAGCGCGGCTCTGTTGCTCGAAGGCACGACGTTGACTGCGCGCCAGGTGAAGATGGCATTGCAGTTGAGCGCGTCGCTCCGGCCGCGTGACGGCGTCCTGCGCGCCGGGGTCGGCAGCGTCAACGTGTACTCGGCGCGCCGGGTCAACGGCGCTGTCCGATCGCTCGTCGGTTCCATCCCGCCGGTGACGATCGCCGGTCAGACCCTGCATCCGGGCGGCGTGATGGTGCAAAACGGCAAGCCATGGATCGACAGCACCACTGCGCCGGTCGGCACAGGCGTCGTCGGTTCACTCGGATTGCTGGCCACGTGGTCGGACGCGATCGTCACGCCGGCGCGGGTGACGGCGTTAAAAGGCGCGCAAATGGTGTGGGGCGATCAAATTCCCGCGCAGCAGATAGTGTGGGGCGACCAGCTGCCGTTCGGGCAGCAGATGGTGTGGGGCGATCTCACCCCTTACGGGCAGCAGATGGTGTGGGGTGATTCGTCGCTCGCGCAGCAGATGGTATGGGGCGATCACACGTTCGGGCAGCAGATGGTGTGGGGCGATCAGACCCTGGGCCAACAGATGGTGTGGGGCGACCAGACCTTCGGCCAGCAGATGGTTTGGGGCGACGCCGATACCAGCCATGCCAACCAGATGGTGTGGGGCGACTCCGTGAAACCCGACCGCCAATGAACCGGTTAGTCGCGACCCCGCTCAATCTCTACGTCCTCGCGGTCGCGATAATCGGCGTCGCGGTGGTGAGCGCGTCCGCCCTCGGCCTGCTGGGCACGCCGCATTTTCGCGAATGGGGCGCGTTGTCGTTGCTGGCCTTGGTCGCCAGCCGCTTTCCACTGAGGGTGCCGGGCACCAACGCCTGGTTTTCAATCGCCGACACGTTCTACATCACGTCGGCGCTGTTGTTCGGTCCCGCGCCGGCGACGGTGACCATGGCGGTCGACAGCATGGTGATGTCGCTGCGCCACAAGTGGGGGCCCCGACGACTGGTATTCAACGCGGCGGCGCCCGCGATTGCCTTCTGGACGGGTGCGCAACTGTTCATGGGGCTCTCGGACACCGGTCCGTTGTTCGGCGATATCGTCAACGCGGACGCCCTAATGTGGCCTCTGCTCGGTTTCACGGCGACCTATTTCGTCCTCAATTCCGGCCTGACGGCTCTCGCCGTCGCACTGGACAAAGGCGCGCCGGCATCGGCTGTGTTCCGTTCGCACTTCGGGCTCGTCTCGCTCAGCTGGTTTGCCGCCGGCTCGACCGCCTTTCTCCTGGTCCTGTTTTCGCAATACGTGAGTCTCCTAGCTCTCGCGGCGGTGCTCCCGCTGATTGCGGTCATCCATCTCGCGATGCGATCCTGGACGGGGCGAATTGCCGACGCCGAGCAGCACGTGGCGACCGTCGACCGCTTGTATCTGTCCACCATCGGCGCCCTGTCGACCGCGATCGAAGCGAAGGACGGCGTCACCAGCAATCACATCCACCGCGTGCAGCACTACGCGATGGGGTTGGCGAAGGCGCTGGGTGGTCTGGACGAACAGACGTGCAAGGCGCTACAGGCCGCCGCCCTGCTGCACGACACCGGCAAGCTCGCGGTGCCCGAACGGATTCTCAACAAACCGGGCAAGCTCACCGCCGCGGAGTTCGAGGCCATGAAACTCCACGTCGACGTCGGCGCCGACATCCTGTCGTCGATTGATTTCCCATACCCGGTCGTGCCGATCGTGCGCGCGCATCATGAGAACTGGGACGGGTCCGGCTATCCCAACGGGCTGAAAGGCATCGACATACCAATCGGCGCCCGCATTCTCTCGGTTGTCGATTGCTACGACGCGTTGACGTCCGACCGCCCCTATCGAGCCGCGATGACGGACGAAGACGCGCTGGCGATCATCCGCGCCCGACGGGGCACGATGTACGACCCCGTGATCGTCGACACGTTCGAGCGCGTCTGCCGGGACATCGCGCCGGCGACGGTGAAGCCGCAGCTGCAAAAGGCGATCGAGAAAATCAGCCGCGCGGTCGCATCCACGCCGGCCGAGCCGGCGGCCGTCGCCCCCGCCGTCGCCGAAGGGCCTGAGTCGCTGCGCGCACTGGCACATCTCGCGCGCGTGGTCAGTGGCCGTTCCTGCGTCGCGGACGTGGCGTCATTGATCTGGTCGCACGTGCGTCACCTGGTGCCGAACGTCAGCTGCGCCTTTTATGTGAGCGATCCGACCACCGATTCCTTGACCGCAGCGTTCGTCGAAGGTCCGGCCGCATCGATGCTCCAGGGCGCGACCATGCGCGTCGGCGATCGCCTGACGGGATGGGTGGCCGCCAACCAGCAGGCCATCGTCAACTCTGATGCGGCGTTGGATCTGGGGCGGGAAGCCGCTCTGCTCGACGTGCGTTGTTGTGTGGCGCTGCCTCTGGTATCCGACGGCGAACTGGCCGGCGTATTATCGCTCTACAGTGCCGAGGCGTTGAGGGACGATCAGGTGCAGATGCTCCAGTTCGTGACGCCGCACCTGGCGTTGATGCTGACGGCGGTCAAGCGCCGCGTGCATTCGGAGGCCGCCGTCACACCGCGCTCCGCTCCCCGCGTCCTGTCGATGTTTTCCTGAGGAGCGCCATGTCCATTGCCGCGAGCGAGGATGTCGCGGCGCTGCGAGACTTGGGTCTGCTCCGAAGGGTTTTCGCCTTGGCAAACCCACGGCGCTGAAGAAAACTCGGCGCCAAACGGCGGCAGCGGTGGCATCCTACCTTGCTTGTCATACCAAGACGTGATCGTTGTCGGCCTCGGCGGCATGGGCAGTGCCGCGGCCGCGCATGTCTCGGCGCGCGGCAAACGCGTGCTCGGCCTCGAGCAATTTCAACCCGCGCACGACCGGGGATCCAGTCACGGCCAATCGCGGGTGATTCGGCTGGCCTACTTCGAGCATCCCGCATACGTCCCGTTGCTGCGGCGCAGCTACGAACTCTGGCGGCGGCTCGAGAACGACACGGGACGGCGCCTGTTGAGGATGACCGGCGGCCTGATGGTCGGCGCTCCGGACAGCGACGTCGTTGCCGGCAGTTTGCGCAGCGCGCGCGAGCACGATCTGGCACATCAAGTGCTCGACGCCGCCGCGATTCACCGACGGTTCCCGCAACTCACGCCGCCGGCGGGAACCATCGCCCTGTACGAGCACGAGGCCGGCATCGTGTATCCGGAGGCCGCCATCCGCGCACATCTGGAGCTCGCCGCCGATCGTGGCGCCGATCTTCATTTCGACGAGCGCGTCGAGGAATGGCACGTTGCGCCCGGAGGCCGCATCGACGTGCGCACGTCCCGTGGGCACTACACATGCGAGCGCCTGATTTTGTCTCCCGGGCCGTGGGCTTCGGACGTGTTCCGTATCCCATGGCTGCCGTTGGAAGTCGAGCCGCAGCAGTTGCACTGGTTTGCGCCGCGCGGCGGCGCCGCCGGCTTCGCACCCGATCGATTTCCGATTTACATCTGGGATCTCGGCACGGGTGTTCAGTTCTACGGCTTTCCCGCTGACGACGGCGGCCGCGTCAAGGTCGCATTTTTCCGATCGGCAATCAAAGGCGAGGCCGCGATGCGCGACACGTTGCGCCCATATGTGCCGGCGTTGGCGCATGGCACGCTCGTCGACACCGTGCATTGCAAGTACACGCTGACGCCGGACCAGCATTTCGTGATCGGATTTCATCCCGACCACGACAACGTGGTGATCGCATCGCCGTGCTCAGGGCATGGCTATAAGTTCGCCAGCGTCATCGGCGAGATCCTGGCAGAGCTGGCGGTCGATGGCTCCACGCGTCATGCGATCGATCTCTTCAGGCCGTCGCGCTTTCGGTGAGCGGGGCACCAGCGGCCGCCGTGCGACATCAGTCAGCGGCGGAACAGCACGTCGAAGGGGCCAATACTGCCGCGATCGACGACCAGATGCTGGTAGCCGGTGTCGCGGCCCGTGCTGACGAAGTTCTCGGTGCCGCTGCGTGACGACTTGACGTCGGAGCGGTAGCGTTCGTGGAGGTATTGGCTCAATTCAATGGCGGTAATGGCGCCGTCGCGATCCTTGTCGGCACGCCGCTCGCTGATGCCGTCGGCCATGAACTTCGAGAGGTAACCGCCGGCACGGAACTTGTCGGCGACGCCCGACGTGACGTCCTCTTCCGAGGAAAACAACCCCATTCGCCGCGGTGCGCTGATGATGTCTTTCGAGAAGCCGCCGCTGAAACATGAGTCCAGCACGAACAGCACACGGGCGCGCACCGTCGACAGCATCCCGTTCATCTCGTCATCGGTCATGTCGCCGTCGTAGAGCGTGATCGTTTCGTCGAGACCGTCGGGATCCGCCGGCTGATGTCCCGCCCGCGCGACGCGATCGCCGTGGCCCGAGTAGAAGAACACGAACAAGTCGTCCGGGCCGGCGCGCCGGCCGATTTCGTCGACCGCCCGCCGCACGTTGGTGCGCGTCGCGTCGTCGTCGAGCAAAGTCACCGCGTCGCCGTCGCGCAGCCCGGCGCCGGCCGACAGGGCTCGGTGAATCGCGCGCGCATCGTCGGCGGTGTACTCGAGGTCGTTGTCATCGCCCTCGTAGTCCGAAATACCGACGAATACGCCGTAGATGCGTCCGCCTTCCGCGACGAGGCGCGGTTCGCGGTCCGCGGCGGAAGCGCCCGCGCGATCGCTCGACGCGTCGGTGTCGCGCGCGGCGGCCGAGCGCCGCAACGTCAGCCGGTAGCGTCCGCTCTGGCGATCGCCGTAGGACGAGGCCAGCAGGCGATATTGCCCTGTTTCGCGGAGCGTCAACGCGATTTCCGAGCGATGGTTGTCGCCGTTGGCGTCGTCGTTTTCGATTTCATTGCCGTCGGGTGTGAACAGCGTCAAATAAGTGTCGAGCGCGTTCGACGTCATCTCCACCGCGATGCGCTCGCCGGCCCGCGCCGAGAAGGCGTAGACGTCGACGTAACGCTCGTCGAGCAGCCGATCATCGGGTGTCAGCTCCTCGTCGCGCGTCTCGCCGAACGCGAGCGTGGTGATCGCGGTGGTCGAACGGCGCGCCGGCGATGCCGACACGCGCAGCGTGTAGTCGCCGGTTTCACCCTCCTCGAACGAGGTGACCAGCACTTCGTAGGTCCCTGACTCGGTCAGGTCGGTTTCGATCACGCTGCGCGTCGAGTCATCGTCTTCCGCGTCGTCGTTTTCGATTTGATCGCCTTTCGGGGGCACCAGCACCAGATACCCGTCAAACGCCGTCGACGACAGTTCGATGCGAACGCGCTGACCAGCCTGCCACCGATAGGTATAGGTGTCGACAAATTCGCCGGTGTCCAGCTGTTCATCGCCGCGCGTCAGCGCTCCCTGCTGCGTGCGCGCTGCCATCACGCGGGGCGATTGCGCCGACAGATCGACCGCTGCCAGCGCTGCGATGATGAGCGTGAATCTCAGGTATGGCATCAGGCGCTTTCCAGGCCGGCCATCTCGAACACCGTGCGCGCGATGGCGGAGTAGTCGTCGTCACCGGCCCCGGCCGCCATCTGTGCGAGGAGCAACTGCTGGACGACGCCGCTGGTCACCGCAGGGACGCCCTGTTCGGCGAGCGTGTTCATCGCAATGCCGAAATCCTTCTTGAACAGTTTGGTCTTGAAGCCGGGCTTCCAGTTGCCGGTGATCATACGCTCGCCGTGCACTTCGAGTACGCGACTCTGCGCGAAGCCGCCCATCAAGGCGGCGCGCACCTTCATGGGGTCGACGCCGGCTTTGCGCGAGAGCGCAATCGCCTCCGCCACCACCGACATCGTGCCGCCGAGGACGATCTGATTGCACACCTTGCAGATTTGACCGGCGCCCGACTCGCCGATGTGCACGATCCGATCCGGCTTGCCCATCGCACTCAACACCGGACGGACGGCTTCGAGGGCGGCCGCATCGCCACCGACCATGAACGTCAGCGTGCCGTCGATGGCGCCAATTTCGCCGCCGCTGACGGGCGCATCGAGCATCGCGGCGCCCAGTTGCCGCGCCCGTTCGGCCAGACGCCGCGCGGTGGCCGGCGCGATCGTGCTCGAATCGACGACGATGGTGCCTTTCGCCATCGCGCCAAACACACCGTTCGGCCCGTCGAGGACACTTTCGACGTCGGGACCGTCGGGCAGCATCGTGATGACGACGCGCGCGCTTCGCGCAACATCAGCGGGCGATGCCGCCGGGGTCGCGCCGTCAGCGATGAGGGCATCAATCGCGCCGCGGCTGCGGTTGTGGACGATGAGGGAGTAGCCCTTCTTGAGAAGATTGCGGGCCATGGGTTTTCCCATCAGCCCGAGACCAATGAATCCGACGGTGTCTGACATGGCCCCGAATCATAGCCGGTCGCCGAGTGGCGAAACCGGATGCAACCCGAAGGACCGGGGGCGGCCGTCTGGCCGGAGGTCGTTCGGCGCCCGGCCGATCCAAAACTCCGAAGTCTTGGTCTTTCTGCAACTTAGCGGAATCGCTCCCGTCCAAAGAGTCCGTTTGGCCGTATAATCCTTATAGAGGCGGCGGCGGACCTGTCGCGCCGGCGCCAGTCAAGGCGTAAGGCGGACGTGTCTCGCCGGAGCCGAAGGCGGAGGCGGATGTTCGAGAGATATACCGAACGAGCCAGGCGAGTGCTTTTCTTCGCCCGTTACGAGGCTAGTCAGCTCGGAAGCATTTCGATCGAGACCGAGCACCTGTTGCTCGGCCTGATTCGTGAGGGCAAGGGCTTGACCAGCCGGATCTTTGCCCGATCCCACCTGTCGCTCGAAAATATCCGCAAAGATATCGAAGGCCGCACGGTCTTCCGCGAGAAAGTTTCGACGTCGGTCGAGATTCCGTTCAGTGCCGAGACCAAGCGGGTGCTGCAGTACGCGGCCGAAGAAGCCGATCGGCTGCTCCACAACTACATCGGCACCGAGCACCTGCTGCTCGGCATCCTGCGCGAAGAGCGCTCCGTGGCCGCGACCATCCTGATGGAAAAAGGGATGCGCCTCCACCAGGTGCGCGAAGACATCGTCCAGTTGCTGAACGAAAAGACGTCGCTGACGCGCGTCAAGGAGACGCCGCTGCTGGCCGAGTTCAGCCGCGACCTCACCGAAGCGGCGATGAAGAACCAGCTGGATCCGCTGGTCGGCCGCGATTACGAGCTCGAACGCGTCCAACAAGTGCTGTGCCGCCGCACCAAGAACAACGCCGTGCTGATCGGCGAGCCCGGGGTCGGCAAGACGGCCATTGTCGAAGGTCTGGCGCAGAAGATCGTCTACGGCGACGTGCCGCACTTTCTCGCGGACAAGCGGCTGCTGGCGCTCGACATCTCGTTGATCGTCGCCGGCACGAAATATCGCGGCCAGTTCGAAGAGCGCCTCAAAGCGATCATGAAGGAGCTCGTCGACAACCCGAACATCATCGTGTTCATCGACGAGCTGCACACGCTCGTGGGTGCCGGTTCCGCGGAGGGCTCGCTCGACGCCGCCAACATCCTGAAGCCGGCGCTGTCGCGCGGCGAGATCCGCTGCATTGGCGCGACGACGCCCGCCGAGTACCGCAAGTACATCGAGAAGGATCGCTCGCTCGAGCGCCGCTTCCAGGCGATCAAGGTCGACCCGCCGTCAGAGAGCGAGACCATCTCGATCCTGATGGGCGTCAAGGATCGCTACGAGCAGTTCCACCACGTCGAATACACGCGCGAAGCCGTCGAGGCCGCCGTCTATCAGTCGAGCCGCTACATCACCGATCGCTTTCTACCGGACAAGGCGATCGATCTCGTGGACGAAGCCGGGGCGCGCGCCAAGCTGCGCGAGGCCGGCTACAGCGAGGAATTCGGCGAGATCAACAAGAGCATCCGCGTCGCCGTCGAGCAGATGGAGAACGCGGTCTCGCAGAAGGATTTCGAGAAGGCGCAGTTCTACCGCGAGCAGGAAGTCTCGGCGCGCGAGAACCTGCAGTTCGTGCGCGAGAAGTTCGACGTCAAGTCGAGCGCCCGCCGCGTCGTCGTCGGCAAGGCCGACATCGACGAGGTCGTGTCGAAGTGGACCGGCGTGCCGATCGCCTCGATCAACCAGGACGAGGGCGACAAGCTGCTGCGGATGGAGGCGGACCTGCACCGCCGCGTGATCAGCCAGGACAAGGCGATCTCGGCCATCTCGCGCGCCATCCGCCGCTCGCGCGCCGGGCTGAAGAACCCGAACCGCCCGGTCGGCAGCTTCATCTTCCTCGGCCCGACCGGCGTCGGCAAGACGGAGCTCGCGCGGGCGCTGGCGAACTTCCTCTTCGGCAGCGACCACGCCCTCATCCGCTTCGACATGTCCGAGTACATGGAGAAGCACTCGGT
>DASPNQ010000165.1:0-10741 GCA_035626435.1 Vicinamibacterales bacterium
GCACGGTGAGCGCCGGCCCCTTCGCGATCGACGAGCAGCGGCTGACGGACATGATCTCCCGCGTCATCGGCGGCCCAAAGGTGTCGGCGCTGGTTCATTGACAGGCAGACAGGCAGACAGGCAGACAGGCAGACAGGCAGACAGGCAGTCTCAACTTACCTGTCGACTGTAAACTCTGTTGATCATTGTTTCAGTCCACAGTCCGCCGGGGTGGCGAAACTGGCAGACGCACAGGACTTAAAATCCTGAGAGGGTAACCCCCTCGTGCGGGTTCGATTCCCGCCCCCGGCACTTCACTCGCTCACTTTGCTCGCTCGTTCGTGCCGCGGGCGCTCATCCGGTTGGCGCCGCGAGCCTGTGGCTCGCGTCAGCGGCACCGATTCCCGTCCCCGGCACTTCACGCGCTCACTTCGCTCGCTCGTTCGTGCCGCGGGCCTCATCCGGTTAGCGTCGCGAGCACGTGGCTCGCGCCAGCGGGACCATTCCCGCCCGCGGCACACCGCTCCCTGATTTCAGAGTGAGATCGACCGGTGTCTTTCGTGTCCTTCGCGTCCTTCGTGGCCCAAGCGATGGGTCGGGTGCGGCCCGTACGGTCGCCGCCAGAGATTGCGCGTGATACCCTTCGCGGCATGATTAGCCGACGTGACTTCATCAAGACGACGTCTACGACCATCGCGGCCGCCGGCATCGCCGCGCCCGCACGCGGGGAAGCCCGCTCCGCCGAGCTCCTGATCCAGAAGACCGTGAAGCCGGTCGTCATCTCCGACTATTCCGGCTGGGAATTCAAGAACGGCGGCACCGAAAACGCCGTGACGCGCGCGTTTCGCATGATCACCGAAGGCGCCGACGTTCTCGATGCGCTGATCGCCGGGGTCAACATTCCCGAGCTCGATCCGACCGAGACCGGCATCGGCTACGGCGCGCTGCCGAACGCCGACGGCGTCATCGAGCTCGATGCGTCGTGCATGCACGGACCCAAGAAGCGCGCCGGCGCGGTGGCTTCGCTGCAGGGGGTACGGACGCCGTCGCTGGTGGCCAAGGCAGTCATGGACTACACCGATCACCATCTCCTGGTCGGTGCGGGCGCGCAACAGTTCGCACGCGCCATGGGGTTCAAGATCGAAGAGGACCTCAACACCGACAACTCGCGCAAGCTGTGGCGCGAGTGGAAGAGCCGCATCGATCCCGAACACTGGCTCGATCCCAACGGTGATGCCCGCAAGCCGTTGCCGAAACATCAAAAGGATCCAGGCGAGGCCTACGGATCGCGCGCCGTCGCCGCCGGGCTGTCGATGGTCCGCGACGGACTGATTCGCGAAGGCAGCTTCTGGGGCACCATCAACTGCGACGGGATTGGCCCCAACGGCGACATCTGCGGCGTGACGACGACCAGCGGACTGGCGTGGAAGATACCGGGCCGCACCGGCGATTCGCCGATTCTCGGCGCCGGACTATACGTCGACAACGAGATCGGCGCCGCCGGATCGACCGGACGCGGCGAGGCGAATCTCTACAACCTGTCGTCGTTCCTGATTGTCGAGTCGCTGCGCCGCGGCATGGCTCCGAAGGACGCAGGCATGGAAGCGCTCAAACGCATCCAGTCGAACACGATCGAGAAGCGCCTGCTCAATGCGAAAGGCAATCCCAATTTCAACATCCGCTTTTTCGTCCTGAACAAGCGCGGCGAGTATGCCGGTGTGTCGATGTACCGGTCGGGCGAGACCAAGTACGCGGTCTGCACCGAGAACGGCGCCCAGGCGCTGGACCTCGAGCCGCTGCTGCCGGGAACGCCGGAAGACTGACTCTCGCGCCTGTCGAAGCCCCGCGTCGCGCGCGTGAGGGCCAACAGGTTGCGCTATGCTATCGGCGCTTGCGCCGCAACACCGCTTCCCCTGAACCCGCACCGCTCAGCGGCCGCGCGGCGAGGGCGTTGGTCTTCGTGTCGCTGTTCGTGCCGTACACCTATTTCAATCATTCAGACGGCTGGAACCAGGGCGTGCGCATCGCCGAACTGCATGCGGTGGTCCTCAAGGGCACGCTGCGCATCGACGATTACCTCTCGTACACCGGCGACCGTGCCCTGATCGACGGCCACTACTACAGTGAAAAGGCGCCGGGGGCGGCACTGGCCGCGTTGCCGGCGTTCACCGCCACAGTGTTGACGCAGCGGGCGCTCGGCATCGATCCGGACGCGGAGGATGCCAAGCGCGTGTCGGACTGGATCGCGACAGCCTTTTCGATCGGCCTGCTCACGTCGCTCGGCGGCGTCGCGTTTTTCGCGTTGCTCAGCGAGGAATTCGATCGCCTGTCGGCGGTGATGGCGACGTTCGCGATGTTCCTGGGCACCATCACGTGGCCCTACGCGACCGCGCTGTTCGCGCACGCCGGCACCGTCGGCCTGCTGGCCATCGCGCTGTGGGCGGTGCTCGGCCGCGGCCGGCGCGACGCAATCGGAGGCCTCGCGGCAGGGTTCGCGGTCGCCTTCGAATATCCGGCGATCATTCCCGGTGCCGCGCTCGGCTTGTATCTCGGCACCGTCGACTGGCGGCGGATGATGCGTTTCGGCATCGCCTCGCTGCCGGCGGCGGCGCTGATTCTGTTGAACAACTACGCCATTTCGGGTTCGCCGTTCCGCTTCAGTTACGGCTCCAACCCGCTGTTCCCGGAGCTGACCGGCGCGTCGTACGGACTGCAGGCGCCGAATCTGCAGGCCATTCCGTCCCTCCTGTTCGGCGAGTACCGCGGGCTGTTCTTCTGGAGCCCGGTGTTGGTGATGTGCGTGCCGGGTGTGATCGTGCTGTTCCGCAGGCGGCCGCGCGTCGCGGCGCTGCTGGGCGTAACGATCGTGCTCGTCGTGCTGCAAGTGGTGTCGTTCTATACCTGGTTTGGCGGGAATGCGATCGGACCGCGCTATCTGGCTCCCGCGCTGCCGCTCATCGGCCTGGCCGCCGCGTACGGCATCCACCGTTTTCCCGAGATGGGGCTGATCCTCGGCGTGGCCTCGATTGGGTTGATGGCCTTGGTCACCGCGATCGCCATCGATCCGCCGGGCGACGTGCTGACGCCCCTGCAATCGTTTTATCTCGCACGCCTGGAGCAGAATCGCTTCGCGCCAAATCTCGGCACGCTGATCGGTCTGCCGATCTGGGCCAGCGTGCTGGTCCCGTTGGCGGTCCCCGCCGTGGCGGCGTGGCCCTTGCTGCGAGGGGCCAGATGACCACGGCCAAGGTGACGCTGAGCGTGATCATGCCGGTCTACAACGAAGAGGATGCGATCCTGCCGGCGATCGAAGATGTGCGCGTCAACGTTCTCAACGTCGTCGCGGATGCCGAATTGGTCGTCGTCAACGACGGTTCGCGGGATCGCACGGGCGCATTGGTGAACGAAGCCGCCGCGCAGGATGCGCGCGTCCGCGTCATTCACAAACCCAATGGCGGCCACGGCAGCGCGCTCTTGGCAGGGCTCGACGCGGCCGAGGGCGAGTACATTTTCCTCGTCGACAGCGATCGCCAGATCCCGCTCGATGACTTTCGCGTGGCATGGTCGCACGTCGTTGAAGGTCAGGACGCGGTATTCGGTGTGCGCCGCCGCCGGCACGATCCCGCGCTGCGGTTGTATCTGTCTGCGTTGATCCGCTATTCGGTCAACGTGCTGTTTCGCGTCCAGCTGTACGATCCGAACGTCCCGTACAAGCTGTTTCGGCGGGCGATCTGGAACGAGGCTCGCGAGTGCGTGCCCGATGGCACGCTGGCACCCTCACTGTTTCTCGCCATCGTCGCCAAATCGCGCGGCTACAACATCGTCGAGGTCGATGTCACCCACCGCGAGCGCAACACCGGTGAGATGTCGCTGCGACGCCTGAAGCTGCTGAAGTTCTGCGCCCAAGGCATGACGCAAATGCTCGCGCTTCGCCGCCGTGTCCTCTGAACCACGGATTGTCATCGTCGGAGCCGGCCCGACCGGGTTGGGCGCGGCGTGGCGACTTCACGAGCGCGGCCACACCAACTGGCAGTTATACGAAGCCTCGTCGCATGCCGGCGGCCTCGCGGCCTCTGTCGTAGACGAGCGCGGCTTCACCTGGGATCTCGGCGGCCACGTGTTGTTCTCGCACTACGACTATTTCGACGCGGTGATGAATCGCGCGCTGGGCGACGCGTGGGTCGAACACGTGCGCGAAGCGTGGGTGTGGATGCGCGAGCGATGGATTCCGTATCCGTTCCAGAACAACATCTGGCGGTTGCCGGAAGCGGAGCGAGATGCGTGTGTCGCCGGCCTGCGAGCGCGGGCCGCGGCCCGACGACCCGCGACATTTCGGGAGTGGCTGCTCGCGTCGTTCGGTCAAGGCCTGTGCGACACATTCCTGTTTCCATACAACAAGAAAGTCTGGGCGTACGATCCCGCGAAACTCGACGTCGGATGGATGGGGGAACGGGTCGCAACCGTCGATCTCGATCGCATCCTCCGCAATATTGCCGAACGCAGAGACGATGTGAGCTGGGGTCCGAATGTGACGTTTCGCTTTCCGTTGCGCGGCGGCACCGGCGCCATATGGACGGCGGTCGCGGCAACGCTGCCGCCAGAGCAACTGCACCTCGGCACCTCGATCGTGTCGGTTGATATGCAAACGCGCGCTGTCGAATTGAACAGCGGCCGGCGCGTGCCATATGACGCCCTCATCTCGACAATGCCACTCGATGTGCTGTTGAAGATGTCGGACCGCTCCGATCTTGCGGCCAAGGCGTCGGCTTTTGTCTACTCCTCGACCCATGTCGTCGGCGTCGCGCTCCAGGGCCGCCCGCCGGACGATCTGCGAACCAAGTGCTGGATTTACTTTCCGGAATCAAACGTGCCGTTCTATCGCGGCACTGTCTTCAGCAACTACTCGCCTAACAACGTGCCGCCCGGCCCCTTCTGGTCGTTGATGGGAGAGGTGAGTGAATCACCGGACAAGCCGGTCGATCGCGCCTCGGTGGTCGACGAGGTCGTCGAGGGGTTCCGTTCGTGTGGATTCATGAACGACTCGACGGTCGTCGGCACCTGGCACCGCCGCCTCGAACATGGGTATCCCACGCCGTGGCTCGGCCGCGACGCGGTTCTCCATCCCATCGACGAAGCGCTGCGAAGTGCCGGCGTCTATAGCCGCGGGCGCTTCGGCGCGTGGAAATACGAAGTGTCCAACCAGGATCACTCGTTCATGCAGGGCGTCGAAGCCGCCGATCGGATTCTCACCGGGGCGGACGAACACACCTACTACGGCGACATGACGCCCGGGCGCGTCACTTCCGCCACGTCGAGTTAACGCGCGGCGCTTCGCGTCCGGCGTCGATGTGCGGCGGCCGGAAGGTCAAGGTGATCGTCGAGCCGTTCAGCGTGCCGTTGTCGAGGATCATGTTGTCGCTGCGGTTCTGGAACGTGATGACCCCGCCGGCGATCGACCACGCGCCGCCGACGGTGCTGCGGAAGCTTTGCGAGGGTCCGAGGCGGCACTCGGTGCGCGAATGCTCGGTTGCTTCGAACAGCAGCTCGCGCGCGCCAGCGGTGGCGCTCAGCGTCAAGCTCGCGCTGTCGACCACAACCTGGCAGCTGGCCGGCGGACTGCTGATCATGACCGCCGGCAACCCTGCGCCATTTACGGTTTGAAGCGCGTAGGTTCCAAGCGCTGCAGTCACCGCGGGATCGATGTCTGGCGTAACACTTTGAACACCGCCGCTGACGTTTTGCTCCGTTTCCTCTTCCTGTTTCGAGACCAGCAGCGCGGCGCCGGCGGCCGCCGCGGCGCCGCCGGCGACGCCGGCGATCGTGCCCGCGCCCACACCGCCGCCGCCGCCGGATGCGCCGGTCGCTGCTGTCGCTTGCGCAGCCTGCGCGGCGGTCATCACGTTGGTTTGCGCGATCGTCGCAGCGGCGGTCTGTCCTTGAAAGGCGGCCTGGACGTGGATCTGTACGCTGCCGCCAGTCATCGGGTTCAATGCCCCGGCCATCGCCCGCCCGGCCGCGTTCGTCGTGACGGTGAACGTTTGCGAGCCGCCGGCAAACGCCGCCTGGTTGCCGCCGCCGATTGAAAAGCGCACTACCGCGCCTGCGACCGGAAGGTTGTTGTGATCGCGGACTTCGACGATCGGCGCCGTCGCGGTCTTCTGCTGGATGATGTTTACCGCGCCTTCGCCTTCGATGACGACGATGCGTAAGCCGGTTTGCGCCGAGACGGCAGCTGCGACGACAACGGCCAGCAGGGCGTGGATCATGCCGGCTATCGTCCTTCAGAAAGCGCGCCGCGTCCAGCGATGTTCGACGCGGCGGGTTTAGTGCTTACTGCGCCACTCGTCGGTGGCGCGAATGGCGTCCTGCACGCGCGTCCATGATCCGCTGGCGGACACGCCGCTCAACCGCGCGTTGAGATACACGTCGAAGATCCAGGTCGCGATGCCGAGGAAATCCGGTCCGCCCGAAATCGACAGGCCGTTGGGGCGGCGCAGTCCTTCCGGAGCGGAGTAGAACGCATCCAGCTGATTGAGCACGGTCAGGAACTCGTTGCGGTCGAAGCTGACGCTGGCGTTGATGCGTCCACGCGTGCCCGATGTCCACGTCGGATGCTTGCCTTTCCACTCGGCGCTCTGCGTGATGTCCGAGACCACGCAGCCAAAGCTCATGTCGGCGGACATCCCGGCCGATCGGCCGGCGAGATAAATATCGAAGATCCAGGTGGCGATGCCGAGGAAATCGGGTCGGCCATTGATGGACAACCCGTTCGGCCGCATCAGTCCGAGGGGGCTGCGATAGAACGCATCGAGCCGTTCCATCGCATCGAGGAAGTCGGTGCGGTCGAAGCGATTCGTCGGCGACACGAACACCACCGGCAGCGGCCGATAGTAATTGCTGGTCAGGTTGTAGAGCGCCTGCCGATCGGTCAACGTCGGCGGATAAGTGCTGCCCATGTTGGACGGCGCGGTATAGCCGGAACGCGGGATGATCGTCGGCCGGCTGCGATCGATCGCGAACGCGTTGGCGGCGTAGTGCATCACCGACCCGAAATCGTACGCGGTCTGGCGATCGACGAGCGTCGTGATGCGGTTGAAATTGCCCATCGCGTTGGACTGGATGTTCGACGTGTCGAGCGTGAGATAGGTGTCGCGATCGGGCCGCTGGTGCTCATGAATGAAGCCGAGCGCGTGTCCGAGCTCGTGCGCGACGGTGTGGTTGCTCCAGCAATTCGGCCCGAGGTTCAGGTTGTAACGCGTCAGGCGTCGCGGCTGTCCCACCACGCTGTAGCAATCGCTGGATCGCGACGCATCTTCGAGGTCGTCGATGTACAGATATCCAAGCTGGCTGGTCCGCTCGACGCACATCGCCAGCGTGCCGTTGCCCCACACGTTGTTGCAGATGTTCATCACCTGTTCGCGGCGCGACTGCGAGATGCTGCCGTCGAACTCGACCGGGATGACGCCCGCTTCCCAGCCGTTGTATTTCTGGTTCCACGTGATGCTGTTGCTGTCGACGGTGGCGCCGAGCGGCAGGATCCGGCCGCCGCCGAGATTGATCCGATCGCTGACGTCGAAGAGCTGATCGTCGATCATCACGTAGGTCGGCCCCGCAGCTGGCGGCGAAAGTTTGTCGAGGACCTGGCCGTGGGTCGGTACCAGCGCAAAGACGATCGCCGCAGCGACGGGAACAATTCTGTTGAACATGGGGGAACCTCCGCCGCCGGGTCCGCGCCCGCGCAGCTCATCCGTGGAAATCCTACCCCAGATGCGTTTGGAATGCTTCTGGCATGATGGGACGCTATGAGATGGCAAGGTGGACGTCGCAGTACCAACATTGAGGACCGACGAGGGCTCGGCGTCGGGACAATGGGAGCAGGTGGGATTGGCACGCTGCTGCTCGTCCTGGCCGTGTCCTGTCTGACCGGAACGAATCCGCTCGCTCTGCTCCAGATGGTGGAGGAGAACCAGCCCGCGCAAACCCAGTCTGTGCCAACCGGTGCGCCGACGAACGACCCGGCCGCCGAGTTCGTGTCGGTTGTGCTGGGGGACACCGAAGAGACCTGGAAGCGGATCTTCGCGTCCGCCGGCCGCCAATACCAGGAGCCCGTCCTCGTATTGTTTGAAGGCAGTGTGCGTTCGGCCTGTGGCGGCGCCTCGGCGGCAAGCGGACCTTTTTACTGTCCTGCCGATCAAAAGGTCTACCTCGATCTGTCGTTCTTCCGCGAGCTGGACCAGCGATTTGGCGCACCCGGTGATTTCGCGGCGGCCTACGTGATCGCGCATGAAGTCGGCCACCACGTGCAGCAGCTCCTCGGCACCAATCGCCAGGTGCGCGAAGCGCAGCAAGGCAACTCGCGCGCCGGCGCCAATGCGTTATCAGTGCAGTTGGAGCTTCAGGCCGATTGCTACGCCGGCGTATGGGGGCATCATGCCAGCCGCAAGAACCTTCTCGAGGACGGCGACGTGGAGGAAGGTCTTCGCGCCGCCGCCGCGATTGGCGACGATCGTCTCACCGGCGGCCGTGTCTCGCCGGAAAGCTTCACGCACGGCACCTCGGAGCAGCGTGCGCATTGGCTGCGGCAGGGATTGTCGAGCGGAGACGTCAACCGCTGCGACACATTCAGGACCACAACCTATTAAACGCTACGAGCGGACGCAACAGCCGATCGGATTCGACCCCGCTGGCGGTCATGACGAAATACCGGCGCACCACCATGGGCGCGGTGAAGACCGTTTCATCGTAAGGTGATGGGCACGACGGAGCGGCTGCGTGTGGTCTGGGTGGTCGTGCCGCTGATGTCGCTAGCCCATTCCCACGTCAACGTTCCGGTAACGACATTGCCGTCGTAGGCGCCCTCGAGTACGGCCAGCGTTCGCACGACGTTTGTCGAGCCCGCCGGGACATTGTCCGTGAAGGTGTTTGTCGTCGCGATCCGTGCTGTCAGCGCCGAGCGCGTCCCCGTTACGATGCCCGCCATTCGGCTTCCGCCCCAGCCGCCAGAGACGAATTGGCTGACCTGACACGTGGCCGCGATCTGCGCATCGGTGCCTGTGTAACGAAATGTGCCTGTGGCGACATCGCCGGTTAAGGTCAGTTCAAGCGTGAGTGTTCCAGTTATCCCGTGGTCAATTGTGCACGACGGCGAATTCGGGAAGCTGATCAGGTGCACGTTCGTGAACCCCACGGCGGAGGTTAGCGTGCGTGTCGTGATTGGCGTCGCCGGCGCTGCCGCAATGGGCTCGTCATCGCGGCCCAGTTGTGTGGCAGCAACCGCGCCGCCGGCGACCGCGGCACCGACGATGCCAAGCGTCGCGCTGGACACGCCACCGCTTCCCGCGCCACCTGCGGTGGCAGTTGTCGCTGACGTCGCGGTCGATCCGCCTGCCGCCGCCGCGGCTTCCGCCATCGTCAACACGTTTGACTGCGCGATCGTCGCGAGCGCCGTTTGTCCTTGAAACGCCGCCTGCACCTGGATCGAAAACGATCCCGCGGCGACCGGGTTGACGGCGGCCGCAGCCGCTTGTCCCGCCGCGTTTGTGACGGCGGTGACGGTCGAGACGGCTCCCGGAAATGTCGCGACGCTGCCGCCTTGAATAGAGAACGTGACGGCGACTCCGGGGACCGGTAACCCGTTGCGATCGCGTACCTCAATCAACGGTGCAACCGCCGATCCCTGCTGCACCACGTTGACCGCGTCTTCGCCTTCGAGGACGACGATCCGCAGCGACGCCGGCTGCGTGGGTTGCGCAAGGAGGACGGTGAGAAGCAGTGCAAGAGCGGAGCTTACCAAGGAGCTGCTCGCATGTCTGGTGGTACGAGCCGCAGGTGTGGCGCAGGTCCAAGCCGCGTCCTGGCGGGCCCGCCGGACGGGGTGCCGCAGCGCAGGAATCGGTGCTTCATCTCGGTCGCTCCAGGACGCAAATGATACTCCCAGCGCCACGGCGTCGGGTTAGAATGCCACTCCGTCACACCGAGTCGCAGGTTCATGGAGGCATCAGTGCAAGAGTGGCTGCCCATCATCGCCGCCCTGGTCGGTGCATTGGCAACGTTTGGCGCCTGGGCGTATGTCAGCCGGCAGCGGCTGGCCGCGCGAGCCTCCGAACTCGAACGCACGCTCGAGACGCGGACCACCGAGCTCGAGTCGGCGCGGATTCAACTGCAGCGGCTCAGCACCGAAGATCCGCTGACCGCCGTTGCCAATCATGAACAGTTCCTGGAGTTCCTCGAACGCGAGTGGCGTCGCGCGCGCCGCGACGGGTTGCCGTTGACGCTGATCTTCATCGACGTCGACCACTTCCGCGCCTATAACCGGGAGTTCGGACGCAAGGCGGGTGACGCGGTGCTCAAACACGTCGGCCGCGCGCTCGCCGACGTGGTCGGGCGGCCTGGTGATCTCGTGGCGCGTTACCATCGCGACGAGTTCGCGCTGGTGCTGGCATCCACGGACGGCCCCGGTGCCTTCAATATTTCCGAGCACGTCAGGCAATCGATCGAACAGCTGCAGCTCCCCGCCGCGAAGAACGCACCCGCCGCCGTGATCACCGCGTCGGTCGCCACCGCCACGGCCGTCCCGCAGCGCGAATCGGCGTGGGAAGAGCTCGACCTGATCAAGGCCGCGCGCCACGCCCTGCGCGAAGCGCGCGCCACCGGCGGCAACCGGGTGTTGCGCGCCAACCTCGGCATCGCCGGGCCACCGGAGCTCGTGTCCCGGTACTGATCGCTCCGACGCCTGCGAGTTGATGCATCTCGAATTGAAAAC
>DASPNQ010000166.1:0-36946 GCA_035626435.1 Vicinamibacterales bacterium
GGTAGACGATGCGTGCGGCCGGTGAAGGTCACGGTCGACAGCGTCTCGCCGTCGGTGATCAAGTCGATCTGTCCATCGAGGTCGGTGCGGAACACTTCACTCTGCGCGGCACGGTAGCGCGCCAGCACGCGCGGCACCGGGTGGCCGAACGGATTGCCACGGCCACAACTGATCAAGACGATTCGCGGATCGAGGGCGCGGACGAACCCTTCCGAGCTCGACGTGGCGCTGCCGTGATGCGGCGACTTGAGCACGACAATGGGCAACAGGTCGAGTGTCGGCAGCAGTGCTTCTTCGACCTCCTTCCCGATGTCGCCGGTCAACAGCACGGACACCCGGCCGTAGCGCAGCTCGATCACCAGCGAATCGTCATTGCGGACCTTCTGGCGCTGCCAGTCCTCCGACGGAGGGTGATGTACGCGCACCTCGACACCGCCGATCTGCATGCGATCCGCCGCAAGCAGCCAGCGCCATCCGGAACGCTGGTAGTGCGCCATCGACTGCAGTTGCATCGACGGCAGATGGTGGTTGACGTAGGTGCCGTACCACAGTTCCAGCGGCCGGAAATCCCGCACCAGCGACAGCGCGCCGCCGATGTGATCGTGATCGCCGTGCGTCACCGCGAGATAATCGAGCCGCCGCACCCCGCGGTGCCGAAGCGCCGGACCCAGCACACGATCCCCGATATCGAAGTCGCCACGCTGCGCGACCCCGCCGGTATCGACCATCAGGGTGCGGCCGTTCGGAAAGGTGACCAGCACCGCATCGCCCTGCCCCACATCCATCATCGTCACATGCAGCTTGCCGTCGCCGAACGTCCGCGCCCACGTGTGCGGCGCGGCGGCGATCCAGAACAACAGCAGCGCGGCAACGGCCGCCGGACGACGCCACTTGGCGATCAGTAGCGCAGCAACCAGCGCGCCGTAGTAGGCGACGAGCACCGGCATCGCCGGTGACGGCACGCGCCACGTCAGCCACGGCGCGGCATCGACAATCGCGGAGCTGTCGAGCAGAGCGCGGACCGACAGATGCGTGATCCACCCCGCCGTCGCCGCAACGGCGTCAATGCCCGCGGCATCCGCCATCGCCGTGACGATCGCGCTGACCTGCGCGATCGCCATCGCCGGAATGGCGGCGAGATTCGCCGTCAGCCCAGCGATCGTGACACGCTGAAATACGAAGGCGACGATCGGCAGCAATACGACTTCAGCTGACAGCGACGCGAGCAAGAGCGCGGCTGGAGCGCGGAGCCAGCGGTGGCGCGGCAACGGCAAGACTCGCGCGCCGACGATGATCGCCGCCGTGGCGCCAAAAGTCAGCCACAGCCCGACGTCGGCGACGGCCAGGGGCGTCGCCAGCAGCACGGCAGCCAGCGTGACCGATATCGCGTGCAGCGGCGCGGTTCGTTGATCGATGGTGCGGAGTGCGAGATATAACGCCGCCATGATGGTGGCGCGCATCACCGACGCACCTCCTCCGGCGACGAAGGCGTAAGCGACCAGCACGGCAATCGCGCCGCCCGCGGCCCAGCCCTCGCGGATCCGAGCCAGCCACAACAGCGCCAGGACCACGCCCGCGAGAATGGCGATGTTGCCGCCGGAAATGGCGATCACGTGATATGTGCCGGCCTCCTGCAGGCGCTGCTCGACAACTGGATCGAGCGAGCTGCGGTCGCCGATCAGGATCGCGATCGCGATCGCCGCCGATTGCCTTGCGTGAGGTGCCACGTGCCGGGTCAGGGCGCGCCGCACTACGTCGCGGACGGCGGCCGCCGCTTCGTCGAGGGCGCTGCCGCGCCGCACCACCTGGACGAGCGCCGCGCTCTTCACGGTTCCGACCAGGCTGATGCCGCGCCTGGCCAACGCGCGCTCGCCGTCAGGCACGCCGGAATTCAGGTAGCGCGCCGGGCGGCGCAGCGCCACCGGTGCGCGGATCGTGCGACCGGCACGCCATTCGCGGATCGACTCGGCCGCCAGCGCGCCGACCACCCCGAGCGACACACCTCCTTCGACCGGATCCGGCCATCCATCGAAGGCCACCCGCTCCACCCGCACCAGCATCGTCGCGCCGATGTCGGTCAGCGACGCGTCCGACAGCAAGACGCCCTCGATCTGAATCAGTTCATCCGCGCGCGTAGCCGAGGCGCTGCCAATCGCGTAGCCGCCGAACCGCTCATCGAGATAGTCGCGCAGCGGTGAGTGCAGAGCTTTGTGGTGAGCGTCAGCGGCGATCAGTACGCACGACGCTGCGAGCGCGATGGCGAAGCACCAGCGCGCGATAACGAGTCGACCGCGAGCCGCGGCGACGAACCACGACGCCGCGAATACGGCCACGCACCAACGCGCGCCGCGGAACAGGGTCGGATCGAGGAACACGCCGGCCGCGACACCTGCCGCGACCGCAATGGCAAGAAGGAGGGATGTCGGCATGCCCGGGGGGTTCTGCAAACCCCGGCACAACTCGAATTACTCGGAAATCGTCGGATGGTCAGCTTAGGAGCGCAAGTATTGCAACAGCGGCGAGTGCTCGCGTACGCGGTTCCTGCCACGAAGGACACGAAGAACACGAAGCTATGGCCCTGCTGTCATTTCGAAAAGATTCTTCGTGCTTTTCGTGTCCTTCGTGGCTGTTTTAGCTCGCCGCCACCGCCGCGTAGTAGTCCTGCAGCGCGCGAACGTCGAGACCCTCGGTCTTCAGGGCCCGGATCGCCTCCAGCGCCGCCGCGGCGCCGGTGATCGTGGTGATGCACGGCACGCCGGCCATCATCGCCGCGCGCCGAACCGCCTTGTCGTCGAAGAACGACTCGCGTCCGTGCGGCGTGTTGATGACCATCGAGATCTTACGGTTGACGATCTCATCCGCCAGGCTGGGACGGCCCTCGTTGACCTTGAACACCACTGAGCATTCCACCCCATGCGCGCGCAAGTACGCCGCCGTGCCTCGGGTGCCGATGATCTGGAAGCCAAGGTCGGCCAGGCCGAGCGCGATTGGCAGGACCTCGCCCTTGTCTTCGTTGTTGACGGTGATGCAAACCGCGCCGTCGACCGGCAGGCGCTGGCCCGCGCCCAGCATTGCCTTGATGAACGCCATGCCGAAGCTGCTCGCGCCGCCCATTACTTCGCCCGTCGATTTCATCTCCGGTCCGAGAATCGTGTCGACGCCCGGGAAGCGCACAAACGGAAACACCGGGCTCTTGACGAACATGCCCGCCGGCGTCAGGTCGTCGGTGATGCCGAGCTCGGCGAGCGACTTCCCCGCCATCGCCCGCGCCGCCAATTGCGCCAGCGGTACGCCGTTGGCCTTGGAGAGATACGGCACCGTACGCGAGGCGCGCGGGTTCACTTCGAGGACATAGACCATGTCGTCCTTGATCGCGTACTGCACGTTCATCAGGCCGATGACCTTCAATGCCTTCGCGATCCGGCGCGTGTAGTCGCGGATCGTGGTGATGTGGCGATCGCTGAGATACGGCGGCGGCACGACGCACGAGCTGTCGCCCGAGTGGATACCCGCCTCCTCGATGTGTTCCATGATCCCGCCGATGACGACGGCGCCCGACTCGTCGGCGACGCAGTCGACGTCGATTTCCTTGGCGTGTTCGAGGAAGCGATCGATCAGGATCGGCCGATCGTGCGAGACATCGACGGCGCTCGCCATGTAGCGATCGAGGGTGCCGACGTCATAGACGATCGCCATCGCGCGTCCGCCGAGCACGTACGACGGCCGCACGACCACGGGGAAGCCCACCTTCGCGGCCACCTCCCGCGCTTCGGATTTCGACGTCGCCGTGCCGCTGGCCGGCTGCGGGATGCCGAGATCCCACAACAGCTGATTGAAGCGCTGACGATCTTCCGCGAGATCGATCGAATCCGGCGAAGTGCCGAGGATGGTGACGCCGGCCGCCTGCAAAGCCAGCGCCAGTTTCAGCGGCGTCTGGCCGCCGAACTGCACGACGCACGACACGTCGACGTTGCCTTCGCGTTCCCGCTCGATCACCGCCATCACGTCTTCGAACGTGAGCGGCTCGAAGTACAACCGGTCGGCGGTGTCGTAATCGGTCGAGACCGTCTCCGGGTTGCAGTTGATCATCACGGTCTCGAAGCCTTCCGCCTTGAATCCGAACACCGCGTGACAGCAGCAGTAGTCGAACTCGATACCCTGGCCGATGCGGTTGGGACCGCTGCCGAGGATGATGACCTTTTGCTTGTCGGTGGGATCGGCTTCGCAGGTGTCTTCGAAGGTGCTGTAGAGATATGGCGTGAACGACTCGAACTCCGCGGCACAGGTGTCGATGCGCTTGTAGGCGGTCCGGAGTTTCAGCTCGGACCGTTTCTCCCGGACCGCCGTCTCGTCGACGCCGAGAATCTCCGCGAGCTCGCGATCGCCGAAGCCGGCGCGTTTGAGCGTGCGCATCAGGTCATGGGACATGTCGCGCAGGCCGATCATCTCCGCCGTCTTGCGCAGCTCGACGATGTCCTTGAATTGCTGCAGAAACCATGGGTCGATGTTCGTCAGGTCGTGCAGCCGCTCGATATCCCAACCCAGATCGAGGGCGCGGAACAGCTCCCACATGCGCCGATCGTTGGGGATCACCAGCTTGCGGCGCAACGCGGCCTCTTCTTCCTCGGCCGTGGCCACGTCGTCCTCGCCGCCGCTCGACGGCCGCCGGAACAGCAGCCCTTCCTTGCCGAGCTCGAGCGAGCGCATGCCCTTCAGGAAGGCTTCCTTGAACGTGCGGCCAATCGCCATCGCCTCGCCCACCGACTTCATCTGCGTCGTCAGGGTTCGATCCGCCTGCGGGAATTTTTCGAAGTTCCAGCGCGGAATCTTGACCACGACGTAATCGATCGTCGGCTCGAACGATGCCGGCGTGACGCGCGTGATGTCGTTCGGGATCTCGTCGAGCCGGTAGCCCAGCGCCAGCTTCGCCGCGATTTTTGCAATCGGGAAACCGGTGGCCTTCGACGCCAGCGCCGACGACCGCGACACGCGCGGGTTCATCTCGATGACGATCATCCGGCCATCGTCCGGATTGATCGCAAACTGAATGTTGGACCCTCCGGTCTCGACGCCGACGCGCCGGATGATTCGCCGGCCCCAGTCGCGCATGCGCTGGTATTCCTTGTCGGTGAGCGTCAGGGCGGGCGCGACCGTAATGCTGTCGCCGGTATGCACGCCCATCGGATCGATGTTCTCGATCGAACAGATGACGACGAAGTTGTCGGCGCCGTCACGCATCACCTCGAGCTCGAATTCCTTCCAGCCAATTACTGACGCCTCGACCAGGATTTCGTGCACCGGGCTGAGGCTCATGCCGCGGCTGGCGATCTCCTTGAACTCCTCGAGGTTGTAGGCAATGCCGCCGCCGACGCCGCCCATCGTGAAAGACGGCCGGATGATCGACGGAAAGCCGGTGCGTTCGACGATGGCCAGCGCTTCGGCCAGCGATTTGGCAACGCCGCTCTCAGGTACCTCGACGCCAATCTCTTTCATCGCATCGCGGAACAGCAGGCGATCTTCAGCAACCTTGATCGCCGGAATCGATGCGCCGATCAGTTCGACCTTGTATTTCTTGAGGATGCCGAGCTCGTCGAGCTGCACGGCGAGATTGAGAGCGGTCTGGCCGCCGACCGTCGGCAGAATCGCATCGGGCCGCTCCTTCTCGATGATCTTCTCCAGGGCGTCGGCCGTCAGTGGCTCGACATAGGTGCGATCCGCCAGCTCCGGATCCGTCATGATCGTCGCGGGGTTGCTGTTGACCAGCACGACCTCGAGCCCTTCGCTGCGTAACGCTTTTACCGCCTGCGTGCCGGAATAGTCGAACTCGCACGCCTGCCCGATGACGATCGGACCCGAGCCGATGACCAGCACACGTTTAATGTCGGTTCTCTTGGGCATCAGCGCGTCCGCACCGTTGGCACCTTTGGCAGCTTTGGCACTCTTGGCACCGTTATTTCTCCATCTCGTCGAGGAACTCCTGGAACAGATAATCGGCGTCGTGCGGGCCCGGCGACGCCTCCGGATGGTACTGCACCGAGAACATTGGCTTGTCGGTGTGGCGCAGGCCCTCCACCGTACCGTCGTACAAATTCAGGTGCGTGACCCGCACGTTCGACGGCAGCGAGTCGGGGTCCACGGCAAAGCCGTGATTCTGCGAGGTGATCTCGATGGCGCCTGAATCGAGCTGCTTGACCGGGTGGTTGCCGCCGCGGTGACCGAATTTCAGCTTGTAGGTTTGCGCGCCGAGCGCCAGCCCCATCAATTGATGACCGAGGCAAATGCCGAATGTCGGCACGTCGGTCTTGCCGATTTCCTTGATGTTCTCGATGGCGTAGGTGACTGCCGCCGGATCGCCGGGGCCGTTGCTGAGGAAAATGCCGTCGGGCTTCCACGCCAGCAGTTCGGCCGCCGGCGTTGACGCCGGAAATACACGGACCTGGCAGCCATGAGCGGCGAGCCGCCGCAGGATATTCAGCTTGATCCCGTAGTCATACGCGGCCACGCGCAGCGGCCGCTTGGCCCGCCGCAGCGGTGCGACCCCGAAGCTCGCTTCGGTCACGGCATCAGCGAGAGACGTTTCGAAATCGTACGCCTCCTTGCAGGTCACGTCCTTGACCAGGTCGCTGCCTTCCATGTGCGGGATTTGCCGTGTCTTCTCGATCAGTGCCGCGGGATCGACGGTGCCCGTCGCAATCATGCCTCGCATCACGCCGGCAGATCGCAGCCGTTTGGTCAACGCGCGGGTGTCGATATCGCCGATCGCCACGATGCTGTGGCGTGTCAGGTACTCGCGGAGCGTGCCCTGGGCGCGCCAGTTGCTCGACATCGGCGACGCATCGCGCATCACGAATCCGGCAACTTGCGGCTTGCCGGACTCCTGGTCGGTGCCGGTCACCCCGTAGTTGCCGATTTGCGGCGCCGTCATCGTCACGATCTGTCCCGCGTACGACGGATCGGTGAGGACTTCCTGATATCCGGTCATGCTGGTGTTGAAAACGACTTCGCCCTCGGTGTGTCCGGGGGCACCGGCGGAGACGCCCTGAAACCAGGTGCCGTCTTCGAGCGCAAGTATGGCGTTCATTCCTGCTCCACTGCGGTCAACGACGCGGCGGCGCGCACGCGCTCGCCGGCAACCACCCGCACCGTGGTTACAAAGTTGTGGTACCCGCTCCGCGTCAGCAGGACGCGATATTCGCCGGGCTGCAGATCAGTGATCGTCAGCGGTGTCCGGCCGCGCGGTTGACCGTTGAGCGACACCGACGCGCCCGAGGGCCGCGAATCGACTTCGAGCGAACCGGTGGCGGCCGCGGGCCGTCCCAGCGATGCCGGCGTACTTGGCCGCGGCGGCGGCGCGGCTTCCGGTGATAACCGCACTTCCAGCGTGCGTGACGGCCGTTCCTTCGAGATTTGCACCGTGCGCGTCTCGGGCAGATAGCCGCGTCGGGCCACGACGACGCGGCGCGTGCCGATCGGCAATTCGCGAAGCGCAACCGGCGTCACGCCCTTCGCCACGCCATCGACCGTGACGGCGGCGCCGCTTGGCGTGGAACGCACCAACAAGCGACCTACGTCCGATGCCTGACCGGCGCTGGCCGCCTGCGATCGTCTGGGTGTCTTCGATGTGGCGGCGTCACCCGCGTCAATCGGCGTCGCGCCCCGTGTTGCAGTGGTGATGTCCGCGGCAGTTTCGGCAGCGGCGCTGGTGTTGGCCGGCCGCGCGGCCGCGTAGTCACCCTGCAATGCGCGCGGACGCGCCATGTATCCGGCGGCGAACCCGAACAGGGCGCCGACCAGTGTGGCGAGAATCAGGGCCGTCGCGCTGAACCGCTGCGCGGTGTCGCGAGGCGCGGCCCGATCCGTTGCGGGAGTCCATGCCGCAACTGGCAGTGGTTCCGATTCGTGTTTGGGTTCGTGTTCGGACTCGATTTCGGATTCGGCCTCGCGTTCGTGCGCGGCAAGCGGCGGCGCAATGCTGTCGAGATCCGGCGCGGCGGCGGTGAGGTTCGTCTCCTCAGCGACAATCTTGACGTCGTCAATGTTGCGGCCATCCTCGATGTTCAGAGGCGGGTCCTCGGGTAGGAACGGGCCGACGGGGTCGTCGGCATCGTCGGCGGCCGCGGCAGCGAGGGGCAGTTCGGGAACGACGGCGCCGGCCAACGTTTCGCAAAACTCCCGGCACGACGGGAACCGATTCGACGGCTCCGGCGCGAGCGCGCGCGTGAAGGCCCGCGACAACTGCGCGCGATCGACACCCGGCATCAAGCGGACTTCGATCGGACGTACGGCCGGGCCTGTAATCGGCCGGCCGAACATCCATTCGAAGGTGATGGCGGCAAGCGCAAACTGGTCGGACGCCGGCGTGGGCGCGGCGCCGCCCGCGAGTTCGGGGGCGGCGTAGGGCTCAATGGCGCGATCGCGCGTACGGTTCGCCCCGGCGGCGACAATGGTCGTCGTCTGGTCGGTGACGAAGATGTTGCCGGGATGAAGGGCGCCGTGAACCGCGCCGCTCGCGTGCGCAGCGTCGAGCGTCGACGCGAGGCTGCGCAAACGCGGGATCAGATCATCGATTGCCGCGGGACCGAAATCGCGGAGAGCGGATTCGAGGGAAACGCCGCCGGCCGGCGAAACGGAAAACGCCCGGCCGCCATCGAATCCTGAGTCGAACAGTGCCCCGTCTTCGTTCACTTTCCGACTCACGATGATATCACCTACGGTTGACAGCTTTAGCGAGCGTTTGAGACAGTACGGCGCAGTGCCATCCGACGTCTCGACCGCCTCCGCCTCATCGCTGGCGGTTGACATCCGCACGTTTCCGTGGATTCGCCGTCTCGCGTCGGATTACGCGTTTGAATTCGCCAACGTCGCGCCGTTTTTTGCCGGCGATCCGGCCACGTCGTCCGCGTGGGCCGATACCATCAAGCGCTCGCAGGCGTACGCGCGGCGGCCCGCCGACCTCGCTCGGGTGATCGCGGCGCAACAAGCGGAGCGCAATGCGCCCGCCGCGTCGCGCGAGTCGGCAGCACGCCTGGCCGATCCGGCGACGCGCGTGATCATCACCGGCCAGCAGGCCGGCCTGTTCGGCGGTCCGCTGTTCACGCTCTTGAAAGCGATCACCACGATGAAGCTCGCGGCCAAGGTGCAGCGAGAGCATCGCGTGGCGGTCGTGCCGGTGTTCTGGAGTGACGCCGAGGATCACGACTGGCTGGAAGTGAGCGGATGTACGGTCCTCGACAGCGAGTTCGCGGCCACGACCATACGGCTGGCGGACTTGCCGGGCGCCGGCGCCCAGCCAATCGCCCGGCTGACGCTGACCGACGCCATCCACACCGCCCTCGATCAACTCTCCGCCGCGCTTCCCGATTCCGAATTCAAGTCCGACCTGCTCGCCCAGCTCCGCGCCGCATACACCCCGGGCCGAGGCATGGCGATGGCGTTCGGCGTCTGGCTCGAGCAGGTGCTCGGCGCGTACGGCCTGGTCGTCTACAACAGCTCGGATCCGGCAGCCAAGCCGCTCGCGCGCGACGTGTTCGTCAAGGAGCTGACCCATCCCGGCCAGACCGCGCGGATCGCCGCACGCGCCGGAGACGCGCTGGTCGCCAAGGGCTATCACGCGCAGGCCACGCTCGCCGAAGGCACAGTGTCACTGTTCCATCTCAATGCGGTGCGCGCGCCAATCAAGATCGACGGCGAGTCGGCGACGGTCGGCGATGAATCGACGTCGGTGCAGGCGCTGCTGCGAGAGGCGGATCAGCACCCGGAACACTTCAGCCCGAATGTGCTGACCCGGCCGATTGTCCAGGACACCGTGTTCCCGACTATTTGTTATGTCGCCGGGCCGAACGAATTGGCATACCTGGGGCAGCTCAAAGACGTCTACGCCCATTTCGGCGTGCCCATGCCGTTGATGTATCAACGCGGCACGGCAACGCTGGCTGATTCAGCTACCCTGCGGTTCATGAGCAAGTACGATCTGCCGCTCACGGCGTTTCGCGCCCAGGACGAATCGGCGCTGAATCAGCTGTTGGAAAGCCAGCTGCCGCCGACCGTCGAACATTCGCTGGCGGCGGTTTCGACATTAATCGACGAGCGCATGCACGCGGTCGCGGCCGCGGTTCCGCAAATCGATCCCACGCTCGAAGGTGCGGTGCGGTCAACGCTCGGCAAGCTGCAGCACGAGGTGCAGTCGCTGCACGGCAAGGTGATCCAGGCGGCGAAGCGGCGCGACGATACGTTGCGGCGCCAGTTCCAGCGGGCCCAGGCCCTGACCTTTCCCCAAGGCCACCCACAGGAACGTGAAGTCGGCTTCGTGTGGTTCCTCAACCGCTACGGGCCGGCATTGGTCGATCGGTTGATGGAGGAGCTGCCGCTCGAGATGGGCCATCACTGGGTGCTGACGATCTGAGACCACCGTCGCCAGTCAGCCGTTAACGAATTTGGCGAAGAGAAAAAAAGCGGCGCGCGGCTGGCGCATTCGACTGCCCCGCTTCAGCTGGCCGGCGATGCTGGCGCCGTACCGGCGCCGAATCACGATCAGCCTCGCTGTGATCGCCGCGATCACGGCTGGCGGCCTCGTCTATCTATACGTGTCGTACGGCCGCGTCATCGACGAGCGTCTCCACGGCGAGCGCGATCGCGCGATCCCGCGCATCTTCGCGCGCCCGCTTGCCCTCCAGACGGGTCAGAGTCTCAGCCAGATCGAACTGATCGCCCGGCTCAACGACGTTGGCTACGCGCAGCGCGCCCGTGTCGAGCGTCCCGGGGATTTCACCATCGACCGCCATACCATCGTGCTGCGGTCGCGCGGCGGCGATCACGCCGGCAAGCTGCTGACGGTGTCGTTTCCAGAACCGCCTGCCCCGCGCAAGAAGTCGGCAAAACCGGCACCGCCACCGCCGCAACGCATCACCCGCATTCAGACCGGCGGCAAGAACCTCGAGCGCGTGATCATCGATGCGCCGCTGCTGACGGCTCTCATGACCGGCTCGCGCGAAAAGCGGCGGCGCGTTGCGCTCGACGAAATCCCGGCGCGCGTCCGCGAGGCGGTGCTGTCGATCGAGGATCGGCGGTTCTACTACCACCCTGGCGTCGATCCGATTCGCATCGTCGGCGCGGCGCTCACCAACCTGTTTGGCAATCGGCCCTATCTGGTCGGCGGCAGCACCATTACGCAGCAACTGTCCCGCAATTTCTTCCTTACCGAGCAGATGCTGGAAGAACAGCAAACGCGGCAGCGGTCGTACGGACGCAAGATTCTCGAACAGTTCATGGCGATCGTGCTGGAGACCAAGGCCACCAAGGACGAAATCCTCGAGCTGTACTTGAACGACGTCTATCTCGGCCATCGCGGCTCGTTCGCGCTGCATGGCGTCGCCGAGGCGTCGAAGATCTATTTCGCGAAGGACGTTCGCAATCTGACGTTGTCGGAAGCGGCGCTGCTGGCCGGCGTCATCCAGTCGCCGCAGACTCATTCGCCTTTCAACAATCCCGAGCGCGCGCGCGATCGGCGCAACATCGTGCTGCGCGCCATGGTCGATGCCGGCTACATCACCAGCGACGCCGCCGACCGCGCCGCCAAGGAACCCATCGCCGTCGTGGCGCGGTCCGTCGACAACGAGGCGCCGTATTTCGTCGACTACGTCGGCGACGTCCTCGATACCTCGTTCCCGGGGGCGACGTCGAAGCCGGGCGCGCTGGACGTCTACACGTCGCTGGACCTGAATCTGCAGCGCCACGCGCAGGAAGCTGTCAGCGCCGGCATCGCGAACCTCGACGCCATTCTCGGCCGTCGTCGCCGCGGCCCCCGGCGTGTCGCGCAAGCGGCGCTGGTGGCGATCGACCCACGGACCGGGGAGATCCTTGCCTTCATTGGGGGCCGCTCCTACAGCCAATCGCAGTTCAATCGCGCGGTGAACGCCCGACGGCAGATCGGGTCGACGTTCAAGCCGTTCGTCTACCTGGCTGCACTCGAAAAAGCCGCTGAAGAGAGCGCCGGCGACATCTCGCCGGCAGCCATCGTCCTCGACGAGCCGACGACCTGGAGTTTCGACAATCAGGAGTGGACGCCGCGCAATTACGACGGCGAGTACGACGGCCCGATTACGTGGCGGCGCGCGCTGGCGATGTCCCGGAACGTCGCGGCAGTAAAGGTGGCCGAGCAGACCGGCTACGATCGGGTCGTCTCGCTCTGGAAGAAAGCCAGAATCGGCGCGACCGATCAGGTCAAGCCGTACCCCTCCGTCGCGCTGGGGATCGTCGAGCTAACGCCGCTGGAAGTGGCGGAGGCCTACACGCTGTTCCTCAATCGCGGCACCATCAAGAAGCTGCGGCCGATCGTCAGCATTACGAGCGGTGAAGACAGCGTGACGCCCAAGGCGGAGAACGGGGCCAGCGTCGCGCGACCATCGACGACCTTCCTCGTCACGCACATGATGCGAAGCGTCCTGAATGAAGGGACCGGCGCCTCGGCGCGCGCCAATGGATTTGCGGCGGACGCGGCCGGCAAGTCAGGCACCACCAACGACCTTCGCGATGCGTGGTTCGTGGGCTTCACGCCGGAACTGCTGACCGTCGTCTGGGTCGGATTGGACAACAACCAGCCGCTCGGCTTGAGCGGCTCGCAGGCGGCGTTGCCGATATGGACGCAGTTCATGAAAAACGCCGTGTCCGGGCGAGCGTCGTCTTCGTTCGACGCACCCGAAGGCATCAGTTTCGTCGAGATCGATCGCGATACCGGAAGAATCGCTACACCGACCTGTCCGCGCGTGACGAACGAGGCATTTCTGTCCGGCACCGAGCCGCTCGGCGTGTGCGAGCTGCATCGGTTTCAATAGCCTTCAGCCTTCAGCCTTCGGCCTTCCGCCTTCGGCCTTCAGGTACAATCGCTCTACATGAACCATGAGGTCTTCGCGGCCTTAGGGGAAGCCCTGTCGCGGGGTGAGGAAGCCGCGCTGGTGACCATCGTGTCGTCGAACGGGTCGACACCCCAGCGCGTCGGCGCGAAAATGCTGGTGTTCGGCGACGGCCGCATTGTCGGCACCGTTGGCGGCGGCTGTTACGAGCACGATGCGATCGGCAAGGCGCGGCAGGTCTTGCAGACGCGCAAACCGGCGACGGTCAGATACGACCTGAACGACGACTTCGCGGAAGAGACCGGGCTGGTCTGCGGCGGCCAGATGGAAGTGTTCATCGAGCCGATCGAAGCCTCGCCGGCCGTCTACATTTTTGGCGCCGGCCATGTCGGCTACTATCTGGCGAGGATGGCGCACGAGGCCGGCTTCGGCGTGCACGTGATCGACGACCGCGCCGCTTTTGCGAATACCGAACGGTTTCCATTCGCGTCATCGGTCATCGTCGACGACATCCCGCAGTGGTTGGCGCGCACGCCGTTACCGCCGACGTCGTATGCCGTGATTGTCACTCGCGGCCATCGTAACGACCTGGACGTGCTGCGCGGACTCGCGCCGCGTGAGCTTCGCTACGTCGGCTTGATCGGCAGCCGTGCGAAGGTGTCGCGCCTCTACGAGCAGCTGCTGGCCGAAACCGATCTCGACCCCTCGCGGCTCGAGCGCATTCATGCGCCCATTGGCCTCGATCTCGGAGCGGTGACGCCCCAGGAGATCGCGGTGAGCATTACCGCCGAATTGATTGCCGTCCGGCGCGGCAAGGCCGACGCGCTACGATCCGCGTCGCTGCGATGGTTCCCCAAGCTCAAGGCGCTTCGCTAGCGATCACGAACGCCACGATCGTCACCATGAACGACGCCTTCGACGTGATCGAAGGCGACGTGCTGGTGCGCGACGGGCGGATCGCCACCGTCGGGTCATCGGTCGCGTCGGCGGATCGCGTCATCGACGCAGCCGGCGCATACCTGTTGCCGGGCTTCATTCAAACCCATATTCATCTCTGCCAGACGCTGTTCCGCGGCTACGCCGACGACCTCGCGTTGCTCGACTGGCTCAAGACGCGGGTGTGGCCGATGGAAGCCGCGCACACGCCGAAGTCGCTGATGGCCGCAGCGCGACAGGCCGCAGCGGAGCTGATCGCGTCGGGCACGACTACCGTGCTGACGATGGAGACGGTTCACGACACCGATGCGGTGTTCGAGGCTCTCGAGCCGATGGGGCTGCGGGCGGTGGTCGGCAAGTGCATGATGGATGCCGACGACGCCGTGCCGCGGCGGTTGCTTGAAAATACGGCGCAGTCGATCGATGACAGCATCGCTATCGCCAAGCGTTGGCACGGCCGCGCCAACGGGCGGCTGCGCGCCGCCTTCGCACCACGGTTCGCCGTATCATGTTCGCGTGAGCTGCTCGAAGCGGTGGGACGCCTCGCCGTCGAGCATCAGCTGGTGGTTCACACCCACGCGTCGGAGAATCGCGACGAAATCGCGCTCATCAAGGCGCGGACCGGCCGCAAGAACATCGAGTACCTCGACGACACCGGACTGGCTTCCGAGCGCTTGTGCCTCGCGCACTGCGTGTGGGTGGATGACGGCGAGCAGGCCTTGCTCGCCGAACGCGACGTCAAAGTTCTGCACTGCCCCGGATCGAACCTGAAGCTCGGCTCAGGTCTGGCGCCGATAGTCGAAATGCGCGCCAAAGGCATCTCCGTCTCGCTCGGCGCGGATGGCGCGGCTTGTAACAACCATCTCGACATGTTCGAGGAAATGCGATTAGCCGCGGTCTTACAGTCGGTGCGCCGGCAGCCCGGCGCGCTGACCGCGCGCGACGTGGTGGCGATGGCAACTCGCGAGGGGGCGCGCGCGCTTGGACTTCAGGCCGAGATCGGCAGCATCGAGCCCGGTAAGAAAGCGGACCTGATCCTCGTGCATACGCATGGCCCGGATCCCTACTCCACCATCGTCTATGCCAGCCGCGGCACCGACGTCCGCGCCGCGATCGTCGACGGCCAGCTGCTGATCGACGAGTTCCGGCCGACCGTCTGGGATGTCCAGGAGATCACCGCCACCGCGCGGGCGGAAGCGACCGCGTTGGCCGCACGGGCGCACCTCTTCTAATCCGCTGCGCAGCTGCCCCAGGCCACCAGCAAACCTTTTCCGGCCGACATCGTCTAATATGTCGCGGCACGACATATCGTGCCACGACGCATATGACGAGCCGACGCGATCCCACGCCGTTCCTGCCGCTGACTGCCGCGGCCTTTCATGTCCTGCTCGCGCTGGCCGACGGCCCGAAGCATGGCTACTCCATCCTCAAGGACGTCGAAGAGCGCACTGGCGGCGACGTCCGGCTGAGTACGGGAACCCTCTACGGACTGATCAAGCGCTTCCTCGACGATGAGCTGATCGTCGAGATGAGTTCCGACGACCAGCGCCGCCGGCCCTACAAGCTGACGGCGCTCGGCCGGGACGTGGCCGAAGCCGAAGCAGCCCGGCTTGAAAAGATGGTGCGTGCCGCCCGCGGCGTGCACCTGCTGTCGCGAACGAGGACGTCATGACCGAACAGGGCTATCGATGGCTGTTGCGGCTCTTGCCGCGATCGTTTCGCGAGGAATTCGCGGACGAAATGACGACGGTGTTCGCCGAACAGCGGCGGCGCATGCAAGGCGTGCGGGCCGTGCTGCTGCCGTGGTCGGCGTTCGCGGAGATCGCGGCGCTGTCGGTGCGGCTGCGCGCCGACTACTGGCGCCACGATTTGCGGCACGCCGTGCGCAGCCTGCGACGGCAGAAGACGTTCACGATCGCAGCGGTCGCGACATTGGCTCTCGCGCTCGGCCCGATGACCGCCGTCCTGAGCCTCGTCAAGGGCGTGCTGCTCAACCCCTTGCCGGGCGCCGCCGACATCGATCGCATCGTCTATGCGTGGAGCGAGAACCCCGCCCGCAATCGCTTTGAGTTCCCATGGAGCGAGCTGAATTTTCTCGACCACCGATCGCGCAAGATTGGCTTGACCGCGTTCGGCGCGTTTGCCTCGACGAGCGCCACCATCGGCGGCGACTCACCGCAACAGGTCGAAGGCGCGTGGATGTCGGAGGACATGTTCGACGTGCTCGGCGTGCGCGTCGCGCGCGGCCGGCCCTTCAGCAAAGAGGATGTGCAGCCGGGCGCGGCGCCGACGATCATCCTGAGTCACAGGTTTGCGCGCGCACGATTCGGCCCGGCCGATCCGGTCGGCCATACCTTGATGGTGGACGGCCGGCCCACTGCGGTCATCGGCGTCCTTCCGGAAGGGTTCGAGTTTCCGGCGAGCTACGGCAACTTCTGGCAGCCGCTGGTGATCGATCCGGCTGAGAGCACGCGGAGCCAGACCTACCTGCGGACCATGGGCCGATTGGCGCCGGGGGCCACCCTCGAAACCGTCGAGCGCCAGATGAATGTCGTCGCGGAAGACCTGCAGCGCGAGTATCCGCAAGCCAATGCCGGGTACCGAGTGAAGCTCAATCCGGCGTCGGTCCAGCTGACGCGCAACGCGCGGCGGATCATCACCGTCGTCGGATTCGCGGCCGGCGCGATTTTTCTGCTGGCGTGCACGAATATCGCCAGTCTTGTCCTGGTCCGGACCGCTGCACGACAGGCCGAGTTCTCCGTTCGCACGGCGCTCGGCGCCAGCGCCGCGCGTCTGTCCAGACAACTGATCGTCGAACACCTGTTGCTGGCGGTACTGGCGGCGCTTGCCGCGATCGGGGTGATGGAAGGACTGCGGCGGCTCTTGCTGCTGGGCAATCTGATGCCCGCGGATCAGATTCAGCGCGCGTCAGTTGGCGCCTCGCCAGTGTTGATGCTCATCGGCCTCACCATGATCACCGGCATGACCCTGGGATGGATCGTGTCGCGGCGCGCCGCGCAGTCGGGCCTGGCGGCTGCGACGCAGCGAACCGCGACGCAGACGCGGACGGGGACACGTCTGCGACATGCGCTGGTCGCGCTCGAAGTCGGCGCGGCCGTCATGCTGTTGTTCGCGGCGGGTTTATTCCTGCAGAGCGCGTCCCGGTTGCTCGCGACCGATACGGGCTTCGATGCCGACAACGTGATCACATTTCAAGTGACCCTGCCGATGGATCGTTACGATGGGCCGGCGAAACGCCTTCGCTTCGTCGAGGCCGTGGTCGATCGCCTGCAGAATGTGCCAGGTGTGAGCGCCGCGGCGTCCGGCGCGTATGGGCCAATGGGTTCGATGCGGGCCACGCGGCGCTTTGCCATCGTCGGCAAACCGGTGCCGCCGCCGGGCAGCGAACCGATCGCGATCGATCTGCCTGCCAGTCCTACGTACGCGCAGGTGATGGGACTGCGCCTGCTCGAGGGCCGATGGATCAGTGAACACGACCGCCCGGATTCACCTCCCGTCGTGGTGATTAGCGAATCCTTCGCCAGGCAGCATTTCGCCGGCGAACGCGCCGTCGGCAAGCGGCTGCAGTATTACAGCGGCAGTCCGACGGCTCCGCCCGCCCCATCGCCCGAAATCGTCGGCATTGTGTCGGACGTCCGCCAGTTCGGTGTCGCCGAGCGCGAAGCGCCGCAGATGTATGTGCCGCACGCCCAGCGCGTCTGGGGCTTCAGCAGCTTCTTCGTGCGCGCGCATGGCGATCCGCGATCGGTGCTGGCGAGTCTGCCGGCAGCCGTCCACGCCGTGGACCGCGATCGGCCGCTCGAGCGAGTCAGGACGATCGGCGAGCTGATTGACAATTCCACCGCCGATCGGCGCGCGTTAAGCGGGCTGCTGCTGGTGGCCGCCGTGGTCGCATTGTTGATCTCGACGATTGGCGTTTACGGAGTGACCGCGTCCACCACCGCCAGCCGGCGGCGTGAGCTGGCGATCCGTGCCGCGATCGGCGCCGATCGGCGCACCCTCGTCCGGTTGGTCATCACACAGGCGATGGTCGCGGCGGCGGCCGGCGTCGTCGCCGGGCTTGGCGGGGCATTAACCGTTTCGTCGGTACTCGAGTCCGTGCTGTTCGAAGTCGACGCGCGCGATCCGTGGACGAGCGGCCTGGTTGGGCTTGGCCTGTTGGCCATTTGCCTGATAGCCACCTATCTACCGGCCCGTAAGGCAGTTTCAGGCAGCCCGGCAGTGACTCTCAACGAACCTGCGTGATATATTGTTAGCAGTCTCTTATTGCGACTGCTAACAGATGTCGACGCAGTAGAGGACTGCCACGAACCCATGTCGGGACCTGCACTATCTGATCGCACGCGGCGCATCCTTGCGACCCTGGTCCGTTCGTACATCGAAACGGGTGAACCCGTGGCGTCGGCGACCCTTGCGCAAAAAACCGGCCTCAACGTCTCGTCGGCGACGGTGCGCAACGTTTTGGCTCAGCTCGAGGAAATGGGTTACGTGTGGCAACCGCACACGTCCGCCGGCCGCGTCCCGACCGACGCCGGTTACCGTGCTTACGTCGACATGCTGCTCGAGGGACGACGGTCCGCGAAGGATGCCTCGGCGGTGGAAGCGCGCCTGCGCCAGGAAGCCGGCGATGCGCCACTGATGGACGATCTGCTGTCCTCGACCTCGCACGTGCTTTCAGAGGCGGCCAACGGTGTTGGCTTTGCGATCGCGCCGCCGAACGGCGAAGCGATCTTTCAGCACATTGACTTCGTGCCGATTTCCGGCAGCCGCATCCTGATCGTCATGGTGACGAGCGGCAATCAGGTGCAGCAGAAAACCGTCGACATCGGTGAGGCGGTGAACGCATCGGAACTCGTGCAGGCCGCGAACTTCCTGAATGCCGAATTTGCCGGCCGCAGCCTGGATGAAGTGCGCGCCGGCGTGCTCGAGCGGCTCAAGGAAGAGCGCTCCCTCTACGACCAGCTGCTCGGCCTCGCGCTGCGTCTGGCCAGCACGTCGTTTCAGAATCTCGAGCAGCCGACGGCGGTGTACGTCGATGGCGCGTCGACGTTAATCGAGGAAGTCGTGCAGGCCAGCGGCATCTCCGCGAATACCCTGAAAACGCTGTGGCGGATGGTTGAGGAAAAGCAGCGGCTGGCGCGCATGTTGACCGAATACATCGACGGCCCGGGTCTGACGGTCGTGATCGGCGCCGAGCACAACGATCCTGAGCTGCGGCCCTTCAGTCTGATCGCCGCAACCTATTTCGACGGCCGCAGCAACGGCACCGTCGGCGTGATCGGCCCCACGCGCATGCGCTATTCCAAGGCGATCACCGCCGTGGACATCGCCGCCATTGCCGTCGCCCGAGTGCTCCGCGACGTAAACTAAACGCTATTGTTGAAGGGCCGGCGTTGGCCGGCCCGCACCGCACGTCATGAACGAAGAACAGACCACCGACCCTCAAGATCCCGGCACCACTGCAGCAGAACCGGCATCGGACACGTCCCCGGACACCGCACCGGCCGCGGCCGATGCATTGCAACGAGAGCGCGACGATCTTTACGATCGCCTGCTGCGCAAGACGGCGGAATTCGACAATTTTCGCAAGCGGGTCGAGCGCGACCGCAAAGACATGATCGAATGGGCGGCCGCCGATGTGATCGGCGATCTGTTGACGATCGTCGACGATTTCGATCGCGCGCTCGCCGCCGACGCGCCGCCAGAGGCGCAGCAGTACAAGGCCGGCCTCGAGCTGATTCAACGCCAGCTCGCCGAGCTGCTCAAGAAGCGCGGCGTCACCACGGTCGACGCGCTGGGCGCGGATTTCGATCCGCATCTGCATCAGGCAGTCGCGTATGAGGAAGTCGCCGGCGCCCGCGAAGGCGAAGTCGTCGGCGTCATGGCCAAGGGCTACAAGCTCGGGGAACGCCTGTTGAGGCCGGCGCTCGTCAAGGTGGCCAAGGCATCGTGAGCAAGCGCGATTACTACGAAGTCCTCGACGTCGCCCGCAACGCCGGCGAGCAGGAAATCAAGAGCGCGTACCGAAAGCTGGCGCTCAAGTACCACCCCGATCGCAATCCGGGTGACAAGAAGGCGGAGGAGAAGTTCAAGGAGGCCGCCGAAGCCTACGCCATCCTCAGCGACGCCGACAAGCGCGCGCGCTACGATCGCTTCGGACACGCCGGTGTGGGCGGAGGTCCGCAGGGGTTCGACCCCTCGCAGTTCAGCGGGTTCGAAGACATCTTCGGCGGGCTTGGCGACATTTTCGGCTTCGGCTCGAGCGGCCGGCGCGCCGGGCCGCAGCGCGGCGCCGACCTTCGCTACGACCTCGAGATCAAGTTCGAGCAGGCTGCGAAGGGCGTCGAGACGACCATCCAGATCCCGCGCCACGAGACCTGCGAATCCTGCAACGGCAACGGCGCGGCACCGGGGACCTCGCCGACCACGTGCCCGCAGTGCCGCGGCACCGGCCAGATGCGGTATCAACAGGGGTTCTTCACCGTCGCGCGCACGTGCGGCCAGTGCCGCGGCGCCGGGAAGGTCATCGCCAAACCGTGCCCGGCGTGCCACGGCGGCGGTACCGTCGAGAAGACGCGCAAGTTGACGGTGAAGATTCCCCCGGGCATCGCAACCGGCCAGCGCTTGCGCCTGGCCGGCGAGGGCGAGGCCGGCACCCTGGGCGGCCCTCCGGGCGACCTCTACGTCGTCGTCTTCGTCCAGGAGCACAAGATCTTCCAGCGTGACGGCAACAACCTGCACTGCACGATGCCGCTGCCCTTCACCACGCTGGCGCTCGGCGCGGAGATTACGGTGCCGCTGATCGACGGCGAAGACAAGCTGAAGATTCCTGAAGGCACGCAGCCGGGCACGACGTTCCGGATGCGCGGCAAAGGTATGCCGGACGTGTCCGGCCGGGGCCATGGCGATCTGATGGTCACCGTGCAGGGGGTCACCCCCAAGCGGCTCACCAAGGAGCAACGCAAACTGCTCGAACAACTCGCCGCCACCCTGCCCGAACAGAAGGCCAAGGCCTCCCTGCGCGACGAGCAGGACGACGACCGCGGCATCTTCGGCAAGGTCAAAGACATCTTTGGCTAGATCGTGGCCGGCGCTGATCCTGCGCGCTGCCGCCGTGGACGACAGCGAGGACATCGTTTCGGCGGTGCTCACCGATTTCAGTCCGGTCGCGATCCACGATCTCGCCGAGCGGCCGCTGCCGCCCGGGGGGTTGTGGGATCCGACCTATCCGCCGATTCCGGAGCCGCCGCCAACTCCATTGCACTGGAACGTCTGCTTCGCCGATCCGTCGGAACGCGATCGTGCCGGCCTCGCGCTCGCGACGACGCTGCCGAATCTCAGGATCGAACGCCTCGACCTGCCGGATGAGGACTGGGCCGCCCGCTCGCAACAATCGCTCACTGCCGTGCGCGCCGGCGCATTCATCGTCGCACCGCCCTGGGATCTGCCGGCGCGCGATGCCGACGCCACGGTGATCGTCATCGAGCCTTCGATGGGATTCGGAACCGGTCATCACGCGACGACGCGACTGTGCTTGCGGCTGTTGTCGGAGATCGACGTTGTTGATCGAACGGTGCTGGACCTCGGGACCGGATCGGGCGTGCTGTCGATGGCCGCAGCCTTGATGGGTGCACGAGCGGTGCTCGGCATCGACGTGGATCAGGACGCGATCGACTCAGCTGAAGCCAGCGCGACCCTGAACACGCTGCCCGACACCATCGCGTTCAAGGTCGGCGATTTCCGCCTCGACCCACCCCGCCCCGCTGACATCGTCCTTGCCAACCTCACCGGCGGCATGCTGGTGTCGAGCGCCGCGGCCATTGCGGCGCTCGTGCGTCCACACGGCGAATTGATGCTAAGCGGTTTTGATCAGAGCGAGGCCGACTCGGTGCGGAAGGCGTTTCCTACCTTCCACGAACGATCGCGCATTATGGAAGACAGCTGGGTTGCGCTACTACTCGGCGGCAACGGTTAGCCACGAAGACACGAAGACACGAAGACACGAAGACACGAAACAAAGAAGCTCATACCACGCCGCTAAGCACGCGTGGTGTGTAGGTAAGTACCTTCGTGGCCTTCGTGTCTTCGTGGAGATTGAAAAGCTAATGCTGCCCGGTCGGCTTCACTGGGCGCTGCGCGTTCGGCGACTTCGCGCGGATGTCGTTCCAGCGCTCGACGACCCGCCGCAATTCCTTATACGGATTCTCCTGATCGTCGACCTGGAACCGCAGCACGGTGTCGTTGTTCAACCAGTTGCCGCCGCCCTTCTTGACGATCACCATCGACGCGGCCTGCATGCCGCGCTTGTCGCCGCCGGCGGCCTGCCCGGCTTCGAGGGCGGCCATGAAGCGCATCGACAGGTGGCCCTTGGTTTCCTCGAACGCCTTGATCATCGCGTCGACCACCTCGGGCCCGGCGAGGATGTTGCCCTGCGCCGCGCAGTATTTGCCGAGCTTACCGCCGGCCCACTCGGTCGCCTTCGGGCCGGTGAACGTCGCGGCTTCGCCCTTCAGATTCATCACCGCGAACTGACGGCCCTGTTTCGTCCAGCGATCGGGGACGGGATCGGGATCGTTGTCCCAAATCTGCTTGATGATCGCGTCCGGTGTCAGGCCCTTCTTCAGCAATTCGATGCCTTTCGGCCCGTAGCTCACGTCGACAATCGCCTGGGTCGCAACGACACCGGCATCGGCGTCGGCGGTCAGCACGCCGGTCAGCGTGAACACGCGCGATTGCACCGCGCCACCCACCTCACCGGTGTCCGGGTCGTACCCGAGAATCGAAAAGGTCGCGACCGGTGACGGCAGATCCTGTGCCACGCCGATGCCGCTCACGCCCGCCACCACCGCCAATGCCAGCAGCACCGTCCCCACGCCAGAAGCTCGAAGTGCCTTGTTCATGTCAATTCCCCCCACGTTGTCAGCAGCGCCGTCAGCGCGATCAGCGGCACCGCATCTGCCCGCAATGTGCGATCGCCAAGCGACATCAGGATAGCGCCGGAGTCATGCGCCGCGGCGACCTCCGCCACCGCCCACCCGCCTTCCGGGCCGATGATGACGTCGACCGCCGCGGATCGCGGTACCGACTGCACGGTCCTCACCTGGCCGAGTGCGGCCGACGGTTCGACGCACATCACGCGCGCGCTGCCGGCCGGCTCCGACCAGTACCACTCGAGCGGCGTTGCGGCGCTGACGACGGGCACGACCGCGCGGCCGCACTGCTTGGATGACGACACCGCGATGCGCTGCCAGCGCGCAACCCGATTCGAACGCGCCATCGCGGCGAGGCTGACTTCGGAGCGCTCGCTCACCACCGGACGGATGCCGGTGACGCCCAACATCACCGCATCTCGAACCACATCGTCAATCTTGTCGCCCTTGAGCACGCTGATCACCAGCGTCAGGGCGACGCCCAGCTCGCGCGCCGCGGCCAACGGCTGCAGCAGCCGAACCGCCGCGGATCGCTTCGCCGCGTGAACGACTTCGGCGCGCCAGAATCCGCCGCGGCCGTCGAACACATCGACTTCGTCGCCGGGCCCGAGCCGCAGGACGCGCGCCAGATGCTCGGCTTCGTCTTCCGGCAACTCAACGCGATCCGCCGTCGGATTCAGCCCGGGCACGTGGAAGCGCGGACGCACGCGAAGAGTATACTCATCGGCACTGATGTTTTTTCGCGGGCAAACCGTCGGCAAGTACCGCATTCTTTCTCCCCTCGGCAGCGGCGGCTTCGGTAGTGTCTATCTCGCGGAAGACACCTGGATCGACAAGAAGGTCGCGATCAAGGTGCCGCATCGTCAAAACCTCGACTTCGGCGAGCTGCTGCGCGAGCCGCGGCTGCTCGCGTCGCTCAGCCATCCCAACATCGTCACGGTGCTGACCGCCGAGAAACAGGACGATGTGTTTTTTATCGTGATGGAGTATGTGGCGGGTGAAACGCTCGAAGCGTTGATCGAACGCGAGGGTACCCTCGACTTGACGCGCGCGCTCGACTTCACCTGCCAGATCGCCAACGCGATGGATCACGCGCACAAGCACGGCATCATCCATCGCGACCTGCGCCCCGGCAACGTGCTGGTGACCGATCAAGGCATGTGCAAGGTCGCCGATTTCGGCACCTCCCGCTTCCTTGAAATCGCCGCGCATGGCACCACCGTGATCGGCAGCCCGCCCTACATGGCGCCCGAACAATTCCAGGGCAAGGCGGTGTTCGCCTCCGACATCTATTCTCTTGGCGTCACGATGTACCAGATGTTTACCGGCGTGCTTCCCTACAACACGCCGATGCCGGGTGACCTCGAGAAGTTGATGCGGGGTGAACTCGCCAGCCCGCCGAAGCTGAAGAACCCGAAACTGCCGAAGGTGATCAGCGACATCGTGATGAAGGCGATCGCGGCAGACATCCCGTCACGATATCAGCGTGTCGACGACCTGCTCGAGGCGGTGCTGGCGTTTCGCGCACCCGCCGCGTCGATCAAGCGACCGTGGCGACCGGCGCCGGCCACCGCAACCGGTCCGTCCGAAGACGTGCAGGACATCCAGGCTCGCCTCAAGGCGCGAGAAAGCGTGCAGGCGCGGTTCTGCTGGAAATGCGGCAAGGCCCTCCCCGCCCGCGCCGACGTCTGCCCGTTTTGTTCTGAACGGCAATAGCCGGCGGTCGCTCCCTCGCTCCCTCGCTCCCTCGCTCCCTCGCTCCCTAGCTCCCTCGCTCCCTCGCTCCCTAGCCCAGCCTCGAGGATATAGAATTCCTCCATCATGGCATTCGCGGGCACTGGAAAAATCTGGATGAACGGCGCGATGGTGGATTGGAAGGACGCCACCATTCACGTCGCTTCTCACGTCATTCACTACGGCACCGGCGCGTTCGAAGGGTTGCGCGCCTACGATTCCAAGAACGGCACGCATGTGTTCCGGCTCGAGCCGCATATGCGCCGCATGATCGACTCCTGCCGCGTCTACCGCATGGAGCCGAAGTGGTCTCAGGCGGAGCTCGAGCGAGCGGTGATCGAGACGGTGCGCGTCAACGGTTTCAAGAGCTGCTACATCCGTCCGGTCGTGTTTCGCGGCTACGACTCGTTGACGCTCGACCCGCGGCCGTGTCCCGTCGAAGCGGCGGTCATCGTCTGGGAGTGGAACCAGATGATGGGCGCCGAGGCGCTCGAGAAGGGCATCGACGTCGGCGTCAGCTCGTGGACGCGGCTAGCTCCGAACACGCTGCCCGCGCTCGCCAAGGGCGCCGCCAATTACGCCAACTCCGCGCTGATCAAGATGCAGGCCATGCTCGACGGCTACGCGGATGCAGTCGCGCTCGATGAGAGCGGCCTGCTCAGCGAAGGCAGCGGCCAGAATCTGTTTCTGGTGCGCGATAACGTCATCTTCACGCCGTCGCTCGGCTCGTCGGTGCTGCAGGGCATCACCAGAGACACGGTAATGACACTCGCCAAGGACCTCGGCTTCGAGGTCCGCGAAACCGCTATTCCACGAGAGTTCCTGTATCTCGCCGACGAAGCGTTCTTCTGCGGCACCGCCGTGGAAATCACGCCGGTACGCTCGTTCGACAAGATCGCGGTGGGTAACGGAAAACGCGGCCCGATTACAGAAGCGTTACAGCAGCGGTTCTTTGCGATTCTGCGAGGCGACCATCCCGATACGCATCATTGGCTGACGCCCGTCGCGGCACCCTCGCTGGCCCAGCCCGCGTCGGCACAGGCCCGATAACTGCATAGAGGCGCGCATGCACGTCAACGATCTGTTGAGGGTGGCGGTTGAAAAAGGCGCATCCGACCTGCACCTCAAGGTCGGGAGCTTTCCGATGGCACGCCTGCATGGGCACCTCGAGCCGGCCTCGACGGAGAAGCAGCTCGATCACGAGGACCTCGTCGAGATGGCGGCGTCGATCATGTCGACGGCGCAGCGCCAGAAGTTCAAAGACTCGCAGGAACTAGACCTCGCCTACAGCGTGCCGGGTCTCGGCCGCTTCCGCTGCAATGTGTTTCAGCAGCGCGGCACCATCGGCATGGTGTTGCGTGTGATTCCCGTCAAGGTCATGAACCTCGACGAGCTGGGGCTGCCCGAGGTCATGAAGAAGATCGCCTCCGAAGAGCGCGGCCTGGTGCTGGTCACCGGCACCACCGGCAGCGGCAAGTCGACCACGCTCGCGGCGATGATCGATTACATCAACTCGACACGGACAGCGCACGTCATCACGATCGAGGACCCGATCGAATATCTGCACCGCGATCAGCAGTGCATCATCAACCAGCGCGAGATCGGCGTCGATACCCGATCGTTCGCGTACGCGCTGCGCAGCGCGTTGCGCCAGGATCCCGACGTCATCCTGGTCGGCGAGATGCGCGACATGGAAACCATCGAAACGGCGATGCACGCGGCTGAAACCGGGCACCTGGTGTTCTCGACCCTGCACACGCTCGATGCCACCGAAACCATCAACCGCATCATCTCGGTGTTTCCACCCCACCAGCAGAAGCAAATCCGGCTGCAGCTGGCATCGGTGCTGAAGGCCGCAATCGCCCAGCGGCTGATCCCGACCAAGGACGGCAGCGGCCGCGTCCCCGGCGTCGAGGTGCTCGTCGCCACGCCTTTCGTCAAAGACTGCATCGTCGACAAGGACAAGACGCATTTGATCGCCGGCGCCATTGCGCAGGGCACGTCGCAATATGGAATGCAAACGTTCGATCAGTCGATCTTCAGCCTGTTCCAGCAGGATCTGATCAGCTACGAGGAAGCGTTGCGTTGGGCGTCGAACGTCGACGAGTTCAAGCTGAAGGTGCAGGGCATCTCGACGACGGCCGACATGTCGCGCGATCAGATGGCCGGCGCGATTTTCGGCAGGCCGTCGACCGCCGTCGCCGCCAAACCCGGCGCCAAGCCCGCGGCGCCGCCGGAGATCACTCGGTTCGGCTCATAGACGCCGCTACTTCCGCCCACGCACGTGGCTGACGCATATACCGTCGCGCTGACGCTGCTCTCGGCACGCGAGTTATCGGAATCACAGCTGCGAACTCGCCTCAAACGGCGCAAGCTCGATGCTGACGACATCGAGGCCGCCCTCTCTCGTTTGAAGGCCGATCGCACCCTGAACGACCGCCGCGTCGCCACGGCGATCGCGCGGATGGAGAGCACCATCAAGCATCGCGGGCGTGCCCGGGTGATTCAGAAAATCCGTCAGGCCGGGATCGATGGCGACATCGCCCAGGATGCCGTCAGCGAGGTATTCAGCGAGGAAGTCGACGAGCAGGCGCTGCTGGAACGGGCATTCGAGCGCCGCCTGCGTGGCAAGAGCCCGCGCGATCTGGACGACAAGGGCCGCGCCCGCATCGTGCGCGGCCTCACCGCTCAAGGATTCCCTATCGACGCGGTGCTGAAAAGGCTGAAAGCCGAACGCTGAAGGCTGAACGCTGAAGGCTTAGAATGATCAGATGCATCCGCGGGAGATTCGCAGTTCATTCCTGAAGTACTTCGAACGGCACGGCCACCGGGTTGTCCCCAGCAGTCCTCTGCTCCCGGGCGATGATCCGACCCTGCTGTTCACCAACGCGGGCATGAACCAGTTTAAGGACGTGTTTCTCGGCCGCGAGAAGCGCGACTACACGCGTGCCGCCACGTCGCAAAAGTGCATGCGCGTCAGCGGCAAGCACAACGATCTGGACAACGTCGGCCCCTCGCTCCGCCATCACACGTTTTTCGAAATGCTCGGCAATTTCTCGTTCGGCGATTACTTCAAGGCCGACGCGATCGAGCTGGCCTGGAATCTGCTGACCAAGGAGTGGGGGCTCGATCCGTCGAGGTTGTACGTCACCGTGTTCAAGGGCGAAAAAGGCATTCCGCGCGATGACGACGCCTACCAGCGCTGGCTGGATTTCGTGGCCGCCGATCACATCGGCGAGTTGGGCATGGCCGACAACTTCTGGGCGATGGGCGACACCGGCCCGTGCGGCCGCTGCTCGGAGATTTACGTCGATCGTGGCGCCGGCGTCGCCGGCACCGGGAACTTCGTCGAGGACGTCGAAGGCGGCAGCGAGCGGTTCGTGGAAATCTGGAACAACGTGTTCATGGAGTTCGAGCGCAACGACGCGGGCCAGCTCACTCCGCTTCCGGCACCGTCGATCGACACCGGCATGGGCCTCGAACGCATCAGCGCCGTGATGCAAGACACGCTGTCGAATTACGACACGCCGCTGTTCATGCCGCTGCTTGGCGCCATGGGCCGGCTCTGCGGTCATGCCTACAGCGGATCGATGTCGGCGACCGACATCTCGATGCGGGTGGTCGCGGATCACGCGCGCGCCTCGACGTTCCTGATCGCCGACGGTGTCGTGCCGTCGAACGAGTGGCGCGGCTACGTGCTGCGCAAGATCATGCGGCGCGCGATGCGGCACGGCCGCAAGCTCGGGATGCACGAGCCGTTTCTGTATCAGCTCGTCGACGTCCTGCTTGGTGAAATGGGCGACGCGTATCCGGAACTGACGGCCGGCCGCGATGCCGTCAAGCAGGTCATCAAGAGCGAGGAGGAGCGTTTCGACGCGGTGCTGGCCGGCGGCCTGCCTCGGCTCGAAGAGGTGCTCGAGCGCGCGGCCAAGGGCGACAAAGTGGTTCCCGGCGGCGAGGCCTTCAAGCTCTATGACAGCTACGGGTTGCCCCGTGACTTCATCGAGGACCTGGCCAGCAACCAGGGATTGCGTTTCGACGCCGAAGGTTTCGACGCCGCCATGGAAGGCCAGCGCGAAAAGGCACGCGCCGGCAGCGCCTTCGACGGCAAGAAAGGCGACGACTTCACGTTTGCGTCGGACGAGGCGCGCGCATCCCTGCAGCAGACCGGCGATGTCTTTGACGGCTATACCGATACGGCGCTGCAAGGCGTGCCGATCCTCGCCCTGTTCGATGCCAACAAGCGCGCCGTCGACGTGCTCGATAGCGGGAGCACCGGCTACGCCGTGCTGGCGCGGACGCCATTTTACGTGGAGGCCGGCGGTCAGATTTCCGATCGCGGGTGGATCGAAGCGGCGAATGGTGGACGCTCACGGGTCACCGGTGTCGTCCGGCTTGGACCGGGATTGCCACGCGCTCATCGCATCGAGGTCGAGGAAACGTTGTCCGTTCGCGATCTCGTGACTGCCCGTGTCGACGATCCGCTGCGCGATGCGACGAGACGCAATCACACCGCGACGCACCTACTGCATGCGGCATTGCGAAAGGTGCTCGGGAACCATGTCAAGCAGGCCGGCTCACTGGTTGCGCCGGACCGCTTGCGCTTCGACTTCGTCCACTTCTCCGCCGTCACCCCGGACCAACTCGCCACGATCGAGCGCATCGTCAACGAGGCGGTGCTGCGAAATGAACCGGTCAACACCACCATCCGCAATACGCAGGAGGCCATCGCAGCCGGCGCGACGGCGCTGTTTGGCGAAAAATACGGTGACAAGGTCCGCGTGGTGGCGATCGGCGACGGCGCGTTCAGCACCGAACTGTGCGGCGGAACGCACGTCCGTGCGACCGGCGACATTGGATTGTTCCTGATCACCGAGGAGTCCGGCGTCGCCGCCGGAGTGCGGCGCATCGAAGCGATTACCGGGCTGAGCGCATACGAAATGGCGCGCACGTCGGTGAGCGAGGTACGCGAGGTCGCCGCCGCCGCCGGCGCAAAGCGCGGCGAGCTGGCCACGTGGGCCCAGCACCAGCAGCAGCTGGTCAAACAGCGGGACAAGGAGATCCAGCAGCTGAAGACCCGCCTGGCACTCGGCGGCGGGCCAACGGGCAGCGCGGACGACGACAAGATCACGATCGGGGATTCGACGGTGATTGCCCGGCAGGTCGACGATGTCGACGCGGAGTCGTTGCGCGCGTTGGCCGACACCCTCAAATCACGACTGAAAAGCGGCGTCGTGATTCTGGCGGCGCCGATGCCCGACGGGAAGGTCTCGCTGGTCGTGACGGTCACGCCGGACCTGTCGAAGAAGGCTCCAGCAGGTCAATTGGTCAAGACCCTCGCACCAATCGTCGGGGGCGGCGGCGGGGGTCGGCCAGACTTCGCGCAAGCTGGAGGAAAGGACGCCAGCAAAATTACAGAATTGCTGGCGACTGCTCGAAAAACGGTCACCGAACTGCTGTCCTGATCAGGCGATCTTCATTTTTTCGGGCGCGTTTTTTGACGAGGCGGCGGTGTAAGCCTCGGCCTGGAAGTTGCCGATACGGTAGACTGAAGTTCCGTGTTGCGCAGCCTTTTGATCCTTACAGTCGTGCTTACGACGGCCGTTCCCGCCGCCGCCCAGATCTATAGCTGGCGGGACGCGGACGGCAAACTGGTGCTGTCCAACCGGCCGCGCTCGGACCACGGCCGGGAATCGACCTACGAGGTCCACGGCGCATCGGCGTTCCGTGCGACGACGCCGGCGACGGTGGCCCGCAGGAGCGCTCCCTTCGAAGCCGCGATCGTCGAACATGCGCAGCGCCACGGGGTTGCCGTCGATCTGGTGCGCGCGGTCATCCAGGTGGAATCCGCGTTCAACCCACGCGCCGTGTCCGGCAAGGGCGCCATGGGATTGATGCAGCTGATGCCAGCGACCGCCAGCGAGCTGGGCGTCACCAACCCCTTCGATCCCGATCAGAACATCGGGGGCGGCGTGAAATACCTCAAGCAGCTGCTCGATCGTTACGACCAGAAGGTCGAACTGGCGCTGGCCGCCTACAACGCCGGCATGGGCAACGTCGAAAAATACGGCGCGGTGCCGCCGTTCAAAGAAACCCGCAACTACGTCGACAAAATTACCAAGGCCGCGCCCGTGCCGCCGGCGACCGCTCTCTACAAGTGGATTGAGATAATCGATGGACGGCCGGTGACCAAGATCTCCAACAAACCGCCGGCATCGGGTTCCTTCCAGATCGTCGGTCGGCGCTAAGACGACGCCCCGTTCCCGGCTCCCGGTTCCCCGTTTCCGGCTCCCGGTTCCCCGTTCCCGGCTCCCGGTTCCCCGTTCCCGGATATAATGTCGTGTTTGTCTTTTTCCCAAAATCGAGGTTCTAGATAGTGGCAAAGCGTAATAAGTCGGCCCTCAAGGCCAACCGGCAGAACATCAAGCGCCGCGAACACAACCGCGCGCTGCGCGCGAAGCTGCGCACCGGCCTGAAGAGCATCCGCAAGTCCCTGGACGACAAGAACGTCGAAGGCGCCAAGGCCGCGCTGCAGAACCTGCAGTCGCTGGTCGACAAGATGGCGACCAAGGGCATCATCCACAAGAACACGGCGTCGCGCTACAAGTCGCGGCTCGCCGCCCGCGTCTCCAAGTAGCGATTCTCAGCGCGAACACAATTCGACGACCAGGCACTCCAGCAGATGTTGCGGGGTGCCCGCCGACGACTTGATGGCCTGATCGGTGCGAAACACCGCGTCGAGCGCGTTCTTGACGCGGGCGTCAGGCCGCAGGCGGATCGTCGCCGCTCTCAGCTGTCCGAGGATCACCGGCGGCTGGATGCCCGCCTCGATCAGCGCCGAGACTTCTCGCAGCGCACGCGGTGCGTTCGCGTTCTGCACGGCGTCCATCAACGCGAACGTGCCTTCCGACTCTTCCTGCGGGATCACCAGATCGCGCACGTGCGCGACGGTGACCGTCGCCTCGCCGGCCGCGTAGAGAATCAGCTTCTCGACTTCCGGGCGGATCCGGCCCAGCGTCAGGCCCGTCGAGGCGATCAGCAGGCTGATCGCCTTTGGCTCGATCGTCAGTTCGTCCTTCTCGAGGCGCTTCGTGATCCAGATCGCCGCCTCACGCGCGTCGTGCAGCGTGCCGCAGTCGACGACGTCGCCGTGCTTGCGTAACAGCTTCACGACGCGCCGGTTCGCATCGAGCGGTCCCGACACGAACACCATCGTCGTCATCGGCTCGGGATTCTCGATGTACGCCTCGAGCTCCTCCGCCGGCGATGTCGCCACCCGACTCGCCTTCGACGCTTTGGCGCCGCTCGCCTTCGCCGCCGCCAGGTCGCCGTCGCCCTCTTCGTCGTCTCTGGCGCGCTTCGGCGCCAGCAGCCGATCGGCTTCGTGGACCATGATCACGCGGCGCGGCGCCATCATCGGCAGCGTGCGGGCGTTCGCCAGCAGCGCGCCGATCAACTGATCGCGGCCGCTGGCGCTGGTGGCCTCGTTGGCGTAAAAGCTCTGGACGTTGAATGCCTGCAGACCCTCTTCGACGATGTTCGCGAATTCGAGGGCGAGGTCGTGGCGCGATTGCAGATCGTCGCCTTCGAGCAGATAGAGCGGGCCGGTCTTCCCGGCCTTAATCTGTTTCCGGATCTCGGCGACCGTGCTCATCGAGCGGACGGCCGGAGGGCGAGGGTGCAGTGCATTCTAAAACGCCTCCAGAATCGACTGGACCACCGACCGCGCGAAGTCCGTCGACAGGCGGTCGAATGCGACCTTGTCGTTCTGCATGAAGGCAGCGACATCGGTACCAATGCTCGAACTGGCAAGCTCGTATTCGTCGGAGAAGCTCAGTGCTGGGTTCTCCCATAACGTCTTCTGCGCCTTGACGTCTTCGAGCGCAATCTTGACGACCACGCTCACGCGCACCCGCGTTGCCAGCTGCGCCGCATTCAGCGCGGCGTTCTGCAGCGAGATCGCCTGAATGGCGCCGCGAACAATGCCGTCGACATTCTCGTCGCTTGGCACGACGGTGTAGCGGCGGCTGCTCTGAAACTCCTCACGCACCTTCTGCGTGAACAGCTGCTCGACGCTCTGGTACGGCGTGGTGTTGCCGAACATCGGGATGCCGAGTGTCCGGATGTAGTCCGGCAGGAACGATCCGCGTCCGGCCAGCGCGTATCCACAGGACGCGGCGCCAATGCCGGCGCCCAGGATTGGCACGGCAGACAGAAACTGGCGGCGGCTGATGCTCATTTCGCCACGATGGATACGAGTTTACGCCCGGGGACGATCACGACCTTGGCAATCGACTTCCCGGCGGTATGAATCTGCACGTTGGTATTTGCGCGCGCCAGGGCTTCGAGCTCCGCGTCGCTAATCGACGGCGACACGCGGATCACATCACGCTTCTTGCCGTTCACCTGCAGCGGGATCTCCAGTTCCTCGGCCTTGGCGGCCTCGGCGTCGAATGACGGCCACCGCGCCGCCTGCAGCCCATCGGCATGGCCGTAGAGCTGCCACAGCTCTTCCGTCGTGTGCGGCGCAAACGGCGACAGCATCACGATCAGCGACTCGACCGCCTCTCGAACCACGCGGCCGGCCTGCGCCGAGCGCTGGCCCTTGTCGCTGAACGCGTAGAGCTCGTTGACCAGCTCCATCATGGCGGAGACGGCGGTGTTCATCTGCTGGCGCACGTCGATGTCGGTCGTCACCCGCCGGATCGTGTCGTGCGTCTTGCGGCGCAGCGCCCGCTCGTCGGCGGTCAGCGCGGCGGCATCGATGGGCTGCGAGCCTGCGGCCATCGCCGCCTCCCGCCATTGATCGGCGGCCCGCCATACACGCGCGAGGAACCGGAAGCTGCCCTCGAGCCCCGTGTCGGTCCATTCGACCTCTTTCTCTGGGGGCGCGACGAACATCACGTACAGGCGCAGCGCGTCAGCCCCGTACTTCTCGATCATCGTGTCGGGATCGACGACGTTGCCTTTCGACTTCGACATCACGGCGCCGTCTTTCAGCACCATGCCCTGGGTCAACAGGTGGGTGAACGGCTCCTTGTGATCGATCATGCCGAGATCGTGAAACACGCGCGCGAAGAACCGCGAATAGATCAAATGCAGAATGGCGTGCTCGACGCCGCCGCTGTAGAAGTCGACGGGCGCCCAGTACGCGACTTTCTTCGGATCGAAGGGCAGCTGATCGTTGTGCGCGTCGGCGAAACGGTAGAAGTACCACGACGAATCGACGAAGGTGTCCATCGTGTCGGTCTCGCGCCGGGCCGCGCCGCCGCACTTCGGACACCTGACGTTGACGAACTCGGGCACGCTCGCCAATGGCGAATCGCCGCGACCGGTGAACTCGGCGACCTTCGGCAGTTCCACCGGCAACTGCTCATCCGGCACCGGCACGATGCCGTCCACCGGGCAGTGAATCATCGGGATTGGCGTGCCCCAATACCGCTGGCGGGAGATGCCCCAGTCCTTCAATCGGAACTGCACGGTGCCGCGGCCGATGCCACGCTCTTCGGCTTCGGCGGTAATCGCCGCCCGCGCCTGCTCCGATGGCATGCCGTCGTACTTCCCCGAATTGATCAGGATTCCGTCGTTGGACGACGACTCCGTCATCACCGCTGGCGCGTCACCCTGTTCCGAACGGACGACCGGCACGATCGGCAGCTGGTACTTGGTCGCGAAATCGAAGTCGCGGTCGTCATGCGCGGGCACGGCCATCACCGCACCGGTCCCGTATTCGCCCAGGACGTAGTTGGCGACCCAGATCGGCACCGGCAGGTTCGTGAACGGGTTGATGGCAAACCGGCCGGTGAAGAAGCCTTCCTTCTGCACCTCTCCCGTCAGGCGGCCGGCGCGATCCTGCGCGCGAAATCGCTGCGCCTGCTCGAGAAATGACCGCTCGTCGGCGGACTCTTTCGCAAAGACGTTGACCAGACCGTGCTCGGGCGCGAGCATCACGAACGTGGCGCCGAAAATCGTGTCGATGCGCGTCGTAAACACTTCGATCGAGTCGTCCGTGCCCTGGATCGGGAACCGGACGCGCGCCCCTTCCGATCGCCCAATCCAGTTCCGCTGCATCGTCAGGACCTTCTCGGGCCACCGATCCAGCGCTTCAGCCGCCTGCAACAGATCGTCGGCGTAGTGCGTGATTTTGAAGAACCATTGCTCGAGATCCTTCTGGACGACCTGCGAGCCGCAGCGCCAGCAGGCGCCATCGATGACCTGCTCGTTGGCCAGGACGGTGTTGCAGCTCGGACACCAGTTCACCGTCGAGCGGCGCCGGTACGCCAGGCCGCGCTCGAACATCCGCGTGAACAGCCACTGATTCCAACGGTAGTAATCCGGCAGACAGGTCGCCAGTTCGCGGCCCCACGCGTAGCTGATACCGAGACGCTGCAACTGGCCTTTCATGTGCGCGATGTTGGCGAGCGTCGAGGTTTCGGGATGAATGCCGTTCTTGATTGCCGCGTTCTCGGCGGGCAGACCGAACGCATCCCAGCCGAACGGATGCAGCACGTTGAAGCCCTGCAGCCGCTTCAACCTCGCGACCACGTCGCCGATGATGTAGTTGCGCACGTGCCCGACATGCGCGTGCCCTGACGGGTACGCGAACATCTCCAGGCAATAAAACTTCGGCTTCGAGAGGTCTTCGGTGACCTCGAACGCCTGCGTGGCGGCCCAGTGGGCCTGCCACTTCTTGTCGAGCTCTTGAGGGTGATATTCAGCCACTTTGATCGTACAAGAATACAGCAGCCTGCCGGCTCCGGCCTTCAGCCTGGAGCGGTCGGACTTCAGCCTTCGCAGACGCCGATCACCTCGCGGAGACAGTCCTCGATCGCCTGCAGATCGTAGCCGCCCTCCGTCACGAACACGATGCGGCCGTCGCACAGTTCATCCGCCAAATCGACGAGCATCTTCGACAAGCGGCCAAAGCCCGCGGTCGTCATGCGCAGCTGTCCCAGCGGGTCTTGCTCGTGCGCATCGAACCCCGCCGACACCAGCAGCACATCGGGCTTGAAATCGCGCAGCGTCGGAGCCACTCGGTCGCCGTACAGGCGCTCGACCTCCGCGTCCCTGGTCCCGACGGTCAACGGGATATTCAATGTGAATCCGTCTCCAGCACCGCGGCCGCGCTCGTCGGCGGCGCCGGTACCTGGATAGAAGGGGTATTGATGCGACGACACGAACAGGACCGTCGCATCCTCGTAGAAAATCCATTGCGTGCCATTGCCGTGATGCACGTCGTAATCGACGATCGCGACGCGCGCGCAGCCACGCGAACGCGCATACGCGGCGCCGATCGCGATGTTGCTGTACAGGCAGAATCCCATCGCGCGATCCGCTTCTGCGTGATGGCCGGGAGGGCGGACCATGACCAGCGCCCGCGAGCGCGACGGTCCACCAAGCACCCGATCGATCGCGGTAAGCACGGCTCCTGCCGCCAGTCGCGCGACGTCTTCGGACTCTGGTGACGTATAGGTGTCCTCGTCGATCATCGACGCTTTGCCGCGACGGCTGACCATTGCATCGAGGTGCTGCCGCGTGTGCACGCGCAGAATATCGTCATCCGTGGCCGGCCTCGGCTCGATCACCTCGCCGCCTCGCGCCCGCTGCTCGTCAGCGATGCGATTGAACACCTCGGCCCTCTCCGGGCGTTCCGGATGCCCAACCGGCGTCACGTGATCGGCGAAACGATTCGAGCTGACGACGACTAGGGACATCGCTGCATCCTGACTCTCGAACACTCAGCCGCGCAGCGCATCGACGGCCCGCTCACGGCACTGCGCGAGTGATTGTTGCAGACGTTGACGCCAGTGCTCGAGCGCGACGTCATCGGCGTCGCGCGGCACATATAGCGGTTCGGCGATCGCCATGGCGACCGTCGTGTAGGGCTTTGGAATCTGCGTGCGATCCCAGCTATTCAGCGTCCAGCTCGATGCCGCCTCGGCATGGAACGGCAGCAGTGGATTCCCGGTCGCCTTCGCCAGCCAGATCGCGCCCGGCTGCGCGACCTCACGCGGCCCGCGCGGACCGTCCAGCGTGAACGCGACACCTTTGGATTTCACCTCGCGCACCAGTCGCAGCAGCGCCTTCGGACCGCCACGCGACGTCGAGCCGCGAGCCGTGCCGTAGCCGAACTTCGCGATGATCCGCGCAATCCACTCGCCATCATAGTTTTCGCTGGTGATGACCACGATGCCGCGGCGCTGGAAATACACGGTCGCGGGCAGGATGCGGCCATGCCAGAACGAATGAATCGGTTGAAGGCCCCTGGCCGCTATCGCATCGAGGTGGTCGGCGCCGGTGACCTTCCACGTCCACGTCGCGCCGAGCGCGCGCAATACCGGATACCCGAGGTTCGCGATCGCGGCGACTTCAGCGCGCTTGCGTGCTGATTGCCGCCAGTGAGTGTCCCCACCCGGTTGCCGGCTCCCGGCTCCCCGTTCCGGGCTCCCAGCTCCCGGCTCCCGGCTCCCGGCTCCC
>DASPNQ010000167.1:0-7645 GCA_035626435.1 Vicinamibacterales bacterium
CAGGAACGCGCGCGCGATCTCTTCGGTGGTCAGGCCGGCGAGCAGCTTCAGCGTCAACGCGACCCGCGCCTCCGTCGACAGCACCGGGTGGCACGCGGTGAAGATCAGCCGCAGGAGATCGTCGCCGACCTCGTCCTCGAGCGCCGCGTCGAAGCCCGCAGCTGCATCCTCCTGCCGCGCCTGCATTTCGTAACCGATCTGTTCGTATTTCTGATCGCCCAGCTTGTTGCGGCGGAACTGATCGATGGCGCGGCGTTTCGCGATCGCCATCAGCCAGGCGCCGGGATTGCGAGGGACGCCTTCGACGGGCCACTGCTCGAGCGCCGCCACCAAAGCGTCCTGCGCGAGGTCTTCGGCCATGCCGATATCGCGCGTGATACGCGCCAGCGACGCGATCAGCTTCGGCGATTCGATTTTCCAGACCGCGTCGATCGTTTTCGAGATGTCAGGAGCGGCGTCCAAGCCCTCCTATTTTCTGCCAAGTAGATCCTCGAAGCCCGTCACGGCGGCCTGAATTTCTGCGGGGAAGTCCGCCATCTCCTGAATCTGTCGCACCTCGATGAGCTCGTTATCGCTCATCGGTGCGCGCTTGGCCCACTCGATGGCTTCTTCCTTCGACTTGACCTGGATGATCCAGTAGCCGCCGATCGTCTCCTTCGCTTCGGCGAACGGGCCGTCGGTCACCGTAGCCCTGCCGGCGTGGAAGCGGACGCGAACGCCCGTCGAAGGCGGGTGCAGTCCGTCCATGCTCAGGAGAATCCCGGCTTTCGCGAGGTCGTCGTTGTACTTGATCATCGCCCGGACCTGACCGACGTCTGGCATCGTCTCCGGCCCAGCCGTGTCGTATCCCTTGGGAATGACCAGCATCATGAATCGCATCGTCGTGCCTCCTGCCGATACGTCGAACGGGCTGCGTGAAGATCGACATCGCCCTCGAAGCGTGCCGGCGCCGACTGTTACAATTCAGGCATCCTCGAATGCCCACACTCGAACTGGTCGTCATCGGCGCTTCAGCAGGTGGATTGGAAGCGCTGCTGACGATCGTCCGAACCCTGCCGGCGGACGCCCCCGCGATCATCGTCGTCGTTCATACGAGTCCGTCGAGCCCCACGTTTCTGCCTGAGATCCTGCAACGCGTCAGCTCGGCTCCGGTTGCGCTCGCGCAGCACAATCAGCCGATTCGGCCAGGCCGCATTCTGGTGGCGCCGCCCGATGTCCACGTGCTGGTGTCTGATGGGCGGGTGGTGTTGTCCCACGGTCCCCGTGAGAACGGGTTCAGGCCCGCGATCGATCCGCTGTTCCGCTCCGCGGCCCGGGACTTCGGGTCGCGTGTGATGGCGATCATCCTCTCCGGTGCGCTCAACGACGGCACCTATGGGATGAAGGTGGTCAAGGATGCCGGCGGCGTGACGGTCGTGCAGGACCCCGAGGAGGCCGCGATTCCAAGCATGCCGTCGAGCGTGCTGGCGGCGATGGCCGTCGATCACGTGAGACGCGCGCAAGATATCGGAGGATTGATCATGTCGCTCGCTTCCGGACACCGGAGCGGCGCAAGAAACGCGCGTCGCTCCAATGACCCCGAGCCTCAGGATCCGGCAAAGCCGATCGAAGTCGAGGAGATGCAGGCACGCTACGGTCCGCCTTCGGGCCTGACCTGTCCCGACTGTGGCGGCGCGTTGTGGGAGATTGCGGAGGACAACCTGCATCGCCACCGCTGTCACGTCGGCCACCAGTTCTCGACCGAAGCGCTGGAAGCGTCGCAGCACGACGCCGTCGAGAGCGCATTGTGGACGGCCGTCCGCGTGCTCGAAGAGCACGCCGCCATGAAGCAGCGGATGGCGGAGCGCGCCGGCGGCGCCGGGCTTGAGACCGTGCGGCATGGGTTCCTTTCCGGAGCCGATGACAGCCGCCAACAGGCACGAGCAATCCGAGATGTGTTGTTCAACCGGCGTTCCTCGGGACCGGCGGATACGGCGTCGAAACGGCAGCGCAAGACTCGCTCGAGGACGCGGCGGCCGCGCTAATCGATGGCCAAGGTCCGTTCAGCGTCACGTTCCGCCCGCCTGCGCCGCCCCCCGACCCCGGATCCGGCGTCGCGACCGGCGGACAACTCGCCTCGGACGATGGTCGTTGGCATCGGCGCGTCAGCTGGAGGGCTCGAAGCCTTCACTGAGTTGCTGGAAGCGGCACCCAGGGATGCCGGCTTGAGCTTCGTGCTCGTCCAGCATCTCTCTCCGCATCACGACAGCGTGCTGCCGGACTTGCTCGCGTCCCATACGACGATGCCGGTGACGCACGTGACCGACGGCGTCGGCATCGAATCCAACCACGTTTACGTGATCCCGCCGAACGTGCGGATGGTGATAGAAGCCGGGACCCTGCGATTGACGCCGCGCGTGGATGACCAGGAGGCGCCGGGGCCCATCGACGCGTTTTTCATGTCGCTGGCCCAGGTGTTCCGCGATCGCGCCATTGCTGTCGTGTTGTCAGGCATGGGGTCCGACGGCGCCATCGGCATTCGCGAAGTCAAGGCCGGCGGGGGGATTACCTTCGCGCAGACTCCCGCATCGGCCGGGTTCGACGGCATGCCGCGCGCCGCAATTGCGACGGGCCTGATCGATCGGGTCCTGCCGCCGAACGAAATTGGCGAGGAGCTGAGCTCAATTGCCGGCCATGCATTCGTCCGCGACGCGCACGCCGATCAGGGCCGCGAGCTTACCGACGCGCAGTTGCAGCGCATTTTCGACCTGTTGCGCCCCGTCAGCGGCGTCGATTTCCGGCATTACAAACAGCCGACGATCCGTCGCCGACTGCTGCGCCGCATGGCACTGCGCCGCATCACCGAAGTCACCGAGTACATCACGCTGCTTGAAACGGACGATGCGGAGCTTCGCGGTCTATTTCAGGATGTACTGATTCACGTCACCCGGTTTTTCCGCGAACCCGAGTCGTTCAAGGCGCTCGTTGCCGATGTGTTTCCCGCCTTGTTCGAAGGCCGCGATAGCGAAACACCCGTCCGGGTCTGGGTGTGCGGCTGCGCGACCGGTGAAGAAGCGTACTCGCTGGCAATCGAGCTCGTCGACTTTCTGCACCGCCGCGACCTGTCGCATCGCGTGCAGATTTTTGCGACCGACGTCAGTGAATCGGCGATCGAGCACGCCCGGGCGGGCATTTACCCCGCGAGCATTGCCGCAGACGTCGGCGCCGAGCGGTTACGGCGCTACTTCACGCGCACCGACGGCAACTATCGGATTAACAAGCAGATCCGTGACCTGTGCGTCTTCGCGCGTCAGGACTTGACCAAGGATCCGCCGTTTTCGCGCCTCGATCTCGTGATGTGCCGCAACGTCTTGATCTACATGGATACGGCCCTGCAGAGGAAGCTGATCGGGTTGTTCCATTACGCACTGCTGCCGGCCGGCTATCTGGTCCTCGGCCAGGCGGAGTCGATCGGCACGCACGCCAGCCTGTTCTCACTGCTCGACAAGAAACATCGCATTCATCGAAAGAAAGCGTTGCCGGGCGTCGCGCCGACGGTCCAGACGCAGGCGTATCAAGCGTCGTCGTTGGCTCGCAAGCGGCCGGCCAGCAAGCCCGAGTCGCGTGACGCCGGTCTGCACAGCGAAGTCAACCGTGTGCTCCTCGATCGCTACGCGCCCGCCGGTGTTGTCGTCGACGGTGATCTGCAGATCGTGCAATTTCGCGGCGAGACCGGGTCCTTCCTCGAACCGGCGCCAGGCGACGCCAGCCTGAATCTGTTGAAGATGGTGCGCGAGGGTCTGCTGTTCGACGTCAGGGCCGCGGTGCAGGAGGCGCGCAAGTCGCGGCAGCCGGTCAAACGCGACAATCTCGAGATTACGGTCGGGCGGCAGCGGCGGCGCGTCGCGATCGAGGTGGTTCCGTTATCGGACTCGGAGCGGCCGCATTTCCTCGTACTGTTCGAAGATCTGACACACGCTCGTTCACGCGCCAAACAACAGCCGGCAACCGCACGCAAGACGACGTCGCGCGACGCTGCCGGCGTGGCGATGCTGCAGCGCGAACTCGCGGCGAGCCGCGAATACCTGCAGTCGATCATCCAGGAGCTCGAAGCCGCGAACGAGGAACTGCAATCGGCGAACGAAGAAATTCTATCGAGCAACGAGGAACTGCAGAGCACCAACGAGGAGCTCGACACGGCAAAAGAGGAGTTGCAGTCGACGAACGAAGAGCTGACGACCGTGAACGAAGAGCTGCACGCGCGCAACGAGGAGTTGAGCCGCGTCAACAGCGACCTGCTCAACCTGGTCGGCAGCGTCCACATCGCGATCGTGATCGTCAGCAACGACTTGCGCATCCGGCGTTTCACGCCGATGGCGGAAAAGGTGTTGAACTTGATTCCCGCGGACCTCGATCGCTCGATCGCCCACATCAACCCGAACATCGAATGCCCGAACCTGCCCGCGCTGATTGTCGAATGCATCGACAATGTCGTGGCGATCGAACGCGACGTACGCGATCGGCAAGGGCGGTGGTTCGCGTTACGGATCCGTCCATATAAAAGCCTCGACAACAAAATCGAGGGCGCCGTGCTGGCACTGTTCGACATCGACATCCTGAAACATTCCGAGCAAAGCCTGCTGCGGGCGCAGGCGTTCGCGAATGGCGTCACCGACCACGTCGCGGTGCCCATGGCCATTCTCGATTCGGAATTGCGCGTCCGCCGCACGAATACCGCGTTCGCGGCGCTGTTCGGGCGAACCCCGGCAGAGCTGGTAGGCCGGGCACTCCACGATGTCGGCGGCGACGCCTGGCGGCTCGCGGAATGGCGCGGGTATACGGCCGCTGAAGGCGAGTTGCCGTCACTGACCATTGGACGGGCGCCCGACTCCGCACGGTTTACCCTGCGAGGGCACGTGCTGCCCGCGCCGGATGCAGCAGATGCGAGTTTGTTGATGGTGACCCTTGGTGACCACAGCGCGTCGTAAGGCCGCTTCGGCAAAAAGGGCCAAGCGGCCGGCGCGGTCCGAGACCGTGCCATCGATGAAGCGCCGTGCGACAGATGCGCTGTTCGCGGTGCTCGACCGCGCCCAACACGAGCCGGCGGACGCAAAAATCAAAGCGCTGCTGCACGAGTTGCAGGTTCACGGCGAAGAGATCGCGACCCAGAACGACCAGTTACGGAAGGCGCAGGCCGAGCTCGAGCACGTGCGCGATCGGTATGCGGACTTGTACGATCTCGCTCCGATCGGCTACCTGACGCTTGACCGCAAGGGTGTCGTGACCGACATCAACGTCGTCGGCGCGGCCCTGCTCGCGCGGCCACGCGATCGTTCGATCGGCATCCCCTTGTCGACGGCGATTCACCGCGACGATCGGGCTGAATGGCGCGCCTTCCTCACCACGAGCTGGCGAGCCACCGCACCACGGACGATGGAATGGCGAACGGCCGACGCGACGCCGCGGCAACTGCAGGTGACGTGTCGCCCGCAGGGAGAGGGACCCGCCGCGTTGATGTTTACGACGATGATCGACGTGACCCAGGCGCGCACACTCGAGGCCGACCGCGCCCGCGCCCTTCAACAGGTCCACGCTCTGCTGCAACGCATCGTCGGTGTCCAGGAAGAGGAACGGCGCCGACTGGCGCGAAACCTTCATGATCACCTGGGCCAACAGTTGACGGCGCTGCGGTTCGCCATTTCGAGCTTGAAAGAGGACATACGCTCACGAAAGGCGAGCGACGATAAGCTCGCCCAGATCGAGGGTATCGCCGCGCAAATCGATCGTGACGTCGATGCCCTGGCGTGGGACCTGCGTCCGGCCGCGCTCGACAAGGTGGGTCTCAATGCGGCGCTGGCTTCGCTCGTCAGTGAGTGGGCTGCCATCCATGGGATCGCGGCGGAGTTTCACTCCTTATCGCCGGATGCGATGCGTCTCGCGACGGATATCGAGTCGCACTTGTACCGGATCGTGCAGGAAGCGCTCAACAATGTCGGCAAGCATGCGCGCGCCCACGAGGTTTCCGTCATGCTCGAGCGACGAGGCACCGACGTGATCGTGATTGTCGAGGACGATGGCGCCGGTTTTGACGTTGGTCAGGCCAATCGCGCGGGCCAAGGCATGGGGTTGGCGAGCATGCGCGAGCGTGCGGCACTGATCGACGGCGAAGTGCAAATCGAGTCCAAACGAGGGCAGGGGACCACATTGTTCGTGCGCGTGCCGGCGCGAACCGTCCCACTGCTCGCACCGTAACCTCAGCGGTGCCGTGGTACGGCCGTTGCACTGCTAGCGGCCATGGCGTTCATCCGTCAGCTCCTCCGAACATGGCCGGCCCGCGCGTTTGTCGCGGCTACGGCCGTGTTTCTGATCGGTTATGGCTGGTTTCTCGCCGATTTACTCGGTCATATCCCTTCCCGTCGCGAGCTTCGGGAATTCAGCCGGATGGCCAGTGCCAATGTTCTTTATGACATAGCCGATCGCGAAGTTTTCACCATCGCCAAGGAGCACCGTATCGAGGTGCCCTTGTCGCAAATGTCGCCTGAGCTGGTCAAGGCGGTCATTGCCATCGAGGATCGCCGTTTTTGGGAACACGACGGCTTCGATCCGATTCGCATCGCTGGCTCGGCCATTGCGGTGATGCGCGCCGGTGAGGCGGTTCAGGGCGGCAGTACGATCACGCAGCAGCTGGCGCGGCAGAGCGTCGGCCGCGAAAAGACGCTGCATCGCAAGCTGAAGGAGCTGTTGTTCGCGGCGCGCCTCGAGCAGGCGTTTTCGAAAGAAGAGATCCTCGAGCTGTACTTGAACAAGGTTTATTTCGGCGACGGCCTGTATGGCGCGGAGGCCGCGGCGCGCGGCTACTTTGGGAAGAAAGCGTCGGAGCTGAATCTTGCCGAAGCCGCGTTGCTGGCCGGTCTGCTGAAGGCGCCATCGAGCTACGACCCGTCTCAACATCCCGACAAGGCGGAATCGCGGCAGGCGATTGTCCTGAAGGCGATGCTCGACAGCAAGACCATCACGCGCGAGCAGTACGACGCGGCGATGCAGACGCCGATTGCCATCTATGACGGCCTGCGCGCCGAGGAACCGTACGGCCAATATTTCAAGGACGAAGTCCGTCGTGAGCTCGTCGAGCGCTTTGGCGCCGAGCGCGTCGCCGAGGGCGGCCTGCAGGTCTACACGACCATCGACCCGGCGATGCAGCGGGCCGCGGATGCCGCCGTCGAACAGAGCGTGCTCGACATCGAAAAGTCATTCGGCAAGAAGCGGGTGATCACCGAGCCGCTGCAGGCGGCACTCGTCGCGATCGACCCGTCGAACGGCTACGTGCGCGCGATGGTCGGCGGCCGCGACTTCTCGGCCAGCAACTTCAATCGCGCCACGCGCGCGCAGCGCCAGCCCGGTTCCGCGTTCAAACCGTTCATCTATTCGGCGGCACTGGAGAGCGGTTGGGGACCCGACGACTACATCGAAGGTCCCGAAGACGAAATGCTCACTGCCAATGTGCTGTGGACACCCGACGATGCGCACGCCGACGAGTTCGAGATCTACACGCTCCGTGACGCGTTGCGCATTTCGAGCAACCGAGCGGCGGTCCAGTTACTACGGTCGGTCGGCCTGCGCCGAGCCCTCAAGACCGCCAGTCAGTTTGGGTTCGACAAGCTGCCCG
>DASPNQ010000168.1:0-22769 GCA_035626435.1 Vicinamibacterales bacterium
AGGCGAACTGCGACCGCTGTTCGAGAAGCACCGCGCCTTCATCGTCGAGCGGTCGATCGATCCCGACCTCTGGCGCACCGTCGGGTGGGACGAGGAGCCGCCGCACCATTTTCTCGATCTCGACAACGACTCCTACGGGAAATATCCCTTTGACGCGCTGCCGAGAGACTATGCGGCCGCCGTCCAGAAATTCGGCAAGGAGTACGTGCACCAGCAGGGGCTGTTGCCGTGGCGGACCGCTGAATTTTACGGACGGTTGCAGCGCGAATTCGAATCGCTGAAGCGGACCGATCCGCCGGGTTACGCGCTCGACAATATCGTCCTCTATGCGGCGGTGATGACCCATTACGTCTCAGACGGCCATGTGCCGCTGCACGCCGTTGTCAACTACAACGGGCAGCTCACCGGCCAGGACGGCGTTCACGGCCGGTGGGAGGCGGAGCTGTTCGATCGACAGCGCGCGAACCTGCGAATCGCGCCGCAACCCATCGCCCCGGTGACGAACCCGCGCGATTTCATGTTCGACACGCTGCTGGCGAGTTATCGCGACGCCGCCAGTGTGCTCGACGCGGACAAGGCCGCGGCCACCGGGCGCGAGGTGTATGACGATGGCTATTTCGATGCGTTCGCGAAGGGCACGCTGCCGGTGCTCGAGCGGCGGTTGAACACATCGATCGCCGGCGTGGCGGCGATGATCGCCGGCGCGTGGGAACAGGCCGGAAAGCCTGCGGTGCCCACTGAACTACCGCGAACGCCGCGTCGAATTCGACGTCCCAAATAGTGATGGACGTCTATCTGGTGCCGGTCGGGCGCGATCGATTCGAGTGTTACTACGAAGCGCCCGACGCGGACGACATCGAAGAACCCGTCGAGGGACAGGGGTTTTTCGCGCGGCTGCGGATGCGCTTCAACGAGCAGCTCAACGAAGCCGAACAGGCGCGCCACCAGAAATCCATCGAAGAACCGAAGACGTTTCTCGGCAGGATCCACAAGCGCAGCATGCGATGGATCGCCGAGCGCGTGGCGGAACAGCGGCTGTTATGGCACTTGCGGCGCGCCGCCGCGGCAACTCTGCACGTGCCCGGCGACCTCGCCACCCCCGACGCGGAGGCCATCATGCGCGCCAGCATGAAGCGCGACGCCGATCGTCATCGCAACCGCACCATCCTTCACTCGCTGGTGTTGATCGCGGTCACGCCCGTCGCGATCGTGCCGGGCCCCAATGTGCTCGGCTACCTGTTCACGTTCACCGCCGTTGGCCACTTTCTGGCATGGCGGGGCGCGGTGCGCGCGTTACATGCCATCCAGTGGACGGTCGCGCCCGACGCCGACTTGACCGAGCTGCGGCGAGCCTTTTCGCTCGATGCGGCAGCCCGGCATCGCCTTATTCGGGACGTCGCCGTGCGGCTCCACATGCCCCGGATGGCCACGTTCGTCGAGCGAATGACGGCGGCAACATAGCGCCCTTCGCGGCCATCGCATCGCGCAGCCGCGGATGTCAACGGCGGACGAATGGCAAGGTCGCTAGTGGTATTCTCGATTCGATGACGCTGGGAGAGCTGGCTCGTCGTTTGGATTGCCCGATCGAGGGTGACGCAGCCATCGAAGTTCGCCGTGTAGCGAAGATCGAGGAGGCGGGACCCGGCGATGTCACATTCCTGGCGAACCCGAAGTACGCATCAAAGCTTGCCGGTACCCGCGCCAGCGCCGTGATCATGAATGGCGAGGCGGTTCCGGCGCCGTGTGCCGTCATCAGAAGCGCGTCGCCGTACCTGACGTTCGCGCGCGCAGCGCAGGTGCTGTCGCCGACCGCGCCCCCGGTGGCGGGCGTGCACGCGCTAACGTCGATCGATCCCGCCGCGCACGTCGATCCCACCGCCAGCATCGGCGCGTTCGTGGTGATCGGTGCGGGCGCGCGCGTCGGCGCTCGTACCGTGGTGCATCCCAACGCCGTGATTGGTGCGGGTGCGACGATCGGTGCCGATTGCGTCGTGCATGCCAACGTATCGATCCGCGAGCGCTGCACGGTGGGCGACCGCGTCGTCATCCAGAATGGCGCGGTGATCGGCAGCGACGGCTACGGCTTTGCGCAGCGGCCTGATGGGTCGCACGAGAAGATTCCGCAGACCGCGCCCGTGGTGATCGAAGACGACGTCGAGATTGGCGCGAATACGACCATCGATCGCCCGGCGGTGGGCGAGACGCGGATCAAGACGGGGACGAAGATCGACAACCTGGTCCAAATCGGCCACGGTGTGGTGTTGGGGCGGCACGTCCTGCTCGCGGCGCAGGTCGGCATCGCCGGCAGCACCGTCGTCGGCGATCACGTGGTGTTCGGCGGCCAGGTCGGTGTCGGCGGCCATTTGACCATCGGCGATCGGGCCAAGGCCGTCGGCCAGTCAGGCATCACCAATTCGGTGGACGCCGATGCGTTCGTGTCCGGCTATCCGGCGATCGACAACGGCGAGTGGCGCCGCTCGTCGGCCGTGTTCAGAAGGCTGCCCGACATGCGCAAGCAGCTGCGGGCGCTCGAAGAACGTTTGAGGAAGCTCGAGGAGAAATGAAAAAGCTCTCGATCCTGTTATTGGCGCTGGTCGCCGGCGCACTGGCGGTGTGGTACGTGCCGCTGCAGGCAGCGGTGCGGCCGCCGAAGCTCCAATATCAGCGGCTGGTGCTGCCGAACGGCCTGGTGGTGATTCTGCACCAGGACAAATCGACGCCGATCGTCCACGTCGAGCTGTGGTATCACGTCGGCTCGAAGAACGAGCGTCCGGGCCGCACCGGGTTCGCGCACTTCTTCGAGCACATGATGTTCAAGGGCTCGCGCAATGTCGAGCCCGAACAGCACACCTCGATCGTGGCGTCGGTCGGCGGCCAGGCCAACGCCTACACCAACGAAGACACCACGGTGTTCTGGCAGACGATACCGGCGCAGTACCTGCCGCTGGTGTTGTGGATGGAAGCCGACCGCATGGCGTCGCTGCGCATCGACGAGAAAACCTTTGTCGCCGAACGCGAAGTGGTCAAAGAAGAGCGCCGGATGCGCATCGAGAATCCGCCCTACGGATTGCTGAACGAGCTCATCAGCTTCCACGCCTACGACGTCCATCCCTATAAGCACCCGGTGATTGGCAGCATGACGGACTTGAACGCCGCGACCATCGCCGACGTCCGCGAGTTCTACAGCACCTACTACGTCCCAGAGAATGCGACGTTGATGATCGTCGGCGACTTCGACACCGATACCGCCATCGAATTAGTGAACCGGCACTTCGGTCAGGTGCCGAAGGCAGCCAAGCCGGTGCCGCGCGACATCCCGCAGGAGCCTCAGCACACCAAGGAACGGCGCGTCACGGTCGAGCAGCCGTGGCCGCTGCCGGCCGTGGTCGTGACCTATCAGGTGCCCTACAACGGCCATCCCGATTCGTATCCGATGTTCGTGATGTCGAAGACCCTGTCGGATGGCAACACCGCGCGGATCTATCGCAAGCTCGTATATGAGACCGGCTTGGCGTTGACCGCCTTCGGCAGCAGCAGTTTTCTCGAACAGCCCGGCATCTTCTCGGCGGTGGCACTCGTGAATCCCGGCAAGTCCCCCGACGAAGTCGAGAAGGCGCTGGTCGCGGAGTTCGACAAGTTGAAAGACGGGATTACCGAACGCGAGCTGCAGCGCGCCAAGAACCAGTTCGCGCGCGATTACATCCTCAGCCGGTTGTCGATCAAAGAGAAGGCGTCGCAGCTCGGTCACGCGGAAGTGATTCAGAAAGACATGGCGACCGCCGACGGGGAATTCGACACCTTCCTGGCCGTCTCGCAGGACGATGTCAAGCGGGTGGCGCGAAAGTACTTCGTGCCCGAAGGCCGGATGATCATGCGCGTAATGCCGCGCGGCGGAGCACGCCAGTGACCATCAAAGCCATCGTCACGCTTGGCTTCTTTGGCGCCCTCACCGGGATCGTCGCCGCCAACCCCGAACTGTTGCGTCCGGGCGGCGCGAGCCGCGGCGAGGGCCGCGTCCGGTCGGACGCGCAAAGCCGCGTCGACTGGCCTCGCCAGAACCCGCCGCCGCCGCTGCCGCCCCGGCCGGTCACGTTCCCGCCGTACGAACTGCGCAAGCTCGCCAACGGCATGCAGGTGGTGCTGGTCAGCCAGAACGAGCAGCCGGCAATCAGCGTGCGTCTGCTGGTGCGCGCCGGCGCGGCTCAGGATCCAAAGGGCAAGCACGGCCTGGCGATGATGACGGCGACGTTGCTCGATCAGGGCGCCGGCAGGCGCACCGCCGAACAGATCGCCGACGAAATCGACTTCATCGGCGGGGCGCTCAACACCGGCGCGGGCACGGACCTGAGTTTCATCAACGCGGTCGTGATGAAAGACAGCTATCACGTCGCCCTCGACCTGTTGTCGAGCGTGGTCCAGCAGCCGACGTTCGCCCAGGAAGAGATCGATCGACAGAAGCAGCAGGCGCTGTCGGCGTTGAAAGTGTCGGCCGAAGATCCTGAATCCGTCGCCGACCGGATCATCAACCGGCTGATCTACGGCTTCCATCCCTACGGCCTGCCCGGTGCGGGCACCGCGGAATCGCTGACCGGGCTGACGCGCAACGATCTCGTCGACTTTCATCGGAAGTACTTCGTTCCGAACAACGCGTTGATCGCGGTCGTCGGCGACATCACGCCCGACGATGCGATGGCGGGCCTCGAGAAATACTTTGCGTCGTGGAAGCCAGGCGAGGTGCCGGCGATGCAGGTCACCGAGCCGCCGGACGCCACACGCCGCGTCATCGTCATCGACAAGAAGGACGCGGTGCAGACGGAAATTCGCGTCGGCCACATCGCGATCCCACGCAAACACAACGATTACGAGGCGATCCACCAGGCGGTGAAGATCCTCGGCGGCGAAGGCGCCAATCGCCTGCAGCAGGTGTTGCGTTCGCAGAAGCAGCTGACCTACGGCGCGTCGGCGGATCTCGATACCTACAAGTGGGCGGGCGCCGTCATCGCCGAGACGGACACCCAGACCGCCAACACCGCGGAAGCGTTGCGCGTCATGGTCGACGAGTTCACGCGCCTGCAGCGCGAGCGCGTCAACGACAGCGAGCTCGAAGGCGCGCAGGATTACATGGTCGGACACTTCCCGCTGACCATCGAAGTGCCGGATGCGATTGCCACGCAAGTCCTCAATCAATTGTTCTACGAGCTGCCGGTCGAGGACCTGCCGCGTTACCGCGAGCGTGTGCTGCGCGTGACCCCCGACGAAATCCAACGCGTCGCGCGATGGTTCATTCGTCCGTCTCAGTTGTCGGTGGTGTTGGTTGGCGACGCCGATCGCTTCGTCAACGACTTGAAAGGCGTCGGCTTTGGCACGTTCGAGCGCATTCCCATCGAGCGCGTCGACCTGCTCGCCGCGGATTTCCTGAAACCGGCGGCCCGCGCCGACGTTCGCTGAAGACTCGTGCGGACGTAGGCGGGTGACGCGCATCCTGTTGTCCTGCGGCGAGCCGTCCGGCGATCTCTACGCCGCGGCGCTCGTCGAGGCGCTGCGCCGCCGCCAACCGGACATCGACGTGTTTGGCCTCGGTGGTGAACGCTTCGCCGCGGCCGGTGGCCGCCTGATCGAGGACTTCCACGGGCTGTCGGTAACCGGGCTCACCGAGGCCCTCAAGGTCATCCCGCGATCGTTTCGAACACTCACACGCCTGGTCCGCGCCGCCCGCGATCAACGTCCGGCCGCGCTCGTCCTGATCGACTATCCGGATTTCAATTTCCGGTTGATGAGCCGCATCAAGCGTCTTGGCATCCCGGTGATCTACTACGTCAGCCCGCAGTTGTGGGCCTGGCGGGCCGGCCGCATCAAGACGATGCGCCGCCACGTCGATCGGGTGTTGCCGATCTTCCCGTTCGAGGAGGCAATCTACCGGCGCGAGGGTATCGACGTCCGTTTCGTGGGGCACCCGTTGATCGATCTGGCACGGCCACGGCAGCCCCGCGAGCAGTTCCTGCGGCAACTCACACTCGATCCGGGGAAGCCCGTGATCGGGCTGCTGCCGGGCAGCCGGACCAACGAGCTCGAGCGCATCGCGCCGGTCATCGCGGGCGCGATTCCGCGGATCCTCGAACGGGTGCCGGACGCGCAGTTCGTCGTGGCGCGGGCGCCGAATCTGGACGATGCCCTGTTCGAGAGCTTGGGCCTCAGCGCCGTGGCGTTGCGCATCGTCGACGGTCAGACCGATGACGTGTTGAATGCGAGCGATGCGGTGGTCACGGCATCGGGAACGGCGACGGTGCAGACGGCATTGTACGGCAAGCCGATGGTCGTCCTCTACAAGCTGTCGCCGATGACCTATCGTCTCGGTAAACCGCTGGCGCTGGTTGACATGTATGCGATGGTCAACCTGATCGCGGGCCGCCGCATCGTCGTCGAATTGATCCAGGACGCGTGCACGGCGGAGGCCGTCGCGGATGAAGCCGTCCGATTGATCACGGACGCCGCCTATCGCGCGGCGATGAGCGCTGCGCTCGACACGGTACGGCTCAAGCTCGGCGGTTCTGGCGCGAGCGATCGCGCCGCTGACGCCGTCCTCGATGTCATACACTCGAAGGATGCGCCGTAACGCACTGATCGTCCTGCTGGCCGTCCTCGCCTCCGCTGCGCCGAGCGCAACTACGTTTCTGCCACTCAGTTTCGAACAGCTCGTCGAGGAATCTTCGATCGTCGTCTACGGCCGTGTCGTCGATGTGCGCGCACAGTGGACGAGCGATCGGCGGTTCATCGAAAGCGTCGTGTCGGTCACGGTGCTGCGCGGTATGAAGGGCGAGGCGGGGGAGACAATTGCCTTTACCGTACCCGGCGGACAGGTGGGCCGTTACATCAACATCATTCCAGGCTCGCCGGTATTCGTACCCGGCGATCATGCCGTTGTCTTCCTGACATCCAGGGGGGCGCGGCTGCCGGTCACGACTGGACTGACGCAAGGGATCTATCGCGTCCACCGCGACGCCGCGAGCGGCGACCCTCTCGTCGTGCCGCCGGTTGTCGCGACGGCTGGCCGCATCGTTCGCGGCGATCCACGACGCAAGCCGGTGTCGCTGGCGACGTTCGAACACACCGTGCGAGCGGCCGCGCGCCGATGACGCGTCGACTGCTGCTCATCGCGCTGGCGATCGCGTGCAGCGTGGCGTCGCCGCAGGCGTACTTGAAGCTCGGCGCGTCGATCAACGGCCGCGTCGTCGATGCCACGTGGGCGCAACCGGGTCCGATTCCGTACTTCGTGTCGAATCGCAGCGGCGGCGGCCTCGGCGCCGAGGATCTGCACCAGGCCGCCGAACGCGCGATCACGCAGTGGCATAACGTTCCGTCCGCGCGGATGCGGTTCGCCTTCCAGGGACTGACCACCGCGCCGGCGGAGGGCATCGACGGCCGCACGACGATCGGCTTTATCGATCGCCCCGACCTGGATCGCGTGCTGGGCGCGACCAGCTTCATGGTCGATTCGACAACCGGCCATATCGTCGAAGCGGACATCTTCTTCAACAGCCGGTTTCCCTTTTCGGTCGCCGCGGACGGGCAGCCGGACCGCGTCGACCTGCAATCGGTGGTGCTGCATGAGCTCGGGCACCTGCTCGGCCTCGGCCATTCGGCGATTGGCGAGACGGAGCGCAATGGCAATACCCGGCGGGTAATCGGCACCGGCGCGGTGATGTTCCCGATTGCGCTCAGTGCGGGCGCGATCGCGGATCGCCGGTTGCAGCCGGACGACATCGCGGGGTTTTCCGACTTGTACCCGGCCGACGCCACCCTGACCGAGACCGGCGGCATTGTCGGGCGCATTACCAAGAACGGCCGCGGCGTCAACGGCGCGCACGTCGTCGCCTTCAATCCGGAGACCCGCGCATTGATCGGCGGGTTCACGCTGTCGAACGACGGCGGATTCGTGATCGCGCGTCTGCCGCCAGGACCATATATCTTGCGCGTCGAACCGATTGACGACGCCGAGGTCGACAGCTTCTTTCCGACTCCGATCGACACGGACTTCCGCGTGACCTACGCGCCGAGGATGGTGATCGCGCCACGAGGCGGATCGTCGAACCCGATCGAGATCAAGGTTCTGCCCAAGTGACACGGCTGTTGACGGCACTGCTGCTGGTCGTCTCCGCGAGGGCAGCAGCGGCGCAGGACGTCGGTCTGCGGCGGCATCATCTCAATGTGAATGTCGGCGTCGCCACGTCCGGCGGCTACGACGTTGGTGTGGCGGCCGCCGAGCTGCGCGGCAATGGCCCCGGCGCCTTGCCGCCACCGTTTCCGTACTTTCTCGCCGAATCACGGATGAAGCGAGCCACCACGCACGAAGTACGCATTGGCTTTGCCGTGACCCGCCGGATCGCGGTCGAAGGCGCCGCCGCGCTCGGCAACGCCCGGATCGGTGTCGCGATTTCCGGCGACGCCGAGGCGCCGGCGCAGGATCTGTTTGGCGAAGACGTCAAGCAGTACCTGTTCGAAGGCGGCGTGTCGTGGCAGTTGCCGATGACTGTCGGCAGAGTTGCGCCGTTCGTGTCGGCCGGCGGCGGCTTCCTGCGTCAATTGCATGAGGAGCGGACGCTCGCTGAGACGGGGCAACTCTATTACGCCGGCGGCGGCGCGCGGTACTGGCTGATGGGCGGCGGGCGCTCATCGATGGCGCTTGGCCTGCGCGGTGACGTGCGCCTCAACGTCCGTCATCGCGGCATCGACTTCGAGAACAAACTGCGCACCTACCCCTCACTCGCGCTCGCGCTATTCCTCGGACTCTGAGCCCTGGCTCGATGCGGCCCCGGTCGTCCGCGAGTTCCTTGATAGAATCAAAGTTTCCTATGGCCAGCCTTGATACCTTCAAGACCCGCACGTCGTTGAGCACCGGCGGTGATACCGTCACCATTTACAGCATCCCGGCGCTCGAACAGCAGTTTCCCGCCGTCGGCACGCTGCCGTTCTCGCTGAAAATCCTCCTCGAAAACCTGCTGCGCCGCGAAGACGGCGCGTTCGTCAAAGACGCCGACATCCGCGCGCTCGCGTCGTGGACGCCGAAGATCGGCGAAAAAGAAATTTCGTTCATGCCGGCGCGCGTGCTGTTGCAGGATTTCACGGGCGTACCGTGCGTGGTCGATCTCGCCGCGATGCGTGACGGCATCGTCGCGCTGGGCGGTGACCCGCAGAAGGTCAACCCGTTGCAGCCCGTCGAGCTGGTCATCGATCACTCGGTCCAGGTCGATCATTTCGGCACGACCGACGCGCTGGCGCTCAATGGCGACCTCGAGTACTACCGCAATCGCGAACGCTATGTATTCCTGCGGTGGGGACAGACCGCGTTTCGGAACTTCCGCGTCGTCCCCCCCGAAACCGGCATCGTCCATCAGGTCAACATCGAGTATCTGGCGCGCGTGGTGTGCCGTGAAGAGACGGACGGCGGCGCGATTGCGTATCCGGATACGGTGTTCGGCACCGATTCACACACCACGATGGTGAACGGTCTCGGCGTCGTCGGGTGGGGCGTCGGTGGCATCGAGGCGGAAGCGGCGATGCTCGGTCAACCGAGCTCGATGTTGATCCCGCCGGTGCTTGGTTACCGGTTGAAGGGGAAGCTGCCCGAAGGATCGACCGCGACGGATCTGGTGCTGACGATCACCGAGGCGCTGCGCAAGCACGGCGTGGTCGGCAAGTTCGTCGAATTCTTCGGTCCCGGTCTCGCGCATCTGACGATTGCCGATCGCGTGACGCTCGGCAACATGTGCCCGGAGTACGGTGCCACCGTCGCGATTTTCCCGATCGACGACATGACGCTCGAATACCTGCGCCTCACCGGCCGCGACGCCGCGCAGATCGCGCTGGTCGAAGCGTACGCCAAGGCCCAGGGACTGTTCCGGACACCCGATGCGCCCGAGGCGACCTATAGCGAGACGATGGAGCTGGACCTGTCGACGGTGGAGCCGAGCCTGGCCGGACCGCGTCGTCCGCAGGATCGTGTGCCGCTCGGCAAGGCGAAGGCGTCCTTTGCCGCTGCGCTCGCGGAACTGAAGAAGGGGGTCAAGACTCAGCCGGCCGCTGGCGGCACTGCGGTCGCGACCGCGACACAGTTGCAAGAGGGGTCGGTAGTGATCGCCGCGATCACGAGCTGCACCAACACCTCGAACCCCAGCGTGATGATCGGCGCGGGCCTGGTCGCGAAGAAAGCCGTGGAACGGGGGCTGACACGCAAGCCCTGGGTCAAGACCAGCCTGGCGCCGGGCTCGAAGGTCGTCACCGACTATCTCAAGAAATCGGGCCTCGACCGGTATCTCGATCAGCTGGGCTTTAATCTCGTCGGCTACGGCTGTACCACCTGCATCGGCAACAGCGGGCCGTTGCCGGATGACATCTCGGCGGAGATTAATGAACGCGGCCTGGTCGTCGCATCCGTGCTGAGCGGCAATCGCAATTTCGAAGGTCGCATCCAGCAGGACGTGCGCGCCAACTATCTGGCGTCGCCGCCGCTGGTCGTCGCCTACGCGCTGGCCGGTTCGATGAACATCGATCTCGTGAAAGAACCGATTGGCACGGGCTCGGATGGCACCGCGGTCTATCTGAAAGACATCTGGCCGACCCAGATGGAAATCATGCAGGCGATGCTGCACAGCGTGACCGCCGAAGCGTTCCGCGAGCAATATGCGAGCGTCTTCGAAGGCGACGTGCGCTGGCAGAACCTGCCGGTTCCCACCGGCGACCGGTTCTTGTGGGAAGGCGCGTCGACCTACATACGCAAGCCGCCTTTCCTCGAAGGGTTGTCGATGACCCCGGCGCCGCCGTCTGATTTGATCGACGCCCGCGCGCTCGCCGTGCTCGGCGACAGCATCACCACCGACCACATTTCTCCGGCCGGCAACATCAAGGCCAACAGTCCCGCGGGCAAGTACCTGATTGCGCACGGTGTCGAGCCGAAGGATTTCAATTCGTACGGCGCGCGGCGCGGCAACCATGAAGTCATGATGCGGGGCACGTTCGCGAACACCCGCATCAAGAACCTGATGGTGCCCGGCGTCGAGGGCGGCGTCACCGCCTACCTGCCGGGCGGCGAGGTCATGCCGATCTACGACGCCGCGATCAAATATCAGGAAGAGCGCGTGCCGCTCGTGATCATCGCGGGCAAGGAATACGGGTCCGGGTCGTCTCGAGACTGGGCGGCCAAAGGCACGATGCTGCTCGGCGTGAAGGCGGTCATTGCCGAGAGCTTCGAGCGCATCCATCGAAGCAACCTCGTCAACATGGGCGTGCTGCCGCTGCAGTTCAAAGCAGGGCAGAGCGCGACCACGGTCGGATTGACCGGACGCGAGTTGTTCTCGCTGATCGGCGCCGGCGCCGCATTGACGCCGCGTGGCGAGATCACCGTCTCGGCGCGCGCCGAAGACGGGTCGACCAAGACGTTTACCGTCCTGGCCCGCATTGACACGCCGGAAGAATTGATCGCGTACTCCAACGGCGGCATCCTGCCGTACGTGTTGCGGCAGTTGGTCAGGAAATCACAATGACCTGCCGTCTGCGGCAGCGCCGCACGGCAGCGGGTTGAGACACACCCGATCCGTGTGATGACCGCGGGTGTGGGTATGTTGAGTACGAGCGACATCAAGCGCCGCGCGCTCGACCTCGGGTGCGACGTGTGCGGCATCTCACCGGTCGGCGATTTCGCGGAGCTGCAGTTTCTCCGCGGCTGGCTCGCGCACGGCTATGCCGGCGAGATGACCTACATGGAAAAGTCGGCGCCGACGCGCGCCGATATCCGCAAGCTGCTGCCATCGGCCAGGTCGGTCATCGTCACCGGCACGATCTACAACACCGAGCGGCGCGGCTGGGATCGAGCCCCCGGCCGCGACACGATTCGCGTCGCCCGCTACGCCCGAGGTCAGGATTATCACGTCGTCCTCTACGAGCGGCTCGAGCGGCTGCTGGCATGGATGCGCGAAGCGGTATCGGAGCCGTTCGACGCCACGATTTTCTGCGACAAGCATCCCGTGCAGGAACGCGTCTATGCCTATCACGCCGGCCTTGGGTGGATCGGCAAGAACACCTGCGTGATCAGCCCTGAGCTCGGTTCGTGGATGTTCCTGGCGGGGATCGCGATCAGCCTGCCGTTGCAACCCGACACCCCGGCACTCGATCAGTGCGGCGCCTGCACTCTTTGCATCGATGCATGTCCGACCGGCGCCCTTGTCGACGATCGCGAGCTCGACGCCACGAAATGCATCTCGTATCTGACGATCGAAACCAAGCGCGAGATCCCGGAGCAGCAGCGTCCGCTGATCGGCCGGCACGCGTGGGGCTGCGACATTTGCCAGGATGTCTGTCCGTGGAATCTCGCCTCATCGACGAGCAACGACGAGGCGTGGCGAGGGCCGATTCGCGACGGGTTGTCCGCTGCGGAGCTGTGGCAACGGACCGACGATGAAATTCACGAAATCATCAAGGACAGCGCGATGACGTTCGTGCCGCTGTCGCGGCTGCGGAGGAACCTTGCCATCGTGATCGGCAACAGCGGCAATCGCGATCTCGCCGCGGCACTCGATCGCCCCGGTCGCGGGTTGAAAAACGCGGCTCGAAGCAGCGACACGCCGGCAGTCGCCGACGCCGTCGCGTGGGCGCGCCGTCAACTGGCGGGCCCCTAGCCGTAACCGCGATAGCGCGGCGGCTGCCTGATGAGCTACGATAGTGCCGTTCCCGCAAATCGGTCGATGGTTCATCAGCTCGAAGAATTGTTGCGTGCCGGCATCTGGCTTGGCCCCGCCGTGCTCGGATCACTGTGTTACCGCATGTTGCACGCCGGCGCGCAGGCGGCGTTTGGCGAGGAGTGGCCCGGCGCGCTGATGCTCGCGACCGGCGCCATCGTGTTGACCGTCGCCGGCACCAGGTTCAACAGGGACAAGCACGCGGCGCTTGGTCCAGCGGTATTTGCCGTGATGTTTTTCGTCAGCTGGTCGATGCGATAGTCGTCCCGCGCCGCGGTGCAGGACTCGTCCCGGCGATTCTGCAATAGACTCGTGCGATGTCACTGAGCGCAGTCGCCGGCGTCACGACGGCGACGCTGACCACCATCCTTCTGAAAAAGGGTCTTCGCAACGTCTGGATCCGCGGCGCGTTTCCGCTCGCCCCGGGTAGCCGTCGCGTCGCGGGACGCGCCTTTACGGTCCGCTTCATTCCCGCGCGGGAAGATCTGGCAACACCCGCATCATGGAGCTCGCCGAAGTCCACGCGCGCTGCCATCGAGGCAATGCCGGCCGGGTGCATCGCGGTCGTCGACGCGAATGGATGTAAAGATGCCGGATTCTGGGGCGACATCCTCTGCGGCCGCATGGCCAAGCGTGGCGTGGCCGCGCTCGTCAGCGACGGCGTCGTACGCGACGTGGCCGGCGTACTCGCCACCGGCCTCCCGGTATGGGCCGCGGGCGTCGCGGCGCCGCCCTCAGTCGCCGGCCTGACCTTCGTCGACTGGCAGCAACCCATCGGCTGTGGCGGGGTGGCCGTCTTTCCAGACGATGTGATCGTGGCGGATCACGACGGCGCCGTCGTCATTCCCTCCGCCATGGTTGACGAAGTGACGGCTGCCGGCGTTGAGCAGGAAAAATTCGAAGGCTGGATCGTGCAGGAAGTGGAACGCGGCGTCCCGCTTCCTGGCCTGTATCCGCCCGACGAGCAAACGAAAGCGCGCTACGACGGCTTCAAAGCAAAGGGCTGATGGCGATGTCGTGGCACGAGCTGACCCGCGGTGTCGTGATGCCCGCGCATTGCGACGCCTACGGCCACATGAACGTCCGGCACTACGCGTCATTTTTCGACGACGCGGGCTGGCACATGTTTGGGAAGGTCGGCGTGTCCCTGCGCGACCTCAAGGCACAGGGTCTGGGCAGTGTGGTCGCGACCCTGACGATCGATTTTCATCATGAGTTGGTGGCCGGTCAACTGACGCTGGTGACCGGCGCGATCACACGGGTCGGCCAGAAGAGCTTCAGCTACGAGATGCGAATGTACGAAAGCGACTCCATGCGGCACTGCGCGACGCAGAAAACGGTGGAGGTGTGTTTCGAGACCTCGGCGCGCCAGGCGGCGCCACTGCCAGAAGAAGTGAAACTGAAGCTTCAGGCCGCGCTGGTGCCGACGGCGGACGAGCGAAGGCTGAAGCCGAAGACCGAAGGCTGATAGTATCGATCCAATGGCGAACGAGTCCCTCGCCCCCGTGCTGCTGGTGTCCATGCCGCAGATGGTCGACCCCAACTTTTCAAAGACCGTCGTTCTGCTCGCCGAGTACACCGCGGAAGGCGCGTTCGGGCTGGTGCTGAACCGCCGTATGGACGAACCTGCGGTGTCGATCGTCAGCGCCGACGAGCCGCTCAACATTCATCCGAAGATGCACCTCTATACCGGCGGCCCGGTCGAGCCGACGCGCGCCTGGATTCTGACGGCTCGAGAGGATCTCGATCCCGAAGCGCTGGAAGTCGCCAAGGGCGTCTATCTGTCCGCCGCGCCGGCGCTGGTCCGCCAGACGCTCGAGTCGCCACCCGACGCGCGGGTGCGTCTCGTGGTCGGCTACTCGGGCTGGGGCGGCGGCCAGTTGGACGTCGAGCTCGCGCAGGGCGGTTGGCTGCTGGCGCCGGTGCAGCCCGACCTGATCTTCGAAACCGATTCGGAAAAGATGTGGGAGACGGCTATCCGCCGCCTGGGCGCGGAACCGTCGATGCTCCACGGTTCGTCCGGCGTCCATTGATTCCGGCGAAGGGCCTCGGCTCGATGCCCGTCGCGACACGAAGCTGGTCGGGGAGTGATGGCGGTTGGCGGGTGATGATCGTCGAAAAGGCAGTCTTGGCGGGAACCCTCTCATGCAGCGATTCGTTATGGCCGTAGCCACGTCGTCGTTGATCGCCACACTTGCTGCCGCCTGCCGCGCGCAGGCGCCGTCGACCCCGCCGCCGGCGGCGCCGGCAGCGCCGGTCGACAAGGCAACAGCGGATTTACAGGCGCAGTCGGCGCGCTTTGCTCCGACCGACCTCAGCGCCGACATCACGGCGTTGCCGGCGAACGAGCGCGAGGCGCTGGCGCACATGGTGCGCGCCGCGCAAGTCATGGACGCGCTGTTCCTCGAGCAGGTTTGGGCGGGTAACGCGGCGATGCTCCACAGCCTGCTGCGTGACGAGTCGCCGTTGGGCAAGGCTCGGTTGCACGAGTTCCTGATCAACAAGGGCCCCTGGGCGCGCCTCGATCACAACAAGCCGTTCGTGCCCGGTGCTCCGGAGAAGCCGCCATCGGCCAATTACTATCCGGACGGGGCGACCAAGGCCGAAGTCGAAGCGTGGATCAACGGATTGAGCGGTCCCGAGAAGGCGAAGGCGACCGGATTTTTCTGGACGATTCGCCGCGCGCCGGATGGCAGGTTCATGACGGTGCCGTACAGCACCGAATACCAGGGCGAGCTGGCCATCGCCGCGCAGCACCTGCGCGCCGCCGCCGCGTCGACCGCGCAGCCGACGTTGAAGGCGTTTCTCGAATCGCGAGCCGCCGCGTTCGCGTCGAACGATTATTACGACAGCGACGTGAAGTGGATGGAGCTCGATGCGTCGATCGAGCCGACCATCGGGCCCTACGAGGTATACGAAGACGAGTGGTTCAACTACAAGGCGGCGTTTGAAGCCTTTATCACGGTGAAGGACCGCACCGAATCGGAGAAGCTGCAGCGCTTCGCCGGCGCGCTGCAGGATATCGAGAACAACCTGCCGATCGATCCCAAGTACCGCAATCCAGCACTTGGCGCGCTGGCGCCGATCGCCGTCGTCAACACCGTGTTTTCCGCCGGCGACGCCAATCGCGGCGTCCAGACCGCCGCCTTCAACTTGCCCAACGACGAGCGTGTGATCCGCGAGAAGGGCAGCAAGCGCGTGATGCTGAAGAACAATCAGCAGGCGAAGTTCGAGAAGGTGCTGATGCCGATTTCGAAGGTCGCACTGTCGCCGGGCGATCAGGCCAACGTGGCGTTCGACGCGTTCTTCACGCACATCCTGATGCACGAGCTGATGCACGGCCTTGGCCCGCACGACATCACGGTTAACGGCAGAACCACGACGGTCCGCCAGGAGCTGAAGGACACCTATAGCGCGATCGAGGAAGCCAAGGCCGATATCTCCGGCCTGTTCGCGCTGCAATACCTGGTCGACAAAGGTCAACTCGACAAGTCATTCGAGCGCACGATGTACACGACGTTCCTCGCTTCGGCGTTCCGCTCGTTGCGGTTTGGCGTGAATGAAGCGCACGGGCGTGGCCAGGCGATTCAGCTCAATTACCTCCTCGACAAAGGCGCCTTCACGGTCAATGGCGACGGCACTTTTACCGTCGATGCCGCGAAAATCCGCGATGCGGTCGCCGGGTTGACGCGCGAGATCATGACCCTGCAGGCAGAAGGCAGCTACGCGAAGGCCAGGCAGCTGATCGACACCCTCGGCAACATTCGCCCGCCAACCAAAGCCGTGCTCGACAGGCTGACCTCGGTGCCCGTCGACATCGAGCCGCGCTTCGTGACGGCTATCGACTTATTGAAGTAATCAGCTCGAGGAGCTCGTCGTAGGTCCGGTCAGCCTCGTCCGGACCCTTCTTGATCGCCGTCGTCGCGCAATGCTTCAGATGATTGCGCAACAGCTGCCGGCCCACCGCGCGCAGCGCCTCTTGCGCGGACGCGATTTGCGTGATGATGTCCGGGCAATAACGATCTTCTTCCACCATTCGCTGCAAGCCGCGGATCTGTCCCTCGATCCGCCGCAGCCGCTTCAGGTTTGCCGCCTTGATCGTCGGATCGACGGCGTCCGCGTGGTGATGGCTCTTCACGATAACGATGCTCCTCGAAGCCGAAGGCTGTTCGACACCACGCTGACCGAGCTGAAGGCCATCGCCGCGCTGGCCAGGATCGGGCTGAGCAGAATGCCGAACGCCGGATACAGCACGCCGGCCGCGATCGGAATGCCAACGACGTTGTAGACGAACGCCCAGAACAGGTTCTGCTTCATCGTCCGCATTGTCTTCCGCGACAGGACGATGGCGTGTTCGACGCCGGCGAGATCGTTGCGCATCAGCGTGACCGACGCCGCCTCGCCGGCGATGTCCGTGCCCGATGCCATCGCGATGCCGACGTCCGCCTGCGCGAGTGCAGGGGCATCGTTGAGCCCATCCCCAACCATGGCGACGGTGCGATCGCCGTGTTTCAGCGATCGAATCGCGTCGACCTTGCCGTCCGGAAGCACCTCGGCGATCACCTCGGTGACACCGGCCTGCCGGGCCACTGCTTCCGCGGTGGGCCGTCGATCGCCGCTCAACATGACGACGCGCAGTCCGCGCCGCTGCAACGACGCAATCACCGCCGGCGCGTTGGCGCGCAGCGTATCGGCAATCGCGAATGCGGCAGCGAGTCGTCCGTCGACCGCCGCCAGGACGACGGTGCGCGCATCTGCTGCCCATCCCGCGATGACGTCGCGGACCGCCGCCGTATCGACGCCGGCCTCCGTCAAAAACGCGTCCGTACCGACGCGAACCTGCTGCCCGTCGACGGCGGCGGTGACGCCCTTGCCCGCGATGGCCTCGATGCTCACGCTGCTGCGGATCGCCGTCGCAGCGGCTGGCAGCGCCGACGCGTAGCCGACGATCGCTTTGGCGAGCGGGTGTTCCGAGGCGGCCTCGACCGTAGCGACCAGCCGCACGATCTCGTTCCGATCGCGCCCGTCCGCAGTCCACACGTCCACTACCGTCGGCCGGCCCTCCGTGAGGGTGCCTGTTTTGTCGAAGACGATGGTGTCGACGCCCGCCAGCCGCTCGAGGGGTTCGCCGCCCTTGATCAGCACGCCGGCGGCTGCGCCGCGCCCGCTGGCCACCATCACGGCCGTCGGCACTGCCAGACCCATCGCACAGGGACAGGCAATGATCAACACCGCAACGGCCGCAGTCAGCGCCTGCGCGAATGACGGCGCATCGGGAACGATCATCCACAGTGCGAACGTCGCGACAGCGATCGACAGTACGGTGGGCACGAATATCGACGAAATGCGATCGGCCAGACGCTGAATCGGCGCCTGCGATCCCTGCGCGTCTTTCATCAACTGGACGATGCGCGCCAGCACGCTGGCAGCGCCGACGCTGGTCGCTTCGATCTCGAGAGAGCCCGACGTATTGATGGTGGCGCCGATCACGCGATCGCCAGGCTGTTTTTCCACCGGTAACGATTCGCCGGTGAGCATCGATTCGTCGACGGCGCCGGCGCCGCGCTGCACCACGCCGTCCACGGGGATGCGCTCGCCGGGACGGACGACGATCAGGTCCCCCGACCGGACGTCGGCAATGGCGACGTCCACATCGTGTCCGTCTCGCCGCACGCGGGCGGTGGATGGCTGCAGCTTGGCGAGCTGCCGCAGCGCCCGCGTCGTGTTGCGCTTCGCGCGCGCCTCCATCGCGTTGCCGAGCAGCACCAGCGCGATGATGATGATGATCGCTTCGTAATAGACATCGGGCCGCGCGTCGCCAGCGACGAACAGCGACGGCGCCAGTGTGGCGACGACGGAGTAGGCGAACGCGGCCGCCGTGCCGATCGCGATCAACGTGTTCATGTCGGCGGTCCGGTGCCGCAGCCCTTTCCACGCACGCACGTAGAAGTGCCGTCCCGCCCAACCCATGACCGCGACGGTCGCTGTCAGCAGCGCCAGCGACAGCGCGTTGGGATCGATCGCATAGAGCCACGGGGCGGCGCCGCGAATCAACGGATCGAGGGTCTCCATCGACCACGCAATCACCGGGTCGCTGGGATGGTGGCCGCCGCCGCTCATCAGCGGCATCGACGCGGCCATCGCGAGCGCCCCGATCGCCAGGCTGAGCAAGGCGCGGTTACGCAGCGTGCCGTACTCACGTGCCTGCGCCGCTTCACGCGCGTCGTCTTCGACGATGGTAGATGCCGGTTCGGCGGAGGGTAACCGCGAGACGTAACCGGTATCGTTGATCGCGGACACGAGCTTGGCCGGATTGGTGGCGGCGGGGTCGTAGTGAATCGTTGCCTGATGCATCATCAGGTTGACCGCAGCCTTCTCGACCCCGGGTGTTGCGGTGAGCGCCCGCTGCACGTTGGCCTGGCACGCCGCGCAGGTCATGCCTTCGACTGGTAGGGTGACGCGTTCTGCCATGGCCGCTACTTGCCGATGATGGAGCCGTGCAGCATGCCCATGCCGCAGGTGAATTCATGCCGCCCCGGAGTGGCCGTGAATTCCACGGCAGTCGTGCCGTGCGCCGGCACCGGTTTGCGGATCCCGAAATCGGCGATGACGATCTCGTCGGAGCACGGGTTGTCTTCGCGGCGATCGAGCGTCAGGCGTACGCGCGAACCGGCCGGCACTTCGATGGTCGACGGCGAATAGCCGCCTTCGATGCGCACGGTTACGTCAACCACGCCGCCGGGCGAGGCTGCGGCCGCAACGACCGGGGTGCCGCGCTTGCCGAAGAAGAACCAGTTGATCAGCGCGATCAGTGCCAGCGCGGCTGTCGCGACGATCAGGTCGAGAGTCGACATGGCTACGCCTCGCCGACGACCTGGAATCCGGCGCGTGCGACGGCCTCGCGCACCGCCTCCGGCGTCACTCGTGCGTCGTCAACGCGCAGCTGCGCCTTGCCGACCTCGATCTTCAACGGCTCGATGCCGGGGACTGACTTCAGCACGCGGGTCAGGCTGTTGACGCACCCGCCGCAAGACATGCCAGAGATGGTGTAGGTCTTTTCACTCATAAAGCGAATATACCCCCACCCCCTATCTGACGTCAATGCCCTTTAGCCCAGCTCCCTAGTTCCCCAGCTCCCTAGCTCCCTAGTTCCCCAGCTCCCTAGCTCTCTAGCTCCCTCGCTCTCTAGCTCCCTCGCTCCCTCGCTCCCTCGCTCCCTAACTCCGACTACATCCACCATCTCAGCCCCGCGACGACGTGCCAGCCGCCCGGATCTTCGCCGCGCGCCCGCGCGACATCGCCGGTGCCGAACAGCTTGCGGTGCCAGACCACGCCGGTATACGGCGCGAACTCACGCTTGATCTCATAACGAAAGCGGAACCCGATCTCACCGGTACTGAGTCCCGCCCCGACGCCCCGGTCCAGGTCGTCCTTGCCGGACAAGCTGAGCTCGACGAGCGTTTGCATGACGAGCCGCTGCGTAAACAACAGCTCGTGTTCGACCTCGATCCTTCCAGCGGTGTGACCCGATGGCCCAATAAAGGCCGTCGCCTGTACGTCCAGGAATTGCGGCGCGATGCCCTGCACACCGATCGCCAGCCAGGTGTGCGATGGTGACGGACGCGGATCAAAGCGCACGCCGGCGACCACATCCCACCATGGGGAGATGGCGCGGCCGAACAACACTTGCGCCTCGGCGGTGTCAAGGATGCCGTCCACGGCATCACCTTCGGTCTTGACCCACAGCCGATTGATGTCGCCGCCGATCCAGGATCGGCTGTCCCATCGCGAGCCGGGCTCGCCGTGCACGAACTGCCATTCGAGCTGATCGAACAGGATCTGAAAGTTGACCTGCCGATCGTGAACGGTGTGGCCGCCGTGATCGACGTCCTGGGCGGAAGCGATCGTTGGCCAGCCGCACACCACGACCGCGATGACCAACCAGCCGATCGCGCTTGACTGAACGCGGCGCCTCACCTCACCACCTGCACTTCCCGGAACATCCCGGCCTCCATGTGAAACAGCAGGTGACAGTGATACGCCCATCGGCCGAGCGCGTCCGCCGTCACCCGATAGGTGCGCCGCGTGCCCGGCGGCATATCGATGGTGTGTTTGCGAACCATGAAGTCGCCGGCGTCATTTTCGAGATCGCTCCACATGCCATGCAGGTGGATCGGGTGGGTCATCATGGTGTCGTTGATCAGGACGATACGTAGCCGCTCGCCGTAGTTGAAGCGCAGCGGCTCGGCGTCGGAGAACTTGATACCGTCGAACGACCACGCGAACTTCTCCATGTGGCCGGTGAGGTGCAGCTCGACGGTGCGGCCGGGCTCTCTTCCGTCGGGATCCTTGAAGGTGCTGCCAAGATCCGAATAGGTGAGGACGCGCCGGCCGTTGTCGCGCAACCCGATTCCCGCATCATCGAGCCGCGACATCGTCATGGTCGCCTGCATGTCGACGAGGGCGTTGCCCTCTTCGCTGGCGGGATGTGCGGGTTCCGTCATTCCCGGCATGGTGTGACCGGCATGCGCGCTGTGCGCGCCGTGGCCCATGTCGTCCATCGTCAGTATCGGCGCCGGATCGGTGGACGGCACCGGCGCGCGGAGTCCCTCACGCACCGCCAGGGTGCCGGCGGCAAATGCGCTGCGGTCCATCGACTGCGCGAAGATCGTGAATGCGTCCTGTCCCGACGGCTCAACGATCACGTCGAACGTCTCGGCAGTGGCGATGCGCAGTTCGTCGACGGTCACAGGGTGGACCGGCAATCCGTCGGCGGCCACCACCGTGAGCTTCAAGCCTGGGATGCGGACATCGAAATACGTCATTGCCGAACCGTTGATCAGACGCAGACGCACGCGCTCGCCGGACCTGAAGAGGCCCGTCCAGTTGCCGTTCGGCGTCGTGCCGTTCATCAGGTGCGTGTAGGTCGCGCCGGTGACGTCGGCGATGTCGGTCGGATTCATCCGCATCGCGCCCCAGGCCAGGCGATCGCGCAGCGCCGCGCCGAACCCGCTCTTCGCGGCATCGCGCAGGAATGTGCGGGTGGTACGCCTGTTGTAGTTGTAATACGTCGGTTGTTTCTTGAGCTTTCTGAAGACGCGCTCGGGATTCTCGTCCGTCCAATCCGATAACAGGATCACGTGCTCGCGATCCGCCTGGATTGGATCGGTGCCGTGCGGTTCGATGATCAGCGGACCGTAGACGCCGCGCTGCTCCTGAAATCCCGAGTGGCTGTGATACCAGTAGGTGCCCGCCTGTTTGACGTCGAAGCGATAGGTGAAGGTTTCCGCAGGGCGGATGCCATGGAAGCTCAGGCCCGGGACGCCATCCATGTCCGCCGGCAGGATGATGCCGTGCCAGTGAATCGAGGTGTCTTCATCCAGGAGCCGGTTGCGGACGCGCAGCGTCACGGTGTCGCCTTCGCGCCATCGCAGTACCGGTCCCGGCACCGATCCATTGATGGTCAGTGCCATTTTCGGGGAGCCGGTGAAGTTCATGGGCGTCTCGCCGATGTCGAGATCGAACGATGTGCCTCGCAACACCTGCTGCGGCTGCGGCGATGCTTGCGCGAACACGCGCAGATCGACGCCGTGGAATCCCGCGACCGCGCCGCCGGCGGCCAGCCCTTTTACGAACGTACGACGTGACAGATACACAATGACCCTCCCCTTGGCGCGTTGATGCACACTCGCGTCAACGCGACGGCGACACCACCAACACGCGATGGCTGTCGGACTCGCCTGCGCGCGCAGACGCGCGGATCAGATGCGCAGCGGCGGGGTCAGGAGGTATACCGGTCCGCACGCGTAGGACGGCGCGAGCGGGCGCGGTGAGGCGGGCCCGGATGCGAAGCAGGTGGGAACGTGCGAGATGCGAAGCGAGGCGAGTTCGAACTTGCCGGTCGACGGGCGGGCCGCTTCCGGCACGGGACACTCGTCGACGGTCGTCCCCGACATCGCAATGCCATCGTCGGCGGCGCCTCCGACAGAGCAATGAGACTCGTGATCGGAAGTGTCAACCGGCGCGAGGCATGCAGCTTCG
>DASPNQ010000169.1:0-4392 GCA_035626435.1 Vicinamibacterales bacterium
GCAGGACGCCGAAAGCGCGCGCTTCAGAACTGGTCGCGGCAACCAAGATGGGCGATGCAGCCACCCGCAAGCAGTTGTTCGGCGCCGGCAAGGAGGCGGTGGCCGCTTCGAAGGATCCGTTCATCGAGCTCGCCCGAGCGATCGACGCCCGCGCGCGCGAACTGCGCACGCGATACGACAACGAGGTGCTCGCCGTCGAACGCGAATCGTACGCAAAGATCGCGCAGGCGGTGTTCGCGACCCAGGGCGAATCGGCGTATCCGGACGCGACCTTTACATTGCGCTTGTCCTACGGCCAGGTGAAGGGCTATCAGGAGGACGGCAAAACCGTTGCTCCGTTCACTGAGATCCGCGGCCTCTACATCCGCGGCGATCAGCACAAGCACCAGCCGCCGTACAAGATTACCGATTCGTGGATGAAGGCGCGCGCGCAAATCAACCCGACGACGCCCTATAACTTCGTCTCCACCAACGACATCGTCGGCGGCAACAGCGGCTCGCCGGTCATCAATGCGAAGGGTGAGCTGGTCGGGCTGATCTTCGACGGCAACATCCAGTCATTGCCGGGATATTTCGTGTACGACGCGGCCGTCAACCGCGCGGTCTCCGTTGACGCGCGCGGCATGCTGGAAGCGCTGAAAGTGGTCTACAAGGCGAACTGGCTCGTCGACGAACTCAGCGGCAGAGCCGCGGCGAAATCCGTGGCTGCACGCTGAGCTCGTTCGGCTGGAGCGGCAGCCGCGCCTGGGCGGACGTGGCCAAAATGTACCGCTACCGTTTCTGCTGGTTCACGACGTTCATCGCGGTCGTGATCATCGACGCGACGTCGGCGACGTTCGCCGGCAGGATGATCGTGTCGGCGTTGTGAACGACCTTGCCGAATTCGCCGATGTACTGTTCGGCCACACGCAGTTGAATCGCCTCGAAGCCGCCGGGCGTACGTGACACTTCGGCGACGCGCCGGATGCCTTCGGCGGTTGCCGTCGCAACCGCGAGGATCGCCGCCGCCTGTCCCTCCGCTTCGTTGATCTGCTGCTGCTTGCGGGCTTCCGACGCTTTGATCACCTGCTGCTTTTCGCCTTCCGCGGTGTTGATCGCCGCATCGCGCTGGCCTTCCGACGTGAGGATGACGGCGCGCTTCTCGCGCTCGGCTCGCATCTGCTTTTCCATCGCCGCGAGGACGTCCGCGGGCGGGGTGATGTTCTTGATCTCGTAGCGCAGGACCTTGACGCCCCACGGCTCGGTCGCCTTGTCCAGCTCCGCGACCACTGCGGTGTTGATGTTGGTGCGCTCCTCGAAGGTCCGATCGAGATCGATCTTGCCGACCTCGCTGCGCAGCGTGGTCTGCGCCAGCTGCGAGATCGCGAAGATGTAATCGGAAATGCCATAGGAGGTGCGCTCTGGATTCAGCACCTTGAGGTAGAGCACGCCGTCGACCTGCACCTGCACGTTGTCGCGCGTAATACAGACCTGCGCGGGGATGTCGAGCGCCATCTCCTTGAGCGAGTGTTTGTAGCGGATCACGTCGACGAAGGGCACCAGCACGTGGAAACCCGCGTCGAGCGTGCCGGCATAGCGGCCGAGCCGCTCGACCACGAACGCGCTTTGTTGCGGCACGACGATCGCGGTCTTGTACAGCACGATCACCATGACCAGAGCGATCAGAATCAGAACGAACACTCCACCTTCGACCATGAGGCTCCTTATGTCTGTCGATGCGCTATCGGCGACGGGATAGCCGCATGCGAGGGATCATTCCGGGATGACCGCGAGCGTCAGGCCGTCGACGCCGGCGACCCGCGCGCGCTGGCCCGGATCGAGCGTGACGTCGCTGGTATTGCGCGCGCTCCACATCGAGCCGCGCACTTCGACGCGGCCAACCACGCCGGGAGACAGCCGTTCCTGCACGATCGCCAGCACGCCGATCAGCGAGTCGACGTTGGCGGGCGGTGGCGGCATGGGGACTTTGCTCCGCAGCCGATCCCTGAACGCGAGCAGGTAGCCGACGGACAACACCGAGAACAGCGCCACTTCCATCCACAGGCTGGCCACAATCTCGAGTCCGACCAGCAGGCCGACGGTGAGCGCACCAAGGCCGAAGAAAATCAGGAAGAAGCCGCTGGGCGTGGCGAGTTCAGCCACGATCAAGGCCAGGCCGCCGGCAAGCCACAACCACCATTGCATGAGCGGGATTATAGAAGAGTTGCCCCCTGTTGACGCTCTGGAACGATCGAGCCTTTTGCCGAGCCTGCTGCGGTCGCGCGTGAACTGCTTGAACCTGCTGAACCATTGACCCTAGTATGGAAGGTTCCATGCCTTTGATTTTGGTTACCAATGACGATGGCGTGACGTCGGAAGGCATTCACGCCCTGGCCGACGCCATGAAACCGCTCGGCGACGTGCTCGTGGTCGCGCCGTTACAGGAAGCCAGCGCGATCGGCCACGCACTGACGCTGCGCCGGCCGTTAAGGATCGAAACGATTCGCGACGGTGTGTACGGCGTCGACGGCACCCCGACGGATTGCGTCAACCTGGCGACGGCGATTCTGCTGAAGGGCGAGCTGCCGGATCTGGTGGTGTCCGGCATCAACAAAGGCTGGAATCTCGGCGATGACATTACTTACTCGGGCACGGTGTCGGGCGCGCTCGAAGGCGCGTTGCTCGGAACGCCGGGCATTGCGGTGTCGCTGCAACGTACGCGATCGGCGTACGACTTCGTGCCGTCCGCCGCGGCGGCCGCGACGGTGGCCGCCATGGTGTTGAAGCACGGCCTGCCCGGGCGCAGCTTCATCAACATCAACGTGCCGAGCGGCGCGCCGAAAGGCCTGCGCGTCACGACGCAGGCAAAACGCAATCACGTCACCAAGATCGACGCGCGCACCGATCCGCGCGGCGGCGCGTATTACTGGATCGAAGAGGCGCTCGACGAATATCACCCGGACAGCGGCCGCTCGGATCACGAAGCGGTTCGCGAGGGCTATGTGTCGGTGACCCCGCTGCAACCCGACATGACGGCGTATGACGTCCTCGAGCAGCTGGTCGCGCATCTCAAGTAGCGGCCGCTTTCGAGCGACGGCGATCCTTGCCGCCGCGTTGATCGCCGCCGACGTCGGCGCGCAAGCGCCGCGGCTGCCGAGCGCGCGACTGGTGTCGGCGCCGCGGCTCGATCTTCCAGGGGAAACCGACTCCAACAGTCCGGCCGCGTGGTCGATCGTCAACGGCGTCGCGCGTTTGTTCGTGATCAGCTCCTGGGGTGGCGTGCCCGTGCGCTGGTCTGGCCCGGACCTGGCCACGCTGTCGAGCGACGGGCCCGTCGGATACTCGTCGCATCCGGGCCACGGCGTGTGGATGGAAGCGATCATTCCGGACGTCGACGGCACCTGGTACGGCTACTTTCACCATGAGCGATCCGCAGACGCATGCGGCCGTCCCGATCGGCAGTTGCCGCGCGTCGGCGCGCTGCGCTCGCGCGATCACGGCGCGACGTGGGACGATCTCGGCATCATCATCGACGCGCCGCCCGGCAGCGACGCGTGCGACTCGAGCAATCGCTACGTGCTTGGCGGCGTCGGCGACGTCACCGCGGCGCTCGATCCGAACGGCCAGGATCTGTATCTCTATTTCAGCCAGTACGGACGCGCGGGCGTTTCGCAAGGCGTCGCGGTCGCGCGGCTGGCATGGGCGGATCGTGACGACCCGGAAGGGAAGGTCACGATCTGGAATAACGGCGCGTGGCTGCCCGCCTCGCCATCCTCGGCAAACGATCGCGGCTGGGCGTATCCGGCAGGGACGCCGCTCGTTGGTGCAAGCCGACCGTTTCACGATCGCTCGTCGACGAACGATGTGTTCTGGGGAGCGGCGATTCACTGGAATACCTACCTGCGGCAGTATGTGATGCTCCTCAACCGCGCCAAGGATGATGTATTCGGTCAGGACGGCATCTACGTGTCGTTTGCGCCGACGATCTCCGATCCCACGGCGTGGAGCGCGCCCTCGCGGATTCTCAGCGGCGGCACCTGGTACCCCCAGGTGATTGGCGCCGAACCTGGAGTCGGCACCGATCGCGCCGCAGGCCAACGCGCGCGGTTCTTCATGATGGGCCGTTCCGAGCGGATGATCGAATTCGCGCGATAACGCCTTTTCTTGTCGGCGGCCGGGTCGGATGAGGTAAACTGGATCTCTTCGGGGCGTGGCTCAGCTTGGTAGAGCGCTCGGTTCGGGACCGAGAGGCCGCTGGTTCGAATCCAGTCGCCCCGACCAATTTATCGAACGAAAGTGCGTGTAAACGCTGCGTTCCATTCAACCCTGATACGGTTCGATTCGACCGCCTAAGGCGGGGTTGAGCCCAATTTGAGCACCATGTAAACCCCTGAAGCCCCGCCGACGCGCGGG
>DASPNQ010000170.1:0-20484 GCA_035626435.1 Vicinamibacterales bacterium
CGATGTCGGCGCCGTGCCGCCCAGCACCAAGACGATTTCTTCGCCCGGCTTCGGCCACCGTTCCTGGTAAGCGGTGCGAATTCGCTCGAGTAGATTGAATGGTATCAGCCGCGGATCGTCCTGCGGCATGCGCCCGATGTCGAACAGCTGGCCGCGCGCTTCGACCTTGCCCTCGCGAATTTCGCGGGCAACGACACGCAGCGAGTCGCCGTCCGCGGCAATCGTCGCACGTTCCGACGACCCTTTGATCTCGCCAATGACGAGCACGATCTGCTGATGGTAGAACCCGGGGTACGCGCGGATGGCGGCGATCGTGGTGGCTCGTCGCGGTGGCGGTTGCGCCACCACCGCGATGCCCGCCAGCAGCACCGCCACGATCCAGGTCAAGGTCCGGTGTCGCACTCGTCTACATCTTGCGCCGGGCAAACCGCGACAGAATCACCGCCAGCACGAAGAACATTGCGGCGCCGGCCCACTGGCCGCTGACGCCCTCATGCAGGAATGGCATCGCATTGCCGATCGACTGCAACGACGGCAGGATCGAATATCCGGATTGATCCGCGCCCACCAGAATGGCGAACAGAATACCGGCCAGCGAGCCGCCGGCGATCAACCCCGAGCTGAACAGTGTGCCGGCGCCCAGATCCGATTCAGCGGGTTCGCCGGTCTTGCGCTCCACCCACCATCGGACGAGCCCGCCAAGGAAGATCGGCGCCGTGGTCTCGATCGGCAGGTAGGCGCCGACGGCAAACGACAACGAGTGCACACCGCACAACTCCAGCGTCACCGCGATGAACACGCCCACCAGCACCAGACCCCAGGGCAGGTTCTGGGATAACAGGCCCTTGATCAGCGTGGCCATCAACGTGGCCTGGGGGGCCGCCACCGCCTGCGAGCCGATGCCGAACACCTGGTGCATGTACAGCACGGTCATGCCGATGATGAACGACGAGGTCACGACACCAATGGCAAGGCCCATTTGCTGGTAGATCGGCGTCGCGCCGACCAGGTAGCCGGTTTTCAAGTCCTGCGATGTGTTGCCCGCATTGGCGGCGCAGATGCAGACGATGGCGCCGACCGAAATCGCCACCGGCGCGTAGGCGTCTCCGGTCCAACCGAGCGCGACGAAGATCACGCAGGTAATGATCAGCGTGGCGATCGTCATGCCCGAGATCGGATTCGACGACGAGCCGATCAGGCCGGTGATGCGCGACGACACCGTCGCGAAGAAAAATCCAAACAGGATGATCAGCACCGAGACCAGGACGTTGCCCTGCGTCGGCAAGCCCGGCATCACGGCGAGGAAAATCGCGAGCGCGAGCGATCCGCCAAGCACGACCGTCATGGGGATGTCGCGTTCCGTTCGCAGCTGCGCGCCACCGGCCGCGCTGCCGAAGCCTTTCAGCCCCTCACGCGCGGACGAGATGATGGTTGGCAGCGTCCGGCCAAGCGTAATCAGGCCGGCGGCCAGCACCGCGCCGGCACCGATGTAACGAATGTAGGCACTCCAGATCTGGCCGGGCGCCATCTCGGAGATCAGGAACGGCTGTCCCGTGGCGGGGTTGTTCGCGAAATTCGGATGGATCGGCGGGAACGGTACCGGAATCGCCGAGCCGAGCAGCGTCAATAACGGCAGCAACACCAGCCACGACAAAACGCCGCCGGCAACCATCGTGCCGGCAATGCGCGGGCCGATCACGTAACCGACGCCCATGTATTCCGGCGACAGATCGACGTTCACCGTGGCATTGGGGAACTGGCTGGTCCGCGGCATCGTGTAGCCGACCACTGCAGGAAAGACGTTGAAGATGTTGGTCAGCGACTTGAAGAAGGCGCCGATGCCGAGACCGCTGAACACGAGGCCGGCCAGCTTTCCGCCGCGTTCGCCGGCGACCAGCACTTCCGCGCACGCCGTCCCCTCGGGATACGGCAGCAGGCCGTGTTCCTTGACAATCAAGGCGCGGCGCAGCGGCACCATCATCAACACGCCCAGGATGCCGCCCGCGAAGGCCAGCATGGTGATTTGCGTGTAGTTGAAGTAGCGCGGACCGTCCGGCACCAGGAAGATCAGCGCCGGGATCGTAAACACCACGCCGCCCGCCACCGATTCGCCGGCGGACCCGATCGTCTGGACGATGTTGTTTTCGAGGATCGTCGAGCCACCGAGCTTCTTCAGCACCGAAATGGCGAGCACGGCGATTGGAATCGACGCGCTGACGGTCAGGCCGGCGCGCAACCCCAGGTACACGGTGGACGCGCCAAACAACAGCCCGAACAACACGCCGAGAAAAATTGCCTTGGCGGTGAATTCCGCCATCGATTGTGTTGCAGGAACGTACGGCGTGAAGCCTTTCGTGGGATCTGCCATGGCGCGGATTCTAGCAGGCCGCGCCGCCGGGTGCCGATCCGGCATCGGAGCGTCGCAGCAGCACCCGTGCGGCAAGGCCGGCGCTGATCAGCGTCAGCAGCGCCCCGGCCGCCACGCTTGCGCGATATGGCGTGTCCGGCGCGCGGTCGCTGACGACGTCGATGGCTGGGGGCGCGCCGCCACGATCCGGCCGCGGACGCCTGCCGGTCGTGTGGACGACCAGTTGCACGGCGAGCAGCAATCCGGCGATCGCGACCGTCGCGATTCGCCATCGCGACCGCGCGTTGCGCAACAGCCACGCGTCGAGTTGCACGCAGCCGATCAGCACGAAACCAAGCAGCCCGACGATCATCAGCCGCGATGCGACACGTTGCGATTCGAATCCCGGCAGCTGAAACAGCGTCCATTCATAAATGTCGAGGATGCTCAGCAGCACCATGGCGAGGCTGGGGGGCCACAATGCCGACACCGAGTGTGCCCACGTGCGGCTCAATGGTGCGGTCAACCCTGCCAGCGCCAGCACGAAGCCGGTCCAGCCGACAAACGCGTTGTACTCCCACCAGTCGAGGCCGTCGGTCATCCCACCGGCATCGCCGATCAGCGCGCGAGCCAGCACGGACAGCTGTTGGAAGCTGCCCACGAATTCGCGCTCGCCGACGTCGAAGAACAACACCGCGGGGATGATACGCACCGCGCTGAGTCCGGCGACCAGCAGCGCCAGCACCACGCCAAAGCGCCAGCGCGATCGATCGGCGATTGTGAAGACAGTGATGAAGATGACGCACCACACGAAGACATGCCAGCCGCCGACGAGCGTGATCGCCAGCAGCGTCAACGCCAGTGCCGCGGCCGTGCGGGCGCCGGCCTGGTCAGTGGCGGCGCGGTGGACGAACAGCAGTACACACGGGAGCAGGAAGTAGGTGACCCATTGGCCGTGGCCGGTCTCCAGGTGCGCGGTGACGTGGCCGTTCATCAGGAAAATTGTCAGGAAGGCCATCGATGCAATCGGCCCGAGCCGCAAGTCGCGCGCGAGGTGGTAGGTGGCGAACACGCCGGCGGCAAGCAACGCCGCGGCCTGGACCACGACGAACGTCGAGACCTCGAGCCAGGCGAGGAGGACGACGTGCGGTGCGATGTTCGTTTCCGCGTTGGCGAAGAAGCGATCAGTGTCCTGAAAGCTTTCTCTCAAGAGCCACGGCAGGCGGCCGGCGGCGAGACTCTCGCGCAGCGCGGTGTGATAGGTCCACTCCTTGATCCAGTCACGCGTCGCGTGCCAGTCGAGGTCGCCTGCGCGATAGAACCACACGATCCCGGCAACGGCCGTGGCGCCGCTGAGCCACCACGCCACACGTTCGCGCCGTTCATTTCTGCGGATCGATTGCAGCGTGATCGCGCTCGCCAGCAGCGCCACCACGGCGAGCAGAGGGATCCAGCTGTCCGGTGTCGCGTTGATGGACTGTGCTAGCGAGATCGGCAGGCGAATCAACCCGCGCACCGATGATTCGGACCATGCCGCGGCGAAGAGTACGAGCGCAATGAGAAGCCACTGGGGGGGGATTCGAGCTACGGTCGGGCTGGAAGGGGACTGGGAAGGATTGCGCGCCACGTGCCGGCGCGAATTCTAGCAGGCCGCGATAGAATGCTGCCGCCGTGTCACAGTCCATAAGTGAGAGCAGGCGCGAACACGCGCACGTGGTCGCGATCTGCCTTGCCGCCACCGCGTGTTGGATTGCGTTCCGCTATTACACCGGCATCATCCTCGAAGATGCGCTGATCACGTGGCGCTACGCCGAACATCTCGCACAAGGCGCCGGGTTCACGTTCAACCCAGGGGAACGTGTGCTCGGTACGACCACGCCGATCCTCGCTGTGGTGCTGGCCGCAGCGGCGCTCATCACCGGGACGTCATGGCTGCCGACCGTCGCCATCTCCTTGATGATTGCCTGCGGCGCCGCTACCGGATGGCTGGTCTATCGCGCCCTGCGCGTCGCGGGGTTCACCCATGCGGTGTCGTTGATAGCCGCGGCCACGCTGCTGCTGCACGCCGATATCGTCTGGAGCACGGTCGGCGGCATGGAGACGCCGCTGGTGTTGCTGCTGATGGCGGCGACGCTCTACGCATCGATTACCGAACGCTACTATCTGACCGCGGCGGGCGTGGCCGTGATGCCATTCGTTCGACCCGATGCCGTCATCTGGGTGATGCTGATCCTCGTGCATGCGGCCTGGTACGGGCGTCGGCGCGTGGTCGCGCCCGCGCTGATCGCGGCGCTCCTCATGATCGCGGGCGCCATGGTGCTGACGGCGTATTTCGGCAGCCCGGTGCCTCATTCCGTGGTGGCCAAGCGCACCATCGGCCCCGGCTCCGCGGAGACGCTGTCGTGGTATCAGGTGCAGGGCTGGTTGAACTGGATCATCGGCGCGTCAGGGGTGAACCCGTTCGGCGGACGCATCGAGCGCGTCGCGATTTGGCCGTGGCTGGGGCTGATTGGCATCGGCGCGATGCTGGTGCTGCGGAGATCGTCTACCCGCGTGTTATGGCCGCTCGTCGCGTTTCCGCCGGCGCTGGCGCTCGCATTCCTGGTGACGCAGGCGCCGCACTTTCTCTGGTACCTGATTCCCTATACCGCTTGCCTCTGCGTGCTCGGGGGGATTGGCCTTGCGCACTTGTGCGAGGCACGGTGGCCTGCCGGGCGTGTCCACGTGCGCGTCGCGATCTTCGCGGTTGCGCTGCTGCAGATTGCGGCGTTTGCGCATGCCATGCGCTCGACGACGGACTGGCATTGGCGGAACCAGCGAAACGAGCGTGAGGTCCGCCAGGCCATCGGTGAATGGCTCAATGTCCACACCAGGCCGGACGCGACCGTACTGATGGAAGCGATTGGGTATCAAGGCACGATCAGCGGCCGCCGGGTGATCGATCTCGCGGGGCTGATCTCGCCGAGGGTCGTCGAACTGCAGCGGCAGTCGCGATCGAACGGGGACGCGTTCGTCAGGATTCTGAAAGAGTTCGCGCCCGATTATGTGGTGTTGCGCAGCATCGAGGTGCGCGAAAACCAGCATTTCCATGGCGGCAAACTCTTTGAGTCGCAACGCGATGCCGATGCGTTCCACGCCGCATACCAGGCGGCAGTCACCTATACGGCGCCACACCCCGAGATCTGGATGACAGGGTCATCCGTCACCGTCTATTCGCGTCGCTGAGGCCGCGGCCGCTTTTGACCGCCGCGAGTTGCGGTATTCTAAACGTGGCTTGTGAATTCACAGAACAAGCGGAAGACGGCTGCAGAGCCCGTCTCCGAACTCACCACCAACCGGCTGTCGGTGTACTTGCGCTGCCTCAACCAGCTTGAAGCGGCGGGTGTCGAAACCATTTCCTCGCAGGCGCTGGCCGAGCAATTTCATTTGAACGCGGCGCAAATCCGCAAAGACCTCGCCTACTTCGGGGAGTTTGGTGTTCGTGGCGTCGGCTACTACGTCAAGGATCTGAAGCGCCACCTCCGGCAGATCCTCGGTCTCGATCGGAAGCTGCGCGTCGCGGTGATGGGCGCCGGCAATCTTGGCCTCGCGCTGGCGGACTATCCGGGTTTCAGGCGTGAAGGCTTTGAAATCGTCGCGATGTTCGACGTGGCCGAAGTCAAGATCGGCGACGAATCCCGTAGCGGGGTGCCGATTCACGACCTCAAGGAGCTCAAGAAGATCGTCCGCAAGGAGCACATCGACATCGCGGTGATCGCGGTGCCCGCTGAATCCGCTCAGCACGTGCTCGAGCAGGTCGTCGCCGCCGGCATCAAGGCGGTGTTGAACTTCTCGCCCGGTGCGATCAAAGTGCCGCCGGGGGTCAAGGTCAAGAGCGTCGATCTGACGGTGTCACTCGAAAGCCTGTCGTTCTATCTCGCGCAGGGGATTGACGATGGCAGCTAACAAGGGTGCCGGGGGTGCTCAGGGTGCCAAGGGTGCCAAAGGTGCCAGGGGTGCCAAGGGTGCTCATGGTGCCAAAGGTGCCAAAGTGCTTACGCACGTCGATCGACACGGCCGGATCCGGATGGTCGATGTCGGCGGTAAAGACATCACGCATCGTGAAGCGGTGGCGCGCGGGTCGATCGTCATGTCCAAGGAGGCGCGGCGGCTGATCCGGTCCGGCCACAACAAGAAAGGCGATCCGATCCAGGCGGCGCGGCTGGCGGGCATCATGGCGGCGAAGAAGACCAGCGAGCTGATCCCGCTGTGCCATCCGCTGAACCTGTCGCACGTGGCCGTGGACCTCACGCCCACGAAGCAGGGCTATGTCATCGAATCGCGGGCGCGGACGGCGGGCAGGACCGGCGTTGAAATGGAGGCGCTCACGGCCGTGGCCGTGGCCGCTCTGACGCTCTACGACATGGTCAAAGCTGTCGACAAGACCATGGTGATCGGCGACATCGAGCTGATCGAGAAGCAGGGCGGGCGATCCGGCCATTACACGCGCCCGGCCAGGAACGACTGAACGCCGCAGGCTGAAGGCTGACGACATGAAAGTTCTCGTCTCCATCCAGCAGCCGGTCACGCAGTGGCAGATCCCGCCCGAGAGCATCGACAGGCTGCGGCGCCGGTTCCCGCACATCGAATTCATCCACGCCACGACGCCGCAGCAGCGCGCCGCCGGGTTGAAGGATTGTGACGTCGCCTACACCTGGATTCTCGAGGCCGATGAGATCACCGACGCCGCGAAGCTGAAGTGGGTCCACACCTCGGCGGTCGCCGTCGAGACCATCTGTCTCGACGAACTGTTCGCGCGCGGCATTGCGGTCAGCAACACCCGCGGTGTCCAGGCCGTGCCGATTGCCGAGCACGTCCTGGCGGTCGCGCTCGCGCTCGCCAAGCAATTGCCGTTCGTGCTCGACCACCAGCGGCACGCGCGCTGGGCGCAGAACGAGTTGGTGGGGGAGCGGCTGCCGTGGTTGCTGAACGGCCGGACGATGGGGCTCGTCGGCGTCGGCACGATCGGCTCGGAGATTGCCAGGCGCGCCGCGGCGTTTGGCATGCGCGTGATTGCGCTGCGCCGTCAGCCCGCCTACGGCGTCATCGGCCATGTCGAGCGCGTCTACGGCAAAGATCACCTCGACGAGTTCCTGGCGCAGAGTGATGTGCTGGTGATCTGCGCGCCGCTGACTCCCGAAACCCTCAATTTGATCGGCCCCCGCGAATTCGCTCAACTGCCGAAGGGTGCCATCGTCATCAACGTCGGACGCGCGCGGATCATCGATAACCACGCCTTGATCGACGCGCTGACGTCGGGCCATCTGGGCGGCGCATCGCTTGACGTCTTTCCGCAGGAACCCCTGCCGCCAGAGCATCCGCTCTGGACGGCGCCGAACGTGATTCTCACGCCTCATACGTCCGGCTTTCGCAAAGGCCACTGGGACGAAGTCGTCGAGCTGTTCGGCGACAACCTCGAACGCTTCCTCAAGGGCGAGCCGCTGAAATTCCGCGTCGAACCCGCCCTGGGCTATTAACTGTTAACTGAAGACTGAAGACTGAAGGCTGGCTGAAGGCTGATCGCTGATCGCTGATAGCTGATAGCTGCCTGCCGCCCCTACTCCCTCGGCGGCGGCTCGATATGGATGATCGCGTCCTTGATCTGCGGAAAGCGCTCCATCAACCGGTCTTTGACGACGTGCGATATGCCGTGCGCGTCGTCGAGCGACATGTCAGCGCGCATCCAGATGTGGAGATCGAGAAACACGAAGTCCGCCGAGCCTCGCGTGCGAATGTGATGGCTGCCGATTACTTCCGGCACGCTCTGGATGACCGCGCGGATCTCCTCCTCCGGAATCACGATCCGATCGCCCAGGATGCCCGTGGTCGACTGAAAAATCTCCCAGCATGCGTAGCCGATGAACGCCGCCACCACCACGGCGGCGGCGGGATCGAGCCACGCCACGCCCCGCTGTACCCCAATCAGCGCCGCGATGACCGTCGCCGAGGTCAGGAGATCGCTCATCGTGTGGTGCGCGTCGGCCAGCAGCACCTCACTCTTCAATCGATTGCCGGCCCGGCGCTCGTAACGGACCACGGCGAGGTTCACGACGAAGGTGCCGCCCATCACGATGAACGTCCACGCGGTAATCGACGGCTCGCCGCCGGATCGCAACCGTTCCCACGCGCCTGACAGCACTTCACGCAGCACCAGCAGGAGGAACACCAGAATGCCCAGCGATGCCAGGGTCTCGAACTTGCGATGGCCGTACGGATGATCGACGTCGGGCGGGGCGCTGGCGATTCGCACGCCGATGATGGCGACGACGTTCGACGCGGTGTCGGTGAGGGAGTGGAAGCCGTCCGACAGCACCGAGACGGCGCCAGTCGACAAGCCGAGGACGATCTTCGCGCCCGCGACCAGCAGATTCAGAAAGAAAACGCGATAGAGGACCGTGGTGACTTCAGCGGCGCGGTCCGTCATGGCTTTCAGCCTTCAGCCTACAGCCTTCAGCGTCAGCCTAGAAGATCGTCGCTTGCGGGACCGGCCACCACCGCACCTGCACCTTGCCGATGATGTATTTCTTCGGGACGAAGCCCCAATGCCGGCTGTCGGAGCTGTTATTGCGGTGATCGCCCATCACGAAGTAGTACCCCTCGGGGATTACCTGCGGCCCCCAGTCGTCGTGACTGCGATATTCGGCGGGCACGAAGTCATCGCGCATCGGCACGTCGTTGACGTAGACACGGCCATCGACGACGCGCACGGTGTCGCCTTCTTCGGCGATGACCCGCTTGACGAACGACTTGTCCGGGTTGAGCGGGTAGTAGAGCATCACGATATCGCCGCGTTGTGGCGACGTCAGGCGATACCGCAGCTTGTTGACGATCAGACGATCCTGATCCGCCAGCGTCGGCGCCATGCTTTGCCCTTCGACGCGCGCGACCTGGAAGCCGAACGTGACGATCAACGTCGCGTAGACCGCGGCCGACGCCAGCGTCCGCACCCACGCGAAGAATTCGTCGCGCCACATCTCGAGCCGCCGCATCATGCGCTGAGGATCGTGGTCGATGTGCATCGGCAGCGGCACCGGCTGCCCCGTTGCAAACCGATCGGCGGGAGGCGCAAACGTGACCGGATTTTCGTCGCCGGGATCGGCAAAGACTACAGCTTCAGGTATTCCCGAAGGCGTCGGGTCTGCGACCGGCTGACGGGAATCTCCGTCGCCTTCGCGTCGGTCATCCTGAGGATGTAATTCCGGCTGAACCAAGGGACGATCTCCTTGACCTTATTAATGTTCACCAGGTGCGATCGGTGGACCCGCCAGAACACCTCCGGATCGAGCCGCGCGTGCAGCTCCTCCAGGGTGCGGTCGTTCGACGTCCCCGATACCTGATTGGTAACAATATTAATCGAATCCTCGACGAGCGAGGCATGGATGATGTCGTCGGCCTGAACCAGGACAAACCGGTCATTGACTTTGACGGCCACCTGGTCCCGGCGGTCTTTCTGGCCGGACATCATCCGCACCAACCGGTCGAGCTGTCCCGCCAGCGGCTCCCGTTCGCCCAATCGCTTGCGAGCTCTCGCCACCGCCTTCTCGAGCCGTGACGAGTCGACCGGCTTCAGTACATAGTCCACCGCGTTGACTTCGAACGCCTCAATCGCGCGCTGATCGAAGGCTGTGACGAAAATCACGCCCGGTCCGGTTCCCGCTTCCATGACCTTCCGCGCCACCTCGAAGCCGGTCAGCCCGGGCATTTGCACGTCGAGAAAGGCCACGTCGGGTGTGTGGCGTGCGATTTCGTCGAGCGCTTCGACGCCGTTCGACGCCTGCGCCACCACGGCGACCCCGTCCAGCTGGCCGAGCAGGAAGCACAACTCATCCCGCGCATGCTGCTCATCGTCGGCGACGATGGCCGTGAGTGGGGAGAGTGGTGATTCGATTTTGGAAGCTGCGATCGTCATGCGCTGACACGTTCTTCGGCGAGCGCGAGCGGAATCTGCACGCGCGCGCACGCGCCCTGGCCCGGCAGCCCGGTGAGCGTCAGGCGGCCCGGGGCGCCGTACAGGACGCGCAACCGTTCGTTGACGTTGCTCAAGCCGATCCCGCTCGACAGCGCGTGCGGCAGCCGTTCGTCCGAGATGCCCAGGCCGTCATCCTCGATCTCGATGACGGCGAGATTATCTTCCCGACGGCTGCGAATAGTGATCGTCCCCGGGCCGACTTTTCGTGCGAATCCATGCTTGATGCAGTTCTCGACCAGTGGTTGCAGCAGCAGGCTTGGCACGATGACGTCCAGCGTGTCAGGGGCGATCGACTTGCGTACCGTCAGCCGCGAGCCAAACCGGATCACTTCGATGTCGAGATATTCGTCGATGGCGGCGAGCTCTTCACGCAGGGTGACGAACTGCTCCTGGTTCTGCATCAGCTTGCGCAGCAGCCCGGACAGCTTCTGAATCACGGTGCGTGCGGTCTCCGGCTGTGAGCGAATCAGCGACGAGACCGACGCGAGGGTATTGAACAGGAAATGCGGATTGATCTGGCTCTTCAGCGCTTCGACTTTCGCGGCGAGCAGCAGCTTCTCCTGCTCGTGCAGCCGATGCTCGATGCGGGCGTTGTTCCAGATCTTGATCGGCGTCGATACCGTTAGGATGGTGGCGAGGTAGACCAGCAGCGTCAGCGCGGGGTCGGGACTCGACAGGTGAAACAGCCGCAGCGGATACCGGGCGCCCACCATTTGCCGGATGAACTCGAGTCCGATCGGCGCCAGCAGCAGGATGACCTGCCAGTTGACCTGCATGTCGCGGAACATGCGCCACACGTAGCGCGGCACGCTGAAGATCACGAACGGAGAGAAATTCCAGATCGATTCCTTCGGGCACGCTTCGCGAATACCGCCGCCGAAGAACCCGCAGCCGACCGCGAAGAATGGCGCACCGTATTCGGCCGCCGCCAGTGCGGGCAGCGACAGCGACAACCCGACGATCGCGCCGGTGTAGGGTCCCGCAATCAACCCGGCGAGCAGGGCGCCTTCGAGCGTGAGGTCGACGGCGCTGTAATTGAGGAGGATGCGCGCCGCGACGCCCATCGTGAACGGCACGGCGAGGCCGAGCGCAAACACCAGACGGTCCGGCCAGTTGCGCTGTTCGAAGATCAGGATGTGCCGAAAGCGGCGATACCTGGCCAGCATCGTCGCCAGGGCGGCCATCGCCGCGAGTTTGACGACCAGCGTGGTCAGCAGAAACTGCCCGGCGGAGAGGAATTTGGGTTCTTGCAGCATCAGGCCAAGGGGCCAAGGGGCGAAGAGGCCAAGAGGCCAAGAAAAATGCTGGGAGCCGCCGAGCGTTCTTGGCCTTTTGGCCCCTTGGCCTCTGGGCCTAAGATGGTATCATTACAGGACTTATGCTCGGTCCGCTCGCCAAGGGTTTTGCGCTTACCTTCAGACACCTGTTTCGAAAGCCGATCACCGTCAACTACCCCGACCAGAAAGTGCCGATGTTTCCGCGCTATCGCGGCAAACAGGTGTTGATGCGCGACGAGAACGGCCTGGAAAAGTGCGTGGCGTGCGGGCTGTGTGCAGTGGCGTGCCCGGCGGACGCGATTTACCTTGAAGCCGCCGAGAACGACGGCACGGTCATGGCGGGTCCACGCTACGCGTCGATCTATCAGATTCACAAGACGCGCTGCATCTTCTGCGGCTACTGCGAAGAGGCGTGCCCGGTCTCGGCCATCTTCATGGGCAAGGACTACGAGCTCGCGGTCTACAGCAAGGACGACTTCGTGTGGGACAAGACGGAGTTACTGGTCCCGCCGGCCGACAACGAGAAGGCGCCGATCGCGGCCCGCTAATCGCGAACCAAGCGGCCTGCGTGGCCGTCTGAAACATAACGACCCTGAATTGAAGCCTTTTTTGGATGCGTTAGATGAACGTGTGCTCGTCTGCGACGGCGCGATGGGCACGCTGCTGTACGCGAAAGGCGTCTTCATCAACCGCTGCTTCGAGTCCCTCAACCAGACCAATCCCGATCTGGTGGTCGATGTCCACAGCGACTACCTGAAGGCCGGCGCGGACGTCATCGAGACGAATACGTTCGGGGCCAACCGCATCAAGCTGCGGGGCTTCGGTCTGGGCGATCAGGTGCGCGCGATCAATCTCGCGGGCGCGCAGCTGGCCCGCCGCGCCATGGAGAAATCCGGCTGCGTGGCCTACGTGGCGGGCGCGATCGGACCGCTCGGCATCCGCATCGAGCCATGGGGCAAGACCGGTGTCGACGAAGCCGAGGCGACCTTTCGCGAACAGGCCCAGGCGCTGCTCGACGGCCACGTCGATCTGTTCATCCTCGAAACGTTTCGCGATCTCAACGAGATTGGAGCCGCGATTGCGGCCGTACGCGGTATTTGTGATCTGCCAATCGTCGCGCAGATGACTACGGAAGAGGATGGGCTCAGCCTCGACGGCGCGCCGCCGGAGCAATTCGCGCCCGAATTAATCAAGCGCGGAGCCAGCCTGGTCGGCGTTAACTGCAGTGTGGGACCTGCTCCCATGCTTGAAACTGTCGAGCGCATCTCCGACATCGTAGATGTATGGCTCTCAGCGCAGCCGAATGCAGGGCGGCCGCGCGACATCGAGGGCCGTAACCTGTATCTCTGTTCACCTGAATACATGGCGTCGTACGCGCGACGCTTCATCAACTCGGGTGTACGGCTGGTTGGCGGCTGCTGCGGCACGACCCCGGAACATATCCGGCAGATTGCCCTGGCAGCGAAGTCGATGGCACCGGGACTGGCGCGGCATGCCGCCGGGCCTGCCGATGTCACGACGCCCGTCGCGAGCCAGCCGAACGCCCGGCCCGCGGTGTCTCGCGAATCGAAGTCGGCGTTTGCCAGGAAGCTGGTCAACGGCGGCTTCATCCGCGCGCTGGAATTAATCCCGCCGCGCGGTCATGCGACCGCCGCGGCGCTCGACGATGCGGCCCGGTTGTCGAAGCGCGGTGTCGACATCGTGACCATCCCGGATGGGCCGCGTGCCGGCGCGCGCATGAGCGCGCTGTCGCTTGCGGTGCTCGTGCAACAGCACGCGGCGGTGGAAGCGCTGTTGCAGTATTCGTGTCGCGATCGCAATTTGCTCGGCATCCAGTCGGATCTGCTTGGCGCGCACGCGATGGGTGTGCGCAACGTGCTTGGCATCACCGGCGACGTTCGGAATCTGGGCGACATCCCGGATGCGACCGCGGTGTTCGACGTCGACTCGATTGGGTTGACGAACGTGATCACGAGGCTCAATCACGGCCTCGACATCGGCGGCCAGTCGATCGGCGAACCGACGGCGTTTCATACCGGCGTGATGGTGAACCCGTCGCGCGATTTGGATCAGGAACTGCGCCGTCTGGAGTTCAAGGTGGAAGCCGGCGCTGAATTTGCCGTGACCAGACCGGTGTTCGACGTCGCCGCCTTCGAACGGTTCCTGAAGCGGGTCGAGCCGATGGGGCTGCCGATCATCGTCGGCATCTGGCCGTTCGACAGCGCGTTGAACGCGGAGTTCATGGCGAACGAAGTGCCGGGGGTATCGGTCCCGGACGCGATTGTGGAGCGGATGCGGCGCACGACCAGCGCGGAGGCCGCGTTAGCGGAAGGTGTGACAGTGGCACGGGAGATTGTGACGGCCATCAAGGGGATGGCCGCCGGTGTGCAGATCTCCTCGCCGTCCGGCCGTTTGGACTCGGCCTTGGACGTGCTTGACGTGGTATAGTCCGGCGTTCCAACGTCTCGAGCGTGTAAATATGGCCCTATTTGAGCAGCATACGCAGCGGTCAGGTGACGCGGCGACCCGCGCCCTGACAGTGACCTCCGTCGGAACCGACTTTGTCGAGCGCGTGTACCAGAACATCGCCAAAGTCTACGACTACACCTATGGCCCGACGCTGCATCCCGGCCGCATCGAGGCGATCGAGAAAATGCGGATTCGCCCCGGCACGCACGTGCTCGAAGTCGGCGTCGGCACCGGCATCAACCTCGGGATGTATCCGCGCTCGGCGCGCATCACCGGCATCGATCTGTCGAGCCGTATGCTCGAGAAAGCGTCGAAGCGCATCGCCGAAAAGGGCTTGTCGAACTGCGACGTGCTCGAGATGGACGCGACGGCGATGACCTTCGCCGACAACTCGTTCGACGTCGTCTACGCGCCGTATGTGATCAGCGTGGTGCCCGACCCGGTCGCGGTGGCACGCGAGATGTATCGCGTCTGCCGTCCGGGCGGCCGCGTCGTCATTCTCAATCACTTCAAGAGCGCCAACCCGATCATGTCGAAGATCGAAACGGCGATCTCGCCGATGACGGTGCACATCGGCTTCACGGCGGATCTCGATCTGCCGGGTTTCCTGAAGCAGGCCGACCTGACGCCGGTGTCGATCGAGAAGGTCAACGTCCCGAAGATCTGGACGCTGATCACGGTTGTCAAGGATTAGAAGGTTCTACGAACGTTCTGCGGGGGTTCTACGATCGTAGAACGCTCGTAGAACGATTAAGATTTGCTTTGTGGCCTTCGACGAGAAAGCGTTCTTCCAGGACAAGCCGGAAAGCCGGCCCGCCAAGTATGCGTGCCCGCGCTGCAAGCGCACCAACGACTACAGCATTCGCTGGATGCGCCGCACCAAGCGGAAGGACCGCCAGCCGCAGGGCGCCGAGGACCGCGCGAAGTTCGACAAGCTCCGCGACCACCTACTGCGCCTCGACGACGAGGTGACGTGTAAGACGTGCGGCAAGAAGTTCGAAGTGCCGTCCCATCATTCCTTGTTGTTCACTGATCAACTCGAAGGGTTGCCGGCCGACGAGGACGCCGAGAGTCTGGAGGCGTCGGAGCCGGCGGCGCCGATTGACCGTTCCAAGCTCCCCGCGCGCTTCACGCGCCCGACCAAGGGCTGGCGCGGCTGACGGTTGTCTTTTTCGTGTCCGGCCACGGCTTCGGACACGCCTCACGGGTAATCGAAGTCATCAACGCGCTGATCGACCGCAGGCCCGACCTTCAGATTATCCTGCGCTCCTCGGTTGCACCCTGGCTGGTGCAGCGCACCGTGCGGCACGGCGTCGAGCTCATGCCGGCCGAAGTCGATACCGGTGCGGTGCAATTGGATAGCCTTCGCCTGGATCCGGTGGCGACCATTGAACGCGCCGAGGCGTTCATGTCAACGTTCGATCAGCGTCTCGCCGGCGAAGCCGCGCTGCTTCGCGACCGCGGTGCGGCGCTCGTCGTCGCCGACCTCCCGGCGCTGGGTATTGCGGCCGGCGCGGCGGTCGGCGTTCCAACGATCGCCTTCGGTAATTTCACCTGGGATTGGATCTACGAATACTACGAAGGCGGCGACGCGGTCGCCCGCCGCATCGGCGAGCTCTATTCACGTGCCACCGCAGCGTTCCGACTGCCGATGTGGGGAGGCTTCGCGACGATGCCGGCGGTGCGCGATGTGCCGTTCGTCGCCAGACGTTCGAATCGGAATCCTCAGGACGTGCGCCGGACGCTCGGTATCCCGCTGGAGGCGCGCGCCGTTCTACTGTCGTTTGGCGGTTACGGACTTGACGGTTTGAATACGGAGGCGTTGGCGCATCTACCCGGATACCATGTCCTGCTGCCGGGCATGATCGACGAACAGGCGCTGTATCGCGCCGGCTATCGCTACGAGGATCTCGTCCGCGCCGTCGACGTGGTCGTGACGAAGCCAGGCTACGGCATCATCTCGGAATGTCTGGCAAACGAGACCGCGATGCTCTATACCTCGCGCGGCCGCTTTCGCGAGTACGACGTGCTGGTCGCCGCCATGCCCGCGTTCCTGCGTTGTCAGTTCATCGATCACGACGACTTGTTCGCCGGCCGCTGGGCCCCGCATCTAGACGAGTTGTTGTCCCAACCGCCGCCCCCCACCCGCCCGCAAACCAACGGCGCCCAGGTCGTCGCCGACCTCTTAGAGGAAATGCTCCCTCGTACGTAGAACGTACGTAGAACCCCCGTAGAACGTCCGTACGAACGATCACCAGACGCGCGGAATCAGCCTCCACCGCATCTTGTTCTGGTAGTCCCGGTAGCGATCGCCGTAGGTGTCGACGAGGAGCCGTTCTTCCAGCGGAATCGCGATCACCAGATAGAGCGTGCTGACGACGGCAAAGAGCAGTCGGCTCGACGTCATCGCCGGCGTCGCGAACACCATCAGCACCCACCCGAGATAGATGGGGTGCCGGACCAGCGCGAACGGTCCGGCGGCGCGGAACTCGACGGGCGCGGAGGGATTGGGTTGTTGAAGGCCGGCGAGCTCGCGGATCCCGACCACGCGCGCGGCGGCGAGGGTCAGCACGACGCCGAACGCTTGCGCGACGTAGAGCACCGTGGCGGCCTCGTCGACCTGCCAGATGACGCCGGGCAGCGGTTGCCACATCCAGCACACCGCGAGAAACAGGATGCTGGCAATCCAGACGTAAACGCTGCGTTCGAGGTCCGCGGGGACGATGCGAGTAACCCAGGCTTTCGCGCCGGTGCGTGCCATGATGCTGTGGTGCAGGGCGAAAACGGTGAACAGCACGACGTTCATGACGGCGTCGCGCACCGCGCCGCCGTGGTCGGGCGCCGGTGTCCCGAGGCGAAAGACGTACATCGCCGGCATTGACAGCAGCGACACCGCGAACAGCAGCGCGCCGCTCCACCGGAACAGGTCCTTCACGTCCGCTATTATAGGGAGACTGTCGTGCCCCAACCGCGCGTGGCCATTACCGGAATCGGAGTTGTCTCGGCTTTCGGCGCGGGCCGCGAAGTGTTCTGGAATGCGCTCCGCGCCGGTGAAAGCGGCACCCGCGCGATCACAACGTTCGACGCATCGGCCTATCCGTGTCGGGTGGCCGCGCCCGTTCCGCCTGTCGACATGGCGTCGGCGCTCGGCGTCGACGGCGAGCTCGGCCCGCGCGAGAGCCGCGCCGATCCGAAACGATATTCGCGAGCGGCCCTGTTCGGCGTGATCGCGGCGCGCGAGGCGTGGAACGACGCCGGGCTGTCGTTCGCGGAGCCGAACGCCGGCGTGATCATCGGCAGCGGCGGCGGCGGCATCGACGTCGGCGAGCGGCAGTACCAGGATTTTTTCCAGAACAACGGGCAGCACGTCACGCCTTATGCGATCGCCGTCGGCATCTGCGGCATGGTGTCGAGCGAAATTTCGATTGCGCTTGGGCTGCGAGGCATCAGCCACGTGCTGTCGACCGGGTGCACGAGCTCGACTGACGCGTTGGGCTATGCATGCATGCTGCTGCGCCAGCGCGAATGCGACGTGCTGCTGTCCGGTGGCACGGACGGCTGCGTGCTGCCGGGGATGATCTTTGGTTTTTCGCGGATGCGCGCGGTGTCGACCCATTTCAACGACCGCCCCGCCCAGGCGTCGCGGCCCTTCGATCGCTGCCGCGACGGCTTCGTCCTTGGCGAAGGCGCGTGGATGCTGTCGCTCGAGCTCGAGGACCGGGCGCGGGCGCGCGGCGCGCCGATCTACGCGACCATTGACGGCTATGCGTCGACGTGCGACGCCTACCATCGCGTGCAGATGGATCCGGACGGCGAGCAGATCGTGCGCTGCATGACGGAGGCAATCGCCAAATCCGGCCGCGCACCCGAACAAATCGGGTACATCAACTACCACGGCACGTCGACGCAGTTGAACGACGCGATCGAGTCGCGGTGCACGCGCGCGGCGTTCGGCCCGCTCGCGGACCGCATTCCCGGATCGTCGACGAAGTCGATGATCGGTCATCCGCAGGGCGCCAGCGGCGCGGCCGGCGTGGTCGCGACCGCGCTCGCCTTGTCGCGCGGCTTCTTGCCGCCGACCATCAACCTGACGCATCCGGATCCGCAATGCGATCTCGATTTCATCGCGAATCACGGCCGCGCCGCCGAGGTCGAGGCCGCGTTGTGCAATTGCCTCGGGTTCGGGTCCAAGAACAGCGCGCTGGTGCTGGGGCGCGCGTAATGGACGACGTCGCGATTGCGGGGGCGGGACCGGCCGGCGCGGTGGCCGCAGCCATCCTGGCGGCGGCCGGCTTGCGCGTGCGTCTGTTCGACCGCGCGCGGTTTCCACGGCCGAAGTTGTGCGGGGATACGCTGAATCCCGGTGCGCTATCGGTGTTGCAGCGATGCTTCGATACGACGTCGTTGATCGCGAACAGCGACGCCATTGACGGCATGGTCCTGACCGGGCCCGGCGGGGTGTCGGTTCGCGGCGCCTACGGCACCGGCATTACCGGCCGATCGATTACTCGGCACGCGCTCGACCGATGGCTCCTCGATCGCGCCGTCGACGCCGGTGCGGCCGTCGAGGAGGAAACCGTCATCCGCGATGCGGTGATGGCGGACGGCCGTGTCGGTGGAGTGATGGCGACGGTTCACCGCAGCTCGCTGCGCCATCCCGCGCGCATCGTCATCGCCGCCGACGGGCGGCGCTCGGCGATCGCGATCGGCAGGGGCCTGGCGCGGCAGCCGGACCGGCCGCGGCGATGGGCGATCGGGGCGTATTTCAGCGACGTCGCCGGGATGACACGGTTCGGCGAAATGCACGTGCGCCGCAGTCATTACATCGGCGTCGCGCCGCTGCCCGGCGGCGTCACGAACGTCTGTCTCGTCGTCCCGCACGACCGCGGCGATCTGCCGCTGGCGAAACCCGCCGACGCGCTGAACGCCGTCCTGGCAGCGGACCCCTCGCTGCGCGGGCGCTTTGCATCGGCACGCGCGGTGTCGCCGTCCGTTGTGCTGGGACCGATGGCGGTTGATACCGCCGCGGCGGGAGAGCCCGGGCTGCTGTTGGCCGGTGACGCCGCTGGTTTCATCGATCCGATGACCGGCGACGGTTTGCACTTCGCGTTGCGCGGCGCCGAACTTGCGGCGGGCGTCGTCCGTGACGCATTCGACGGCCGCTTCGAGATCGATCGCGCCCATCTGATTCTCGCGAAGCGGCGGCAACAGGCGTTCGAGGCAAAGTGGCGCTTCAATCGCGCGCTGCGATCGCTGGTCGCATCTCCGGCACGCGTCAGTGCCGCGGCGGTTGCTGCGCGTCTGCTGCCGGCGGCGTTCGCAACGATCATCCGTTACGCTGGTGACTGCCCGCCGCCGCACGCTGGACGCTCCGCTGCAGACGAACAGCGCGACGTGCGACATCTCGCATGAGTGGCGCGGAAATCAGGTGAGGCGCGTCGCTTGATGCATCCCGCCGTTGCAGTCGCCGTCCTGACGACGCTGGCCTGTCTGTTCATCATGGGTGGGGAAGCGGTCCTGTCCGCCTTCAACGAACGCCAATTGCGAGCGCGCGGCGCGGTCGAGCCGCGGGGCGACGTCATCGACATCATGCGGTGGGCCTATCCCGGGGCCTTCGTCGCGATGGGCATCGAAGGCGCCCTCGGCGGACCGGCACCGCGTCCCGTTCTGATCGCCGGCCTCGCGTTGTTCGGCGCGGCGAAGGCACTCAAAGTCTGGGCGATCTCATCGCTCGGCGCGAAGTGGAGCTATCGCGTCCTGGTCGTCCCTGGTGAACCACTCGTGACGAGCGGTCCGTATCGCTATCTTTCCCATCCGAACTACCTTGCCGTCGTCGGCGAAATCGCCAGCGTCGCAATGATCGTGTGGGCGCCGATCACTGGGGTGCTCTCACTGATCGCCTTCGGCATGCTGATGATCGCGCGCATTCGCATCGAGGACAAAGCGTTGGGTCGAGGCGCGAGGTAGTGCGCGCGCCCGGTCGCAGCCAAGCGCGAACTGCTGACGCGGAGGATAGAATAAGCCGCGTGAAGCTGCCCAAGTGGGCGACCGCGCTTGACGTGGTCGCCGTCGTCATGGCGCTGACGGCCATCTCGGTGGCGATCGGCGGCGGCTTCCGCGTCTGGATCTTCGACTTCCGCCTCTCGGTCACCGACGGGTGGCGGCCGGCGCTATGGTGCCTCGGCGCCCTCGCGCTCCGGCACGCATTGGTTCGGCGCAACCCGTTGCCGCAGCGCGTGGTGACGGGGCTGTCCACCTGGTGGCGCTCCACCGATCGGCGCCTGGTCCTGCCGATACACCTCTCGTCGCGGCTAGGTGTATTGGCCGTCGGCTTCCTCGCCGTGATCCTCGTCGGCTTCCCGCCAGAAGCCGCGAACCGCTGG
>DASPNQ010000171.1:0-26803 GCA_035626435.1 Vicinamibacterales bacterium
CGCGCCGCAATTCGGCCCAGGTGCCGCGCGACACGATCCGGCCGCCGCGCATGACGTGAATCACGTCGGCATGCTGAATCGCCGACAGCCGGTGCGTGATGATGACGATGGTCATCCGGTGGTGAAGGCTTTCGATCGCCTGCTGGATCCGCTGCTCGTTTTCGGCGTCGAGCGCACTGGTCGCCTCGTCGAGAATCAGCACGCGCGGCTGCCGCAGCAGCGCGCGGGCGATCGCCAGGCGTTGACGCTCCCCACCCGACAGCAGAATGCCGCGATCGCCGATCACCGTATCGAGTCGCTGCGGCAGCGCTGCGACGAACGTCTCCGCCGACGCCATGCGCAGCGCCTGCTGGATCTCTTCATCGCTGGCGCCGGGGCAGGCCCAGAGCAGGTTCGCGCGCACCGTGTCGTCGAACAGGAACGTGTCCTGAGACACATAGCCGACCTGCTCACGCCACGCGCGGAGGTGCTCGGCACCCAGCCGCTCACCATCGACGTTGAACGTGCCGGAGTCGGGAGCCAGCAGTCCCAACAACAGATCGGCGAGCGTGCTTTTTCCAGAGCCGGAAGGGCCGACGATCGCGGTGGTCGTGCCGGCGCGAATATCAAGTGTGAGCCGGTCGAGCGCCGGCGTGTCCCGATTCGCGTAAGTAAACGACACGTTGTCAAGGCGAATGGCGTGGCGCAGCACGATCGGCGCGTGCGTCGGCGCTTCGCTCTCGGCCTCGGCGGCGCACTGCGCCTCGAGCGCGCGTATTGACTCGAACACCGGCAGGTTCGACGCGAGCGCCTGAGCGTAGCGGTAGACGGCGAGAAGGCGCGGCATCAGCCGCGCGAAAATGAACAACATGATCAGCAGCACCGCGGACGACTGCTCGAGCCACACCGCGGTCAGGTAGACCACAATCGCGAGCAGCACCGTCGAGCCGACTTCCAGCAGCCGGTTGAGGTCGGCCTCGGTCGCCAATACCTCCAATCCGATTCGGCGCGCATCCTGCGCGAGCTCGGCAACGCGGGTTTCGTGCCCGTCGGTGACGCCGTAACTCTTCGCCAATTTCATGGCCGCGATGTGCTCGGCGATCGCGCCGTGGAGCCGGACACGCTGTGCGGCGGCGGCCTGGCCGACGTCGCGAGCGCGATCGACTGAACGCTTCGCCGTCGCACCGAGCAGCGCCGCGCAGCCGAGCACGAGCAGCGCCATTGGCGCCGACAGCCGGAACGCCACCACCAGGTAGACGATCGCGATCAGAACGGCGACCGTGAGCTCGATGATGTAACCGGCGGCGGCGCCCATTCGCACCAGCTCGTTCACCATCATGTGCATGAATTGCGACGGCTTACGGGTGACCAGAAAGCGCCATTGCGCCGAGGCGAGTGCTCGATACATCCGAACGCGATAGGACGCGATCAGGTTTTCGCGCAACGTCGCGGCCACGCGCGCCTGCAGCGCCAGTACGAGCGCGTGCACGGCGCTGACGCCGATGAACAGCCCCAGCACCGACGCCAGGCTGGGCTCGACGCCGGCAAACGCGAAGATCGGCCGCAGCCAGCGGCTGGCTCGCGGCAGCGGACTTTCGTCGACGACGCCGATCAGCTCGAGCAGCGGTTGCAGCAAGACGATGGCCGCGCCCTCGGTGCCGGCCAACAGCAGAAGCAGGAACACGCCGCTGACCGCCTGCCGTGGCGAGGTGGCGATCATCTCGCGCACCAGTGCCTGCGCACCGCGAATCAGGCCGCGCCGCGAGTCGACGGCTGTCACCAGTGGTACAGCTCCAGCGGACAATTGTTTCGAAGGTTCAGCAGCGCGTCGTAGGGATGCAGCCGCCACCGCTGATCCGGTTCGCTCAAGCTCACGAACGGTACGACGGCGCGCCGGCCGGCCACGCACATCAGCCATGCCAGCATGCTGAACTCCGAATTGAAAGCGCCGACGAATGCGTGACAGCGCGCGAACAGCTGCAGGTCGATGATTGCCGAACGAGCGAGCGGCAACGCACGCTCGGGATGATCGAGGGCAATCTCTTCGATGTACCGCGTGGTCTCGGCGATGTCGGGAAACAGAGTGCGATCGTGCGGCACGGTGAGAAATGTGTAGTGCGGCCGCAGCCTGGCCGCGCGCTCGATCTCGACGCGTGATTCGGTGGCGAGGAAGATGTGGCGGATGCCGTACGCGTCACACAGCCGATCGGCCGCCTCCAGGTATTGCGCGATGGAAAAAGCGATACGGTTCGACAGGCGGGGCGGGCCGAGATCGCTGCTCGCGCCGTCCCCTCGTCTGACGTGCAGGCCAAGCACAGGGGTCTCACGAGGCGGCCAGCCGATGGCGCGCGCCGCTTCATCGGCGCAACGCGCGAGTAGCGGCACCGGCTGACACGCATAACCGGTGGCTACCGCCAGCGTGATCACACGGCGCAATTGCTGCGATGGGAATGCGCCGCTGCCGCGACCGATCCATCGTGGTAAAGGTTGCGGCGTGTCCGGTTCGGCGAGACACTCAGGCCCTGCAAACAGCACCCGCCACGCCTGATCGGCGGTGATGTCCCCCGCTTCGGGGTCGCGGCTCCACAGCCATGGCTGCCAGCGATGCCCACGCCGTTCCAGTGCTCGGACTTCAACGGCAGGTCCATCGGGGTGAATGTCCGTCGCGACACCGGCATCAGCGTTGCGGCGGATGGCCGTCGCCAGCAGGCGCAGGTTCTTGCCGATCGGCCGGTACGTCAGCCGCACCTGTCGACGCTCGGTCGACGTTCGCTGCAGTGACGAGACGTACGCCAGGTAATCGGACGCGAACTGCCGGACTTCATCGTCGAATGGCGCGTCGGGTGCCGGCGTGTGTTGCGGCGGCACCGCGGGATGCCGCGCATAGGAGAGGTAATGCTGCACCAGCAAGCGGCGCCGGTCGGGGTCCCAACCAGGTCCCCAGACGTCACGCAGCCAGAACCGCGCCGCTTTCAGGACGCTGCCGCCAGCAGTTCGCGATACCACGACAGATATGCCTCGACTTGCCGCCCGAGTGAAAAGCACGCCCTCACTCTGCGGACACCGTTGGCCCCCATCTGCGCGCCGGTTTCGGCATCGGCCAACAGGGCGTCGGCGGCCGTCGCCATGTCGGCCTCGGCCCCCGCGTCGACCAGCACGCCCGTCGCGTGGCCGATGGCGCGGGCGCGCACCGCAGCGACACTCGCCGGCACGATCTGCTCCGCGATGCCGCCGACCTCGGTCGCAATTACCGGCGTGCCGCACGCCATAGCTTCGAGAATGGCGAGCGGAAACGTATCGGCGCGCGCGGCGTGCAGATAGAGATCGGCAGCCTGGTAATACCGCGCCATGCACGCGGCGTCGTGCACGAATGCGTCGGATCGCACCGGCGCGCCACTGATGCGTGCAGCCGATTCACGGCCGACGGCGACGAACAAGAGCGCGTCCGCGCCGCGCGTGGTGACCAGGCGGCGCATCGTGCCGTGCAACGTGCGATCGTCCTTCCACATGCTGCCGCGGCTGCCCGCGGTCAACAGGACGATCTGCCGATCGAGCGGCAATCCGAGCGACACTCTCGCTGCAGCGCGGTCACCCGGGCGAAACACCGCGGTATCGACGCCATTGGCGATCACGCGGACGTCTTGCACCAGCGGGGCGAGCATCGAGCGATCCACCTGCTCGCGCAGCCAGCGTGACGGTGTCGCAATGTGAAGACGCGACGCCGAAAACACCTGTTGCTTCCGCTGCCAATTTGCCGCGGTGGCGTCGCGATGGATTGCCGGGTCCAGCGTGAGGTCGGGACAGGCGCCGCAGCCGCGTTGCCAACGATCGCAGCCGAGCGCGTGCGCGCAATGCCCGGTCATGACCCACATGTCATGCAGGGTCAGGATCGTCGGCACCTGCGCCGTCAGCGACGCCAAGGCCCGCAGATCGAAAAATCCGCCGTGCAGGTTATGGGCATGCACGACATCCGGCGATCGATCGAGACGCTCGAGCAGGTGATGCGTCCCCGGAAAATCGAAATCTTCGAGGCCGCGGAGTTTGCCGATCAACGCCGACGGATGGGTCACCAGCCGCAACGATCGGCTGGCCAGTCCGAAGCCGCGATCCGGATGCCGCGCGGCGCAGCGCCGCAGCAGACGCTGCGCCGCCGCGTATCCCGTCGCCCGCGCCGCCGGCCGCTCGTCGTCGGCGAGCGGGATCACCGATGGATCATCGCCGCGCTTGCGACCGACGAACTGCCAGACCTGATGGCCGAGCGACCTGTAACCCCGCATCAGGCCACTGGCGACGGCTGCGGCTCCACCGCCTTGGTCCATCTCGCCGATTTTCGCGATTGCGAGCGGCCGCGTCGTAGACATAGCTTCGCCCTCTCACTCACGGGAACACCAACCGCGCAAGATGTCCCGGAAGGGGTCGGGCTGGTGGAAAATCCTATCGCGCTGCGCGGATCTACGCGCGGAAATTCAGCACCGCATCAATGACACGCGCCTGCATGTCGGATGTCATGCTGTTGAAAAACGGCAGGCGGACCAGGCAGTCGCTGACACGCTCGGTGACGGGACAATCGCCGGGACGGCCGCCCCACTGCTGAGCATAGGACGACAAGTGCAGCGGCTGGTAATGGAACACCGCGACGATGTCGCGGTCGCGCAGGTGGCTAATGAATGCATCACGTGAAGGGGGCGATGGCATCAGCAGGTAATACATGTGATACGCGGGCTGGCAGTGTGCCGGCACGATCGGCGGACGCACGGCGTTGTCTGCGCACCATGAACGCAACTCGCGGTCATAACGCTCCCAGAGCGCCCGGCGCTTCGCCTGGATTGTCTCCCAGGCTTCCAGTTGCGCGAACAGGAAAGCCGCAAGCACGTCGCTCACCACGTAGCTGGAGCCGATGTCACGCCACGAATACTTGTCGACCTGGCCGCGGAAGAACCGCGATCGATCCGTGCCCTTCTCGCGAATGATCTCAGCGCGTTCGATCAAGGAGCGATCGTTGATGAGAATCGCGCCGCCTTCGCCGCAGGTGATGTTCTTGGTTTCGTGAAAACTTTGCGAGGCGAGCAGCCCGATGGTCCCGAGCCACCGGCCGCGGTACTTGCCGAACAACCCGTGCGCGTTGTCTTCGACGACGGCGATGCCATGCTGCCCGGCAAGCGCCATGATCGGATCCATCTCGCAGGCAACGCCGGCGTAGTGGACGGGCACGATGGCTTTGGTGCGCGCCGTGACCAGCGACGGCAGCCGGCTCTCATCGAGATTGAGAGTGTCGGGGCGGATGTCGCAGAATACCGGGGTCGCGCCGCGCAGCACGAAGGCGTTCGCCGTCGACACAAACGTGAATGCCGGCACGATCACTTCGTCTCCGGCGCCGACGTCCAGGAGCAGCGCCGCCATTTCGAGCGCGTGCGTGCATGATGTCGTCACCAGCGCCGCCGGCACGCCCAGCACCGACTGCAGCAACTGGTGGCAGCGTTTCGAGAATGTCTGATCGCCGGCGATCTGACCGATGGTGATGGTTTCGAAGATGTACTCGAGCTCGCGTCCCTCGAGCGACGACCGGTTGAACGGAATCAGCGGCGCGCTCATGCAGGTCTCCGAAGCGGCCCGCTCGCCGCTCGCGGCGACACCCATAACCAGACGCCGGTGGGCGGCGTAAAAACGGCGCCCAGACGCGCGTAAATATTCAGTACCGGTGTGTTCGACGCGCTGAAGGCGGCGTGGCCGATCTTCGCTCCACGTGTGGCAAATTCGCGTAAAGCGGCTTGGTATAAATGCGCCCCGGAGGCGACGGCGTCCGCTGACAGCATCCCGAGCGTCAACCGGAGTGCGCCGCCATCGGGCTGTGCCAAGAACCACCCCTGGGTCCGGCCGTTCAGCATCAGTTGCAGGCACCACTCAGGATGCGCGGTAATCAGCGCGTTGGCCCAGGCCGCATACCGCGCGTCGAGCAGCTCGGTCGTGACACCCGGCAGCAGCCGGAATCGCTCGTACCCGAAAGCGCGGACGTTCGGTGATTCAGCAAAAGGCTGCGCCGCCACACATTGATATCGCGCCAATGACGGCGTGTCGGCAACCGCCGGCAGTGCGATCCTGAAATTGATCTGGATATCCGCCAGCGCGAATCCACACGCGCACAGTTCCAGCGACGACGGCGCATCATTGAGCGGTGTTTTGAATTCCGCCCAGTCATACGGCTGCAGGGCGGCGGTGCGCGCGGCCGCATCGGCACGGAAGAACTCCGGGCTCGTGACGATGCCCACCGGACGTCCCCACCAATCACTGTTCGCCTCGTGCAGCCGAATCATCGCGACACGTCCACCGGCGCGAACATCTGCCGGAAAAAGTTGACCCCGTCCCAGACGGGCCCGAAGTGATGCATCTGCGCGATGGGAACGACGCGCTTCACCGCGGTCTGCGCCAGGCGCGCGACCAGCGCGCGCGGATCCGCGACGCAATAACCAATCGTCTGGATGTTCGCCGGCAGCAGCGCCATGGCGCGCTCGATCGTCGCCGGCACAATCGCCAGCGACAGCAAACCGCTCATCGCGGGATGCTCGGCGGCGGCGACACCGACGAGGGCGGCAGAGCGCGGCGCCATCGCGACCTCCCAACCGTGGGAGGCATTGAGCTGCTGATGCATGACGTTCAACGAGGCGTAATGCATCGGCACGTCCTGCCGGACAATGCTCGGCCATGCGGTGATCAGTCGCGCGGCAACCGTGCGGCATTGCGCCAGCGTGCCGTCGAGCAGGACCGCACGGCGCGGCGACGTGCACCCGGCGCGCCCGTATATCGCGAACACCTTGATCATCGTGGCGATGGCATTGTCGTCCAGTGCGCCGGCTTCGAGCCATGCCTCCGACTGGTGATCGCCGAAGCTGATGCCGACGCTGTCCGGAGGATGCGGCAGTGCGTGAATCGCCTGAATCGCATCGTCCGATCCGAACGCAATGCGGACCTCGGCCGCCGCCGCCATCGCCGCGTTGCGGGGATCGTGGCGATCGAACTGTTCGACCGACACGCGATGCTGCATCTGATCGTGGAGTCCGCCGCTGGCGTTGGCGCGAAGGTAATCCACGAACACTCTGCAGAGGTTCGCCGACTGCGAACCGGACTTGACGCGAATCACGCCGCCCGTCATCGATGCCAGCACGAGAACCAGTGGCCCCAGGGCGCTGACGTTGTTCGGCAACCAGACGGCGATCGGCGAGCGCGGCCGCAATGTGGTGGCGATGGGTCCCGGACCGCGTGGGCCAATCGACTGTTCGAAGGCGGCCAACAGATTGGCGCGTGACACGAACTGCACGAGGTAGGCCCATTCGTCTCGAGTGAAGCCGTCCGCGACAGCGCGCGCCATCTTCACCCGCACGGCCTCCCATTCGGACAGTCGCGCTTCGAGATCGTATGCAAGCGCCAGCGCGGATCCGCCGAACACCGGCATCTCAGACATTGCCGCAACCTCGCACTTCTGCGCGTGGCAATCGCCCGAGCAATTCAAACCGCTGACCACCAAACCCACATGGGCACGGTCCGTCGACCACGCGGCCGAGATCTTCCGTGAGCACACTGTGATAGGGCGCGCCCCAGGCCAGTGGATTCAGCAGCTGCAACATGCCCGGCTGACGCAGCAGCGGCTGCTGAGTCCATGGATCGCGGACCACGACGGCCGCCCACCGCGGCACGTGACGGAAGCCGGCGCCGCACAGCGGATAAATCACGCCTACCTGTTCGGCAAGCCCATAAAAATCGAGCACTGACGACCCCGGTCCGGCGATTGCCAGCAATGCCTGGTCGAACTGCTCGCGTCCTACTTCGAGGCGCTCCAGCCTTTTCCATCCGCCGCTGTGGACGAACTGCACTTGCCGCGTCGACAACATGGCGCGTACCTCATTGGGAAGGTCCGCCGCTCCCCACGCGGTCCACAGCAGCCACGTGATGCCGTACACGATGACGCGCTCGGACGCCCGGCACGCCGCCACGACCTGCTGCCAGTCGATGGGCTCGCCGCCGACGAAGTGAATCGATGACGCGAGCGGCTGCAACGCCAGCGCCGCGGTGACACGCGCACTCACTTCGCCGCGTTGGCGCAGCGCCGTGGCATGGTCGAGGATGACCAACGGCCGCTGTTCGCCGCCAATCATCGCGCGCAGAATCGACGCCGTACTTGCTGATTGCAGCGCGCCGCTCTTCGCATCGAGAACCACGCGGCTCGCGATGCCGGTGGTCGACGAGCTGGTCAACGTACGCTGGTGCGTCAGGCCGGGACCGGCCGTCCGCCAGTCGCGGTGCTTGAACGTGCCGACATGAAGATACGGGAGCTCATCGAACGACCGCGCGCAGTCGAATTGCGGCCAGACCGCGCGATAACCAGGGCAGCCATCGAGATGCCAGCGCGTGAGCGCATTCAGCTCGTCGAGCAACTCCGCATCGTCCCGATCGCCGAACGGCGCCCCCTGCAACAAGCTGTCGACGCTCATGCAACGAAGGACTCGAAAAAGGCGAGATCGCCCGGGCGAACCAGCGCACTGTTGGTGCGCGTGCATGGGTCGCGCAGCACCGTCATCCAATGCGCGGCGATCAGCGGCTGAATGGCGGCAAACCGTTCACGGTCGAATAGCGCGTGGAGGACAGCGAACGCGCCGTGTTCATCGACCGCGTGCTGCTCGAACAGCGACCACTTCGCGCTGTGTTGCTGGTTGAACCGCATGACGGGTAACAGGCAAACCGAGCACAGCACTGCATGGGAGCGGCACGCGGCCGGCGCTACCGGCTCCAGCGTATGCGCGAGGCCATGGACCAGGCCGACGCTCGATTGCGCTTGCGCCGCGCACGCGGCGGCGCTGACCGTGTACCACCGATGGTCGTAGGCCAGCGGCAGTGTCAACATCTCGCGCAGCAGCAGCGCGAGGTCGACGCGTAACGAATCCGTCGCGAGCGGTGAAAGAAATGCCTCCAACGCATGGGACCAGGCGTCACCGCAGGCGTGGCGCGCTCGCTCCGAACTGACCGTTCGCCCGAGCTCGGGTGCGGTGACGATCAAATCCGGCAAGAGCGCCGGGTCGACATGGATTCGCTTGCCTACGGCGGTGTTCTCGACAGCGATTGGCGATGCTTCAGCGCCGGATCCCCAAATGGTCGGCATTGCAGCGAGCCGTAGCGCCGGCCGCCCACGGCGCAGCAACTTTGCCCGGTCGATGAGATCGCCGCCGCCGGCGACGATCAGGCCGTCGAGATCCGCGGGCAGGTCTGCGAGGTCGCGGACGAGCGGCCACGGCAGCAGTTGCGCGATTCGGTCGCGCACCGAGGGTGACGCAACGACCGCGACGCGGCGCCCGAGACGATCGCCGATCATGTGCGGCGGGACAGCGTCCGGCACCTTAATCATCGAAGCGAATGCCGTGGCTCTCGAGCACCGCGATGATGTCGGCCACGCCGGTCAGCCCCGACGCCTCCTCCGGCGTGAAGTGATAGCCGAAGGTCTGCTGGACGCCGACCGCGAGCGACACCACACCGAACGAGTCCCACGTGTCCACGTCTTCACGTTTCAAGTCGAAGCGGAACTCGCCGTCGGTGAGCAGAAACACATCCTGAAGAAGCGCGCGCAACCGATCCTTGTTGGTCACAAGTACTGCTTCCACAATACACGGCGGGAGGGCGCCGAGCCGATCGCCTGGACGTCGGGCTTGCCGCTCGGCAGCAACGGCATCGTGTCAACACACTCGATTCGCAGCGGCCATTGCGCGCGGCGAAGGTGCCGCCGCACTGCGCCCAACAGCCGCCGCACGCTGTCCGCGTCCGGCGGCGGCGATAACGTCAGCACGCAGCCCGGCTCGCCAAACGCATCGACATCGCGATAACACGCAAGGCCGCCACGCCACGCTGACGTCGCGGCCTCGAGCAGGACCAACGGGGACACCTTTTCGCCGTGGCGCTTGAAGACATCGCCGGCGCGGCCAAGCAACCGCCACGCGCCGTCCGCCGACTGCTGTCCGAGATCGCCGGTGGCGACCCAGTCTTCACTCGAGATCGATCGGAAGACGCCGCCCTCGATGACGCCGACGGCGCCGAACGCGCTGCGAAAAAACATCGCATCGGCGGCATCGCAGCGCAGCTCGACGCCCGGCAGGGGCCAGCCGACATGTTCAGCGACTCCCGCGTCGGACGCACGCCGTATGGTCAGACGCGGCATGGCTTCGGCGCAGCCGTAATTGTTGAAAACATCGGCGCATGGAAACAGCCGCGACACGTCGCCGAGACGTTCCTGCGGAAACCGTCCGCCTGCGAAATGAATCCGAATGACGCCGGGAAATGCATCATCTGGAAACGCGTCGAGCAACAGCGGCACTTGCGCGCCGACCAGACACACCATCGCATTGCGGGCGCTCGTCAAGGCCGCCCGCAGCGTCGAGGCATTCGCAAGACCGCCGGTCTGTACGAAGCGCCGTTCGAGCACGCGGGCCCATACCCACTGATTGACGAACGCGAAGGTGTACGAGAGCGGCAGCATCGCGATCGTCTCACGCACCGCTTCGCTGTCCTGGCGCGCATGGAGCACGCGTGCTAACGCGGCTGCCCGCTCGCGGTTGCCGATGACCAGCTTCGGCTCGCCGGTGCTGCCCGACGTCATCATGATGAAATGATCGTGTCGTAACTCCACGGGCAACAGCTGGGCGGCGGACACCAGCGCGTCGCCATCGATCGGCGACTTGTCCGGCACGATGGCAAACGTCTCGGGCGCCGCCCACGCCTCGTCCAACCGAGATAGATCCGAGGTCGTGTGCGGCTCGCGAACGGCGATCACGGCGTGTGGTCTGTGGTGCCGCGCTCGGTGTCGTCGCGCAGCACGTACGCCGGCTTGTCCATGATGCGGAAATGCATGCGCGCCAGGTACTCGCCGACGATGCCGAGGGCGAAGAGCTGGGCGCCGGAGAAAATGGCGATCACCGACGCGAGGAATGGAAAGCCGGCGACGCTGCTGCCCTCGATCAGGTAGCGGCCGATCACGTAGACCAGCACGCCGATACCGAACAGCGTAAAGAAAAAGCCAACGAAGCTCGCCAGTTGCAGCGGCAGCACGGAGAAGCCCGTCATCATGTTGAAGGCGTGGCGGACGAGACTCTTGAACGTGTAGTGCGACTTGCCGACCGTCCGCGGATCGTGGCGCAGCGGCAGCGCCGCAAAGCGGGTGGTGCCCCAGGTCAACAACACATCGACGCTGACCAGCGGCATCTGACAGTGAATGAACGCGTCGCGGACCTGCGTCCGGAAAATCCGCCACGCGCTCGATTGCCGCGCGGTCGCCGTGCCCATCGCGCCCTGCAACGCCACCTTCGTAATCACCGACGCGAGGTTGCGCAGCGGGCCGTGCTCCTCGCGCGTTGGCGGCGCGTAGACCACATCCCATTCGTCGGTGAGCGCGGCGATCAACCGCGGCAGCTCCTCAGGGGGATGCTGCAGGTCGTCGTCCATCGTGATGGTGACCGCGTACTTCGCGGCGCGGATGCCGGCGAGTGTGGCGTTGTGCTGTCCAAAGTTGCGCATGTTGGACAGGCCGCGGACCCAGCGATGCCGTGCGGCGAGATCCTCGATGACCTCCCACGAATCGTCGCGGCTGCCGTCGTTGACGAGAATCAACTCGAACGGCGCACCGACGGCCGCCATCACCGGCGCCAGCCGCTCGACGAGGCGCGGCAACAGCGCGGCGCTGTTGTAGACGGGGACGACCACGGAATATCCGCTCGGCAGGCGCGTCATGAACCTATCTATTGATCATCGTCTCGAATACCTTGCGAGTGTAGACGTCGTAGCGGCGCGCGGCCGGCTCGCCTGCCGCCAGCAGGCGGGGCGCCGGCGATGGCAGCGTGAACTGTGCAACCACGCGCCAGCCCATGCCGGTCAGCATGGAGACGGGCGCCGCCGGATCGTCGGCCGGAATCAGCGCGTAGTCGAGCCGGTCGAGCATGGCTCGATACGCCTCGGGCCCGATGCCGGGATCCGCGCGGACCATCCGCCAGCCATGCTGCCGCCCCGCGTAATACAGCTCCCACGCACCCAGAAAGACGAGCCGCGATTGGAGGAACGGCATTGCCGAGGCCGCGCGATCGTAGTTCTTCGGGTCGCGTGCGTCTCGCGCCGACCACGCCAGCGCCGGCCTCAACACTAGCGAGAGAATAAACGCCCAGGCAATCAGCGCCAGCAATCCAATCTGCGCGATCGCGCGCCGATCGGATCTAAATAGTCGCTCGCATGCGGCAGCAATAATCGGCAACAGGTACGGAAGCAGGTAGACCACGCGGTGCACGTGGATCGTCATCTGCGACATCACCAGCAGGACCGCACCGAGAGCGACACCAAGCGCCATCACTCGGCGGCCGGCAATCATCAGCCCCGCGACAGCGGCCACCATGACCAGCGGACTTTGCGCAACCGAGGCTGCGAAGTATCGCACCACGTCGGTGAACGCGCGATCGCCCGACGCGCCCTCCACGACGCCGGCTGTATCAGACAACATCGACTGCAATTGCGCCAACAGCGGCCAGGCGCAGAGCGCCAGCGCGACGACGGCGCCGGCCGCGATACCCCAAAGGTCGCGCCGGCGTCGCAACTCGATTAGTACGAGGGGCGTCAGAAAAATAGCCGACGGCCACACGAAGCCGGCGGCTACCACCAGCGCGCCGGCAAGCGCGGCGCGTAGCTGAGACGGCCGCGCGACGAGAATGCACGCGGCAAACACCAAGACGAAGACCCACGCGTCGACCCGCGCGCCGCGATACCCCTGGACGAACAGCGGATCAAGGAGGAAGACGGCCGCGAGCGCCAGCGCGGTCTGCGCCGAATGATCGCGCGCCAACAGCCAGCGAAACAGCAGGTACGCAGCCAGCACCGCGCCGACCAGCGACAACAGGCGCGGACCCGTCACGCCGGGCCAGGCGCGATAGGCCATCTCCTGTATGACCGGACCGAGATAACTGAGTGGCGTGACCGGTGTTTGCGCGGGACTCCAGCTGATCGACCACTGCGGATCGTGCGCGAGAAAGTTGCGCCCGTAATCGACGATTTGTACCTCGTCCTGCCAGACCGTCGGCGAGATGCGGATCGTCAGCAGATGTATCGAGGCCAGCGCGGAAAGCAATGCCAATGCGAGCAGCGGGCGTCGCTGCACCGCCGCTATCACGAAGGCACGCCTTGGACTTGCGCGGCGACCCAACGATACGTCGCGTCGAGACCGTCACGGAGCGCCATCGCGGGCGCCCAGCCGGTCAGCTCGCGTAACAAACGGTTGTCGGAGTTTCGCGCGAGGACGCCGACCGGCCCGTCGACACCCTTCACGGTCACACGCTTGCCCGCGACGGCCGCAACCGTCAACGCCAGATTGCGGATTGTGACCATCTCTTCCGAGCCGATGTTGACGGGGCCGCTGAACGGCGCGCGCATCAGCCTCGCCACGCCTTCGAGCGCTTCGTCGATGTAAAGGAACGATCGGGTCTGCTGCCCGTCGCCCCACACCTCGATCACTCCGCCCTCGTCTGCTTCGGCCACCTTCCGGCAAATCGCGGCGACCGCCTTCTCGCGGCCGCCCCGCCACGTACCGAGCGGTCCGTACAAGGTATGGAAACGGGCGATTCGCAGATCGAACTTCCCCGCCTTTGCGTGGGCCGTGAAGAGCCGTTCCGAGTACAGCTTTTGCCATCCGTATTCGTTAGCCGGATCGGCGGGATACGCGAGCGCCTCGGTCGTCCGCGGGTTCAGCGGATCAGCCTGTAGCGCCGCCGGATAGACGCATGCGGACGAAGGAAAAAAGACCGTGCCGACGCGGGCCCGTGCCGCCGCCGTCGCGACGGCGGCATCGATCGCGCTCGAGTTCGCCATGATCGCGGCGTCGTGAACACCGCTGAAGACATAGCCTGCGCCGCCCATTTCCGCGGCGAGGTGGTAGACCTCGTCGAACGCGCGATCGAACACCGCCGCGCAGACGGACGGGTCGCGCAGGTCGCCGATCACGAACTCATGCGCGTCAGAGACCGAGAACTCCGGATGTTTGAGGTCGACGCCGCGTACCCAGACCCCTTCGGATCGGAGACGCGACACCAGGTGGGTCCCGACAAAACCGCCGGCACCGCATACCAGCGCCGTTCGCATGAACGGATTCTAGTGCGGACGCCGCCAGACGCGGCGAGTTATACGGGCGGACCGTCGTCGATCGGCGGCCGCCGCGTCATCGGGTGCGGCGGGACGTGGGGTTTGACAACCACCGCGCGGACGATGAACGCGGCGCCGAGAATGGCAACCGCGCCGCCGACGCCGATCCCGGCTTCGGGGCTCTCGGCCGCCACGCTGATAATCGTCGCCAGCGCGAGCCCCAGGCCGACGACGATGATGCCGACGGAGAGCGATCGCGACGATTGGACGAACGGCGCGGCCATGGCGTGGCGGTGCTCCGCTGGATCGGCCAGCGGAATCTGCCCCCGCTCGATCATCGCCATGCGCTCGCGATGGATCATCTCCAGCTGCTGTGAGCGCTGCCGCAGGCCGAGGTAGATGATGAAGACGCCGGAAAACATCCCCATCGCGAACAGCAAGACGAATACTTCATCCGAACTCATAACGCTCCAATCCTGCCAACTGGGGAGATTAGACTCGCCGCCGTCGAAGATTGTTTCAGGCGAAACAAAACGCGTGGCCGGGCGCTCTAATCCTGCTGACGGCGAATGACGGCTACCCCCGAGACGGTGCTGGTCGAGCGGTGCCGGCAGGGAGACGAGTCCGCCTTCCGCGAGCTGGTCGATCAGTACAAAGGACTGGTGCTCGCGTTGATTGCGCGGAGCGTGAGCAATCGCGCCCGCGCCGAGGAGCTGGCACAGGAGGCCTTTCTGAAGGTGCACAAAGGCCTTCCCTATTTTCGCGGCGAGTCGAGGCTGTCGACGTGGATCTATCGAATCGTGATCAACGTGATCGCCGGCGAGCGTCCGGAGCTGGCGACGCGCTCGTTGGACGAGGAGCCGGCGCGGGGCGGGCGCATCGAGCCGGCGGCCGACGACCGCGCCTTCGGCGATCTGGTGATGAAGGACCGCCTGCAGAAAGCCATCGAGCGGCTGCCGTTGCCGTACCAGGTATTGATCAACGGTCACTATCTGAAAGGCCTGCGATACGAGGAGCTCGCCGAGGCGCTGAACCTGCCGATGGGGACCGTCAAGACGCACCTGCATCGAGCGAAACGGCAACTGCGGCACCTGCTGGAGACGGAGTATCGCTGACGTGACCTGCGACGCACTGGACGCGCTGATCGAAGCCGTCGCCGACGGCTCACAACCGATCGATCCGGCGATCGCGTCGCACCTGGCCGGGTGCGAGCGGTGCACGGCGCAACTGGCGGCCGCGCGCGCCATCGACGGCCTGTTGTCGATGCGCGAGGTGCCGGTGCCGCCGCCGGCATTTACGCCCGCGGTGATGGCGCGAGTGGGTCAGGCGCGGTGGCGCACCGAACGGGCGATCGATCTCGGCTTCAACCTGGCGATGGCGGCGGGGCTGCTGATCATCCTCGCCGGCGGCGCCGGCCTGGCGTGGTCGCTCGGCTTCCTCACCGTTGGGATCGACAGCGACGCGATGTGGGCGTTCATCGGCTCCGATGTCACGGCGCGCGTGTTGAGCGAGGTGCAAACGCTGGTGATGTCGGCGGCGCTGCTGACGACCGCGCTCGTGCTGTGGTGGTGGGTCGAAACCGCGGCCGACTGATACTCTGTGCCGGTGGGGCTGCGGCCATTTCTCAAGTGGGTCGGCGGCAAGCGACAGTTGCTGCCGGTGCTGCGGCAGTTCTACCCGGCGTCCATCGGCTGCTACTACGAGCCATTCGTCGGCAGCGGCGCGGTGTTTTTCGACCTTGCCGCACGCGGCGCGATCAACGGCCGCGGCGCGGTACTGAGCGACGACAACGCCGACCTGATCGCCTGCTATCGACGCGTGGCACGCTCGCCGGGCGACGTCGTCGCGGCGCTCGAGCAGCTCGCCGCCGACCATGCAGCGCGCGGGCGTGAGTGCTATCTCGAAGTGCGCGACCGCCGCTTCAACCCACAGCGCGCCGCGTGGCGCAAGGAAGGAGGCAGCCTCGATCGGTTCTCCGCTGAACTCGCGGCGATGCTGATCTACCTCAATCGCACCGGTTACAACGGCCTGTTCCGGTTGAACGCGTCGGGCGAGTTCAACGTGCCGCCGGGCCGCTACGATCGGCCCAAGGTCGTCGATCGCGCCTTGCTCGAGCGAGTGGCGGAGGTGCTGGCAGCGCCCGGCATCCGCCTCGAGCACGCGCCTTTCGATCGTGTGCTCGATGCGGCGGTCGCCGGCGACTTCGTCTATTTCGATCCGCCGTACGCGCCGGTCAGCGCCACCGCCAATTTTCGCGGGTATACCGCCCGCGGCTTCTCGCACGAGCAGCAGGAACAGTTGCAGCGCGTCGTCATCGCGTTGGCGGAGCGGGGCGTGCACGTGCTGCTCAGTAACTCCGTCGCGCCGTCCGTCGCCACGTTGTACGAAGATGATCCGGCGGTCCGGCGCGCCGGTCTCGTTGCCGTGCGCGTGCCGGCACGCCGGGCGATTAACTCGCGTCCGGATCGCCGTGGCGCCGTCGAAGAACTGGTGGTGACGAACGTGGCGCGTCGGGACCGGTCAGGCGCCGCCGTCGAGCGGAGCGCGCCAGCCGATTGATCGCCGCGTCGAAAGCAGCGGAGCGAACACCGAGATGGCCGGCCGTTTCCGGCATCGACATCGTCACTGTAGGTGCCGACACTCGGCGTGAAATTCACGGTCGGGTGAATGCCCGTCTTCAATTCAGCCGGCACAACACCACGATGCTCGACGACTCGTCCTCGAACACCCGCGGCGTTGCACCGGCACATCGTTCGCGGTGCGGCAGCAGCGTGTTACGCTGGCTCCACGCCGGACGCGAAAGTGGCGGAATTGGCAGACGCACCGGCCTTAGGAGCCGGCGGCCGAAAGGCCGTGTGGGTTCGAGTCCCACCTTTCGCACACCTCCCCTAAATCAACCGTGTTAGTCTGAACGTTCGGTCCGCCAATGAAATCAGAGATTGTCGACGTCAACGAAACCCGCCGAGACCTTACCATCGAGTTGCCCAGCGACGTTGTCGACCAAGCGATCCGCCAGGCCGCGGCCAAGCTCGGCAAACAGGCGCGGATTCCAGGCTTCCGCCCGGGCAAAGTGCCGACGACCGTCATCAAGCAGCGCTTCAAGCCGCAGATCATGCAGGACGTCGCCGAGCATCTCGTCTCGAAGGCCGTCGGCGACGCCCTGGTGGAGAAAGGCGTCGAGCCAATCGCCACGCCCGACATCAAAGACCTCGTGCTGGAGGAAGGCAAGCCGCTCACGTTCAAAGCGACTTTCGACGTGGTGCCGTCGTTTGATCCCGGCGATCTGTCGACCATTGAAGTCACCGAGCCGTCCCGTTCGGTCGAGGACGAGGCGGTCAACCAGTCGCTCGAGCGCTTGCGCGAGCGCAACGCGCGATACGAAGCCGTCGAGAGCGGCGCCGTCGAAGCCGGCCACACCGTGGTCGTCGGCCTCGAGCGTCGCGGCACCGATAAAGACGGCAAGACCGGCGAGCTGGACAAGCACGAGCAGGTGAACATCGAGCTCGGCGCGCCATCCAATCCGCCGGGATTCGACGATCACATGATCGGCATGACCGCGGGCTCGTCGAAGAGCTTCACGATCACCTATCCCGCGGATTACGCCATCCCGGAGCTGGCCGGCGGCACCGTCGACTACACCGTCAATCTCAAGGAGATCAAAAAGCGCGTCGTACCGGCACTGGACGACGAGCTGGCGAAAGATCTCGGAGACTTTGCGTCGCTGGAAGAACTGCGCGCGCGGATTCGCCAGGACCTCGAGCACGAAGCGATGCATGCCGCGGAACGCCAGGTACGTCAGGACGTGTTGAAGCAGTTGGCGACCCGCGTGCCGTTCCCGGTCCCCGAGTCACTGGTCGAGCGTGAGATCGACCGCAGGCTCGAAGACTTCGCGCGCCGCCTGATGGAACAACGCATCGATCCGCGCCAGGCGAACATCGACTGGGCGGCATTCCGCGAAGGCCAGCGTGCGCCGGCGACCGAAGCCGTGGCCTCGGCGATCGTGCTCGACGAGATTGCGCGCCGCGATCAGATCACCGTCGGCGAGGAAGACATCGACGCCGAGTTGCAGCGCTACGCGGAACAGACCGGTCACAGCGTCGCCAGCATCAAGGCGCGGCTGCAGAAGGACGGCGAGCTCGGCCGACTCGCGGCCGGCCTGCGCCGGGACAAGACCATCGCGCACGTGCTGTCGGCGATCAAGGTCAACAAGGGCTAACGCGCGCGGCGGCATGGTACACTGCCGAAGAGCTATGAGCGTCTATCCACAGAATCAACTGGTGCCGATGGTGGTCGAGCAGACCAACCGCGGCGAGCGCGCCTACGACATTTATTCGCGGCTGCTCAAAGACAACATCATCTTCATCGGCACGCAGATCGACGATCAGATCGCCAATCTCGCGATCGCGCAAATGCTGTTCCTTGAAGCGGAAGATCCCGACAAGGACATCCAGATGTACATCAACAGCCCGGGCGGTTCGATCACCGCCGGGTTCGCGATCTACGACACCATGCAGTTCGTGCGGCCGGATGTGCAGACGATTTGCATTGGCCAAGCCGCGTCAATTGCGGCGGTGCTGCTCGCCGCCGGCGCCAAAGGCAAGCGCTATTCGCTGCCCAACTCCCGCATCCTCATCCACCAGCCGTGGATGTCGGGCCTCGGCGGCCAGGCCACCGACATCGATCTCGCCGCGAAGGAAATCCTGCGGATGCGCGAGCGCATCAACGAGATTTTCGTGAAGCACACCGGCCAGGACATCAAGCGCATTCAGCAGGACACCGAGCGCGACTACATCATGAATCCCGATCAGGGCAAGGAATACGGGATCATCGACGACGTCATCCGCAAGCGCGCATAACCGCCGGGCGCGGCCCGCGCCGACGCCCGGTTCCGCCGGTCCGCCGGCGTTGTGCCGCCGCTACCCGACGCGCGGCGCGGTCTTTTCATCCAACACCGCTTATTCCAGCCCGCCGGCTCGCGGCACGCGATGCGGGACCGGGATGCACGCGATCGCGCGCGGCGCATTGTGACAATGCGCGCTGTATGCGGAAACGACGCGCCGTCCGCGTGCGGACGACGCACGACGTCGAGCGGAGCCAGAACGCCAGCAGGTAGATGAGGTTATTCAGCTGAACGGCGGAGAGCGCGGCGCCACGGCTGTGTCGGGCGCTGCGGCGCGAATTCGTACAACCCGCTGCTGCCGAATAAGTTACTCTGGGGCGTCGCCGGACTCGTGTCGCCAGTGCACTCGACGCCGCTACGGCCGATAATCAGGACAGATAATAACGACAGAGACTGTGGGCGCACCGGCCTATCCGGTGTAACCTAGATATACGGGACAAATGGTGAAGAAAAGCGGGGACGGCGGCGAGATCCTTCGTTGCTCGTTCTGCAATAAAGATCAGAACGACGTCCGCAAGCTGATTGCGGGTCCGACGGTGTTCATCTGCGATGAATGCGTCGAGGTCTGCAACGACATCATTGCCGACGACAACCGCTTCGACAGCCGCGGCACGCGCACCTCGCTGCCCTCGCCGCCCGAGATCAAGAAGTTCCTCGACGAGTATGTGATCGGCCAGGAGCTCACCAAGAAGAAGCTCGCGGTCGCCGTCTACAACCATTACAAGCGCCTCGAAATCCAGAAACAGCCGCGCAGCCGTCACGACGTCGAGCTGACCAAGTCGAACATCCTGCTGATCGGCCCGACCGGCACCGGCAAGACGCTTTTGGCGCAGACGCTGGCCAAGCTGCTGTCGGTACCCTTCACGATCGTCGACGCGACGACCTTGACCGAAGCGGGCTACGTCGGCGAGGACGTCGAGAACATCATCCTCAAGCTGCTGCAGGCGGCCGGCGGCGACATCGAAAAGTGCCAGCAGGGCATCGTCTACATCGACGAGATCGACAAGATCGGCCGCAAGGACGAGAACCCGTCGATCACGCGCGACGTCTCCGGCGAAGGCGTGCAGCAGGCGCTGCTCAAGATCCTGGAAGGCACGGTCGCCAACGTGCCGCCGCAAGGCGGCCGCAAGCACCCGCACCAGGAATTCTTCCAGATCGACACGACCAACATCCTGTTCATCTGCGGCGGCGCATTTGTCGGCCTCGATAAAGTCGTCGAGCGCCGCGTCGGCAAGAAAACGCTCGGCTTCAAGGCGGACATCAAGTCGCAGAAGGGCCGCGATGTCGGGGTCGTGCTCGAGCAGTGCGAGCCCCAGGATCTGATCAAGTTCGGGCTGATTCCGGAGTTCGTCGGCCGCTTGCCCGTGATGGGCACGCTGCACGAGCTCGATCGCCCCGCGCTGGTGCAGATTCTGACGCAGCCGCGCAACGCCATCACTCGCCAGTACCAGAAGCTGTTCGAGTACGAGAACGTCAAGCTGCGCTTCACGGATGATTCCCTCGACGCGATCGCCGAGATGGCGCTCGCCCGCAAGATCGGCGCGCGCGGCCTGCGGATGATCATCGAAGATCTGATGCTTGACTTGATGTACCAGGTCCCCGGACAGAAGAAGTCGCGCGAAGTCGTCATCACGCGTGAAATGGTGGTCAGTAAGACGGCCGGCCTTGAAGTCATTGAGAAAGCCGGCTAGTCCGGGAGCCGGCACCCGGCAATCGGGCGCCGGCCCGTTAGGCAGTTCGGATCCCGGCTCCCGGCTCCAGGATCCCGTCAGTTTCTAATCCCTATGGTCGAAGTCTACGAAACCCTCCCCATAGTTCCGTTGCGCGACGTCGTCGTGTTCCCGCACATGATGATGCCGTTCGTGATCGGACGGCCGTCGTCGATCCGCGCGCTGGAGCATGCGCTCGGCAAGGACAAGCGCATCTTCCTGGCCGCACAGCACGACGCGTCGACCGACGATCCGAAGGCGGAGGACATCTACACGATGGGCTGCGTCGCCAACGTCGTGCAGAGCCTCAAGCTGCCGGACAGCAACATCAAGGTGCTGGTCGAAGGCGTCGACCGCGCGCGCGTCATCGAGTGGAAGGAAGACAAGGGCTTCTACCGCGTCGTCGTCAAGGTGTTGCAGCGGCAGAAGGACGCCGCCGGCGACGTCGAGCAGACGATGAGCCGGGTGGTGACGTTGTTCGAGCAGTACGTCAAACTTTCGAACAACCTGCACTACGACGCGATGATCGCCGCGGTCCGCGTCGACGACCCGGGCAAGCTCGCCGACACCATCTCCGCGCACCTGCTGGTCGGCATCGACGAAAAACAGAACCTCCTCGAGATCGTCTCGCCGCTCGAGCGTCTCAATCGCATCGCCGGCATTCTCGAAGCCGAAGTCGACAAGTTGCAGGTCGACCGCCGCATCCAGTCTCGCGTCAAGAAGCAGATGGAGAAGGCGCAGAAGGAGTACTACCTCAACGAGAAGATGAAGGCGATCCAGAAGGAGCTGGGGCGCAAGGACGACAAGGTCAACGAAGCCGAGGATCTGAAGAAGAAGATCGAACAGGCGCGGATGCCGAAGGACATCGAAGAGAAGGCCATGCAGGAGCTCAAGCGCCTGGAGGCCATGCCGCCGATGTCCGCGGAAGCCACGGTGTCGCGCAACTATCTCGACTGGCTGATCGCGGTGCCGTGGCACAAGAAGAGCAAGGAAAACCGCGATCTCAAGAACGCCGAAGTGGTGCTCAACGAGGACCATTACGGGCTGGACAAGATCAAGGACCGCATCCTCGAGTTCCTCGCGGTGCGGGCGCTCGTCAAGAAGCCGAAGGCCACCATCCTGACGTTCGTCGGACCGCCGGGCGTCGGCAAGACCTCACTCGCCAAGTCGATCGCGCGCGCGATGAACCGCAAGTTCGTGCGGCTGTCGCTGGGCGGCGTCCGCGACGAAGCGGAGATCCGCGGCCACCGCCGCACCTACATCGGCGCCTTCCCCGGCCAGATCATCCAGATGATGAAGAAGGCCACGACGATGAACCCGGTGTTCCTGCTCGACGAGATCGACAAGATGTCGATGGACTTCCGCGGCGACCCGTCGGCGGCGCTGCTCGAAGTGCTCGACCCGGAACAGAACAACACCTTCCTCGATCATTACCTCGACGTCGAGTACGACCTGTCGAACGTCATGTTCATCTGCACGGCGAACGTGCTGCACACCATCCCGCAAGCGCTGCGCGACCGCATGGAAGTGCTGCAGCTGGCCGGCTACACCGAGCAGGAGAAGATCGAAATCGCCAAGCGCTTCCTCGTCGCCAAGGCGATCGAAGGCTCGGGCCTCACCGACAAGAACATTCAGTTCACCGACGATGCGGTGCAGGCGGTGATCCAGCGCTATACGCGCGAAGCCGGGGTCCGCAACCTCGAGCGCGAAGTGAATGCGATTTGCCGCAAGGTCGCGCGCAAGGTGGTCGTCGACGGACCGGAGACGTTCGAGACCATCACCGCGGAAAAGGTCACCGAATACCTGGGCGTGCCGCGCTACCGTCCGAGCGTCGCCGAGGAGCGCAACGAGATCGGGGTGTCGACGGGGTTGGCGTGGACGGAAGTCGGCGGCGAGATTCTGGTGACCGAGTGCACGTTGATGCCGGGCCGCGGCCGCTTGATGCTGACCGGCAAGCTGGGCGACGTGATGCAGGAATCGGCGCAGGCGGCGATGAGCTTTGTCCGGACCCGCGCCGAGGAGTTCGGCATCCAGAAAGACTTCAACAAGAAGGTTGACGTCCACGTCCACATTCCCGAGGGCGCGATTCCGAAGGATGGCCCTTCGGCCGGCATCACGCTGGCCACCGCGCTGATTTCCGCCCTGGCACGGGTCCCGGCGCGTCGCGACGTCGCGATGACCGGCGAGATCACGCTGCGCGGCAAGGTGCTGCCAATCGGCGGCGTCAAGGAAAAGGTGCTGGCCGCGCATCGCGCCGGCGTCAAGACCATCCTGCTCCCGAAAGACAACGAAAAGGATCTCGCGGACATCCCGAAGAACGTGCTCGACACGCTCGAGATTCATCTGGTCAGCCACATGGATGAAGTGCTGAAGATCGCACTCGAGGGACCGCTGACGCCGATTCCGCCGACACCCGATTCTGACTTCGACGAGGCGGCGGACGCCACGACACACTAGGCTCTTGGGTACCGAAACCCGGCACCGGGGCACGTTCGTGCCGGCGTCAGGCGCGGAGCCCGTAGGTTCGTTTGAAGGTATCTGCTGAATTCGTAACTAGCGCCGCGGGAGCCGAAGGGCTCCCCAAGGACGGTCTGCCGGAAGTTGCCATGGTGGGCCGGTCCAACGTCGGCAAGTCGTCCCTGATTAACGCGCTCGTCCGGAAGAAACTGGCCCGCACGAGCGCGGCGCCCGGCAAAACGCGCCTCGCGAACTTTTATCGTGTCGTCGTTGAGCCGCGGCCACCGTTCTACCTGGTCGACCTTCCCGGATTCGGCTACGCGCGTGGCGGCGACAAGGCGCGCGAGGAATTCGACGCGCTGGCGGCCGCCTATTTCAATGCGCGCGTTCGCGACGCGCGGTTTCGTGGCGCGCTGGTGCTGGTCGACAGCCGCCATCCGGGACTGGACAGCGACCGGATGACGTGGAAGTGGCTGGAGCGGGTCGGTGTGGATCGTTATGTGGTCGCGACGAAGGTGGACAAGTTGACGCGCGCCGAGCGGCAGCGTCATCTCGGTGAACTGGAACGGATTTACTCAGGCCCGGTGCTGGCCGTCTCGGCCGAAACCGGTGAAGGATTGGACGAACTGTGGAAGAAGATCGCAAGTCAGATAACGGCGCGGCCGTAGCAACTGCCTCCACCCCTCCGCCTCGCGAAGGCCAGCAGGCTCCGGAAACCCTGGACCTGTCCACCCTCAAGGACATGCCGACCACGGCGCTGACCAAGATCGCGCGCGATCTGGAAATTCCCGGCGCCACCGGCATGCGCAAGCAGGAGCTGATCTTCGAGATCCTCCGCGCCCGCGCCGAGAAGGCGGGGCTGATCTTCTCCGAAGGCGTGCTCGAGGTGCTGCCTGACGGCTTCGGCTTCCTGCGCGCGCCCGACTACAACTACCTGGCCGGCCCCGACGACATCTACGTCTCGCCATCGCAGATTCGCAAGTTCGACCTGCATACCGGCGACACCATCTCCGGCCAGATTCGATCGCCGAAAGAAGGCGAACGCTATTTCGCGCTGATCAAGGTCGAAGCCATCAACTTCGAGCCGCCGGCGCGCGGCAAGGAGCGCGTATTCTTCGAGAACCTGACGCCGCTCTATCCGGAGGAGCACATCCGTCTCGAGGCCGACCCGGAGAATCTGTCGACGCGCGTCATGGACCTGATGGCGCCGCTCGGCAAGGGCCAGCGCGGGCTGATCGTCGCGCCGCCGCGCACCGGCAAGACGATGCTGCTGCAGTCGATCGCCAATGCCATCACCACCAACCACCCCGAGATCTACCTGATCGTGCTGCTGATCGACGAGCGGCCCGAGGAAGTCACCGACATGCAGCGGTCGGTCAAGGGCGAAGTGGTGTCGTCGACCTTCGACGAGCCGGCCCAGCGCCACGTCCAGGTCGCGGAAATGGTGATCGAAAAGGCCAAACGGCTGGTCGAGCACAAGAAGGACGTGGTCATCCTGCTCGACTCGATTACGCGTCTGGCGCGCGCCTACAACACGATCGTGCCGACCTCGGGCAAGGTGCTGTCGGGCGGCGTCGACAGCAACGCGCTGCAGCGGCCGAAGCGGTTTTTCGGCGCCGCGCGGAACATCGAGCAGGGCGGCTCGCTGACCATTGTCGCCACCGCGCTGATCGATACCGGCTCGCGCATGGATGAAGTGATCTTCGAAGAGTTCAAGGGCACCGGCAACATGGAAGTGCATCTCGATCGCAAGCTCGCCGATCGGCGCGTGTTCCCGACCATCGATATCCAGAAGAGCGGCACCCGCAAGGAAGAGTTGCTGCTGCCGAAGGACGACCTCAACCGCGTCTACGTGCTGCGCCGCGTCCTGACGCCGTTGTCGGCGGTCGAGGCGATGGAGCTGCTGCTGTCCAAGATGAGCAAGACCAAGACGAACAACGAATTCCTGTCGGCGATGCAGCAGGGCAAATAGCGTCAGCCGCCTTTTTGCAGCGTCAGCATCAGGAACGTGTAGCCGACTCGGAAGCGGCGCCATTCGATCGCCGCTTCTGAGCATTCGAGATCGACCGGCGACGTGACCGCGAGCCCGGCCGCGGCGGCGGCATCGAGCAGCGCCCGCACCTCCTCCGGCCCGAACATGAAATACCCTGGGTCGACGGCACGAACGCGCGTCACATCAACCGCCCGATCGAAATAATCCACGGAGATCAACAACAGCCCGCGCGGCGTCAGCACGCGCGCCGCTTCGCGCAGGAACGTCTCGATCGGGACGCCATGTTCCAGCACGCTCTGGCAGACAACGACATCGAAGCGGCCGTCGGGAAATTCCAGGCGCGTGATGTCGCCATGTTGATAGCGGATCGGCCCGCGCCGGACCGGCGACGTGAACGATAGATTGACCGCGATTAGATCGCGGTAGCCGTAGAGGAACAGCCACGGCAGCACCACCGAGAACAGCGAGCCGCCGGCGTCGAGCACCCGCGCCGTCGGCGGCGTCGCGGCGAGGATGCAGTCGACCATCGCCAGTGTGTCCCAGTGTTTTTCGCGCGTCGGGTGCAGCGGTAACCCGAGCGAGCGCGCTTGACCGGTCGCGGCAATCCAATCGGCCCTCGAGCGCATCACCGTGTTGCGCCACCCCGCGACCGGGCGCGCCGTCGGGCGGCGTGCTCCCTGGCGCCGCCACAGCCACAGGCGGTAGCCCAGCTCCGTCGACAGTACCGTGTCGGAGTACGCGACGCGCCGCGACCATCGCCGCAGCGCACCGTCGGGATCAAACAACGCAGCCAGCACGCGGCGTCAATTCTTCCCCAATTCAGCCGTCCTGTCTAAAATGAACGGATGCCTCGCCCGTCGACAGTCGTCAAGGTTGGTCTCAGTCAGATGGCATGCGGCGAGGATCCCAAGAAGAACCTCGCCCACCAACTCGCACTGGCCGAGAAGGCGCTGAAGAAAGGCGCCAACATCTTCTGCACGCAGGAGCTGTTTCGCTCGCAGTATTTCTGCCAGGTCGAGGACCATCGTTTCTTTGCGCTGGCCGAGTCGATCCCCGGACCGTCGACCGATGCGTTCTGCGCACTGGCCAGGAAATACGGCGCGGTGATCATCGCGTCGCTGTTCGAGAGGCGCGCGGCCGGCGTGTATCACAACACCGCGGCGGTGATCGATGCCGACGGCTCGCTGATGGGCGTGTATCGCAAGATGCATATTCCGGACGATCCACTGTTCTACGAGAAGTTCTACTTCACGCCCGGCGACACAGGCTTCATCGCCTGGAAGACCAAGGTCACCACCATCGGCACGCTGGTCTGCTGGGATCAGTGGTTCCCGGAGGCGGCGCGTCTGACGGCTCTTTCGGGCGCGCAGTTTCTCTTCTACCCGACGGCCATCGGCTGGCTCCCCGACGAGGAGCAGGAGATGAACAACGCACAGCACCAAGCTTGGGAGACGATTCAGCGCGCGCACGCGATTGCGAACGGCGTCTACGTCGTCGTCGTCAACCGCGTCGGCAAAGAAGGAGAGCTAACCTTCTGGGGCCAGTCGTTCGTCGCCGACCCGTTCGGCCGCATCATCGCGAAGGCTTCGCACGACAAGGAGGAGATTCTGGTCGTCGACT
>DASPNQ010000172.1:0-2699 GCA_035626435.1 Vicinamibacterales bacterium
CCTCGTCATATCCGATTTCAGCCAGCACCGCGTCGGTGTGCTGGCCAAGCACCGGCGGCGGCGTCCGCAGCGAGGCCGGCGTGTCCGACAGTTTGATCGGCGCGCCAATCACTCTCGTCGCGCCCACCGTCGGATGCATCATCGTTTGGATCATGTCGCGCGCTTCGAGCTGCGGATCGTTCAGCATCTGCCCGATGTTGCGAACCTCGCCATTGGCGACGCCGGCGGCATTGAGAATCTCGATCCATTCAGCGCAGGTCTTCGTTCGAAACATGCGATCGATCGGTTCGCGCATCGCCTCGTAATGCTCCATGCGATCCTTGTTCGTGGCAAAGCGCGGGTCGTCGGCAAGCTCCGGCAGGCCGACCGCCGGACAGAAACGCCGCCACGTGTCGTCGTTGCCGACGGCAATCACGATGTCGCTGTCTTTGGTCGTGAACGTTTCGTAGGGCGCGATGGTGGCATGCCGGTTGCCCTGGCGTGGCGGAATCTTGCCGTTGGCGAACCAGTTCGCGGCCTGATATGTGAGCAGTGCAGCGGTGGTATCCAGCATGCCGATGTCGACGCGCTGCCCGTGTCCGCTGCGCTCGCGCGCCAGTAGCGCGGCCGTGATGCCCTGCGCGCAGTACAACCCCGCGACCATGTCCGTGATCGCCACGCCCAGGCGGTAGCCGGGACGATCCGGGTCGCCGGTCACGCTCATCAATCCGCCCTCCGCCTGCATGATCGCGTCGTACCCGGCCTCGTGTTTTCGTGGCCCGGTCTGGCCGTACCCGGCAATCGACGCGTAGACGAGCCGCGGATATTTCGCGTGCATCGCCTCCCAGCCGAAGCCGGCGCGCTCGATGGTGCCGGGCCGGAAATTTTCGATGAACACGTCGGCCGTCGCGATCAGGCGATCGAGAATCTCGCGGCCCTCCTTCGGCTTGAAGTCGCAGGTGACGCTTTCCTTGTTGCGATTGATGCTGAGAAAATAGGCGCTCTCGGTGCCCAGGAACGGCGGTCCCCAGTGGCGCGTGTCGTCGCCTTTGTCAGGGTGTTCGACCTTGATCACGCGCGCGCCCAGGTCGGACAGGATCATCGTGCAGTACGGGCCTGACAACACGCGTGTCAGATCGACGACGGTAAAACCAGTAAGCGGTCCGGACATCAGAGCTCTTTCAGTCGTTGCGAAATGCGTGTGACGTCGCTCAGCAGCGCATACGCCGTCTGCGTCAGGCTGCCCGAGCGCTGGACGATGCCGATTTCGCCGAGCAAATCGGTCGTCAGGTACAACGCGTTGTTGAGATCGACGAGCTGCGCCAGCGGATCCTGGTGGTCGAGGACCTCCGGTTCGACGCGGGCTCGTACCTTGCCGCCTTGCCTGGTGGCCGATGCCACCAGCCGTATCCGCTTGTTGCGGCCGCGGGCTTCGCGGACATCCAGCCCGCTGACGCCGCGAATGCCGGCGCGGGTCACGTGATGCGGCGTGATCACGCCTCGCATCAGCACGTTGACCAGGGCCGCCGTCTTCGCCGCCGCATCCCAGCCATCGATATCGAGCGAAGGATCCGCCTCGGCAATCCCGCGTGCCTGCATGTCGGCCAGCGCGCGATCGAATTCCGTCCCGCGCTCGAGCTCCGACAGGATGAAATTGCACGTCGTATTGATCACGCCGCGGAATCCTTCGATGGCAATCACCGGCAGCGTCTCGCGAACCAGGTTGAACACCGGCACGCCATCCATCACCGCGCCTTCAAAGAAGAAAATCCGATCGACCGACTCGGCCAGCGCCTCGAGCTCGTGATACGCGAAGGCCGCGGGCGCCTTGTTGGCGGTGACGACGTGCGCCTGCCCTTCGAGCGCGGCGCGGACGTGGGAGACCGCCGGTTCGCCGCGATCGATGTCGAGCACCGTGGTCTCGATGCAGAGCAGACGGCCTTCCGCCGCTTCGTCGGCCAGAGCGTCAGCGACCTGGCGAATCACGTCGATCCCGCTGCGTTCCCGCGGCGCCGGATCGAGCCGATCGAGCGACTGGCGGCTCTCGACAATCGTGAGGGCGCGCCGGGTATCGATGCCCGCTGGATCGACGGCGCTGCCATGATGGCGGGTCGCGATGCCGACGACCTTCCACGTGAAGTCGAGGCGATCGGCCGTCTCGGCGAGCAGCCGGACGAACCGCTGCGCGACGTTGCCGAAGCCTATCAGGATGAACGTCAGCTCGGGCTGATTCATGCCGGCGACGCGGCGGTCGCGGCGCGGCGCGGCACGGTCGACAGCAGTGCGCGCAGGCGATCGAGGCCGGCGCGGTTGTAGTCGGGAGGTTCGCCGAAGCCAAGCCGCAGGTAGCCGTCCATGCCGAAATGATCGCCCGGCACCGTCAGCACGCTTTTCTCCTCGCGAAGGCGATTCACTAACGTCGTCGAATTGATGTCGTGGTCATAGCGGACGTAGATGATCGCGCCTGCCTCGGGCGCGATCCATGTAAACCCGCCGGTCTCGGAAAGCCAGGTCTCGATCAACGGCAGGTTGCGGCGCAGGATGCCGCGGGTGCGTTCGAACAGCTGCGCGCGGCGGTGCGGTTGCAGCGCGACACGCGCGAGCCGGTCGCTGAGCGCCCCCGGCGCGATCGTCGTGTAGTCGTGATACGACCACAACGAGGCGATCAACCGCGGTGGCGCGGCGATCCACCCGATGCGCAATCCCGGCAGCCCGTAGGC
>DASPNQ010000173.1:0-48363 GCA_035626435.1 Vicinamibacterales bacterium
GCCCGCGACCATCGTGGTAAAAGCGATCACCGCCACCGCGGTCACCGCGGGCCTGCGTGACATCCGCGCCAGGTGAATCAGGCCGTCGGCCACGACCACCGTCAACGGCACAAGCCCCGGCAGCAGAAAGCGCAGCGTCTCCCAATGATCGAACGGCAGGTAGAACAGATACGGCAGGGCAACCGCGCCGAAGATCGCCGCAGGTTTCCAACGCGGCTCGGGCCGCGCGGCGATCAATCCGATGAGCAGGCCGGGGATCCATAACGGGCCGAGCACTCGCCATCCCTCTTCGACATAAATTTCCAGATTGGCCGGCAGGTACGACCACGAAAACAGGCCGCCAGCGTTGCCGTAACCGGTCGCGAACGGAGATCCAAAGAGATGATCCTGCAGCCACAGCTGTGCGATCGCGATGGTCGCGAACGCCAGGACGCTGCAGCCGGCGCGACGCAATGGTGAGCCGCCGCGGTACGCGGCCAGAGGAACAATGATGGCGATCAGCAGCAGCGCGGGTCTGGTCAGCACCGCCGCGCCGGTGGCAAGCCCTGCGCCCACCGCCGTGATTGTCGTGGCGCGCTGCGAGAGCAGCAACGCCAGCACCACCCACATCGTGGCCAGCATGTCGCTCATCGGCTGTTTTGCGTAGGCGATGAACACAGGATTCCAGGCGACGATCGCGGCCGCAAACAACGCCACTTCGGGCTCGTACCACTCGCGCGTCAGCCGATAGACCAGCGCCAAGGTGACCAGCCCCGCGATTGGCGCGACGAAAAACACCGCGTTGGACCCGCCGATGGCGGAGAACAACGCCATGATGATCGGCAGGCCCAGGGGATAGGTGGGAACGATACCCGAGCCGTCGACGGCCGGCGCCCAGCCGAGCGGCGACGCGATGGCGAGGCGGTTCGCCGCCGACAGCCACTCTGCGATCGGCGCCGGATCGATCAAGCGGCCCTGTCCGATCATCTGGCTCGCGCTGACATAGCCCCAGGAATCGGCTCCGCCGACGGTTGGCAGCAGGAATCGAAACCAGGTCGCGACGCTGCCGGAGATCGCCGTCAGCAAAATCAACCGCGTCACCCACGCCGGCCACGCCTCGATGCCGGCGCGCCAGCGAATGATCGACAGGACGAGGGTGGCGGCGAGGAGCCGAACCGCGCCGTGCGATCGAACGCGCAGCGAGCCAATCTCGATGTGAATGCCCGCGAGGCTGCTGATCACCGTTGCGGCAATGGTCGCGGCCAGCAGCCAATCGAGGATAGAATTCCGCGTCCGGGAGGACTCCATGAATCGCCGACAGTTCCTATTCTCGTCCACGACAGCCCTGACCGCCGCGGTCCTGTCACGAAACATCCATGCATCCACCTCCGCCGCAGCGTTGCTTTCGCAGGCGCCTCCGCAAGCACCGGCAGCGCCGCCGGTGACGCGGTTCGAAGACCTGCGTAACGGCGTCGGCATGTTCATCGGCCAGGGCGGCACCATCGGCTACCTGGTCAACGCCGACGGTGCCGTCGCCGTCGACAGCCAGTTCATGAACACCGCCGAGATTTGTGCGGCGGGCCTCAAACAGCGCGCGCCAAAGGGCATCGCCATGCTGATCAACACCCACCACCACGGCGATCACACCGGCGGCAACAAGGCCTACGGCGTCAGCAAAATCGTCGCGCACGAAAACTGCCTCAAGTCACATCGCGCGACCACTGAGAAGACCGCCGACCAGCAGGCCTACGCGACGGCAACGTTCAAGGACAGCTGGTCGGAGAAGTTCGGCGACGAGACGATCGAGGCGCGTCATTTCGGTCCGGGCCACACCGGCGGCGACGCGGTGATTCATTTCCAGCGCGCCAACGTCATGCACATGGGCGACCTGCTGTTCAACCGCGCGCATCCCAACATCGATCGCGCGCAGGGCGCGCGCATCGACAACTGGATCACCATCCTCGAGACCGTTTCGAAGCGCGCCTCGAACGACACCATCTTCATCGCGGGTCACGGCAAGGACAACGCGGTCCGCAACGGTCGCGCCGACGTGATGCACTTCAGGAACTACCTCACCGCGGTGCTCGATCAGGCGCGCGCGGCGGTCAAGGCCGGTCAATCCAAGGAAGAACTTCAGATACTGGCCGCCCTGAAGGGTTTCGAGGACAACGTATCGCCGAACGCCAGGCTGACGCTTGCGTTCGTGCTCGGCATTGCCTACGACGAGGTCACTAACGCGAAACCTTAGGGGTGCCAAGGGGCCAAGGGGCCAAGGGGCCAAGGACGAAACCAGATGAATCGAAGGATCGTTTTCACCGCATTTCTCGTATCGCTCGCCACCACAGCGCTGCTCGCGGCTGCCGGGCGCGAAGGCGAACAGGCGCCGCCGCCGGTGACGCCGGTCTACACCGCGCAGTCGGCCGGCAACGGCCCGTTCGATCGGCTGCACTTCCGGCCGATCGGGCCGGCGACGCCGTCAGGGCGCGTCGACGAGCTGGCGGTGCTCGAAAACGATCCGACGACGTTTTACGTCGCGATGGCGACGGCCGGCGTCTACAAGACCACGAACGCCGGCACGACGTTTACGACGGTTTTTGACAACGAAGGCGTTGGCTCGGTGGGCGCGGTCGCCATCGCGCCGACCGACGCCAATCTCGTGTGGGTCGGCACCGGCGAAGCCAACAACCGCCAGAGCTCGTCATGGGGGGACGGCGTCTACAAGTCCACCGACGGCGGGCGCACCTGGAAGAACACCGGACTCCGCGACTCGAAAGCGATTGCGCGCATCGTGGTCGATCCGGTCGATTTCGACGTGGCCTACGTCGCATCGCCGGGCAACCTGTGGGGCGCCGGCGGTGAGCGCGGCGTCTACAAGACGACCGACGGCGGTGTGACCTGGAGCCGCTCGCTGCACGTCGACGACGACACGGGGGCGACCGATCTGGTCATGGATCCGCAAAACAACAAAACCTTGTACGCGGCCACCTATCACGCCGCCGCGCGCAGTGGGGCATGAACGGCGGCGGGCCCGGCAGCGGCATCTGGAAATCGACGGATGCGGGACAGACCTGGTCGAAGATCGAAACCGGACTGCCGTCCGGCCCCAAGGGCCGCATCGGTCTGGCGATCTATCGCGCCAATCCCAACGTGCTCTACGCGACCGTCGAGCATCCGGCAGAGAGCGGTGTCTATCGCACGGACAATGGCGGCGCGGCGTGGCGGAAACTCAGCGACACCAACCCGCGGCCGATGTACTTCAGTCAAATCCGCGTCGACCCTCAGACCGACTCGCGCGTCTACGTGCTCGGCGTGTCGTTGCACGTGTCGGATGACGGCGGCCGCACCTTCCGCGCCGACGGCGCCGAGCGCATTCACGTCGATCACCACGCGATGTGGATCAACCCGCGCGATCCGCGGCACATCATCATCGGCAACGACGGCGGCGTCAGCATCTCGCACGATCGATCGCAGACGTGGGTGTGGCTGCCCAACGTGCTTGGCGCGCAGGCCTATCATGTCGAGTTCGACATGCAGACGCCGTATCACGTCTGCGCAGGACTGCAGGACAACAACACCTGGTGCGGGCCGAGTGCGGTACGCACCAACAGCGGCATCCACAACGACAACTGGTATGTGATCAGCGGCGGCGACGGGTTCCAGCCGCTCATGGATCCCACCGACGCCCGCATTGTTTACGCCGAATCGCAGGATGGTCGGATGAGCCGCACCGATCGCCTGACCAACGAGCGCCAGACGATCCGGCCGGAGCCGGCGGAGCAGAAGCCGGGGGAGCCGTCGAGCCAGTATCGATTCAACTGGGACACGGCAATGCAGCTCTCGCCGTTCGATCCGGCGACCATTTACATCGGCGCGAACCTGGTGCTGAAGTCGTCGGACCGCGGCCGCTCCTATCAGCCGATCAGTCCCGATCTCACCACGAACACCGACCGTGAAACGCTCTCGATCATGGGCGTCGTCGGCAAAGACGTTCGCATCGCCAAGAATGATGGCGTTGGCTCGTTCGGCAATATCGTGACGCTCGAAGAGTCGGCGGCGCGGCAGGGCGTCGTGTGGGTCGGCAGCGATGACGGCATCGTCAGCGTCACTCAGGACGCGGGCAAGACATGGACCAACGTCACGTCGAAGATCGGCGGCGTGCCCAAGTGGACGTACGTGTCCGACGTGGTGCCCTCACGCGCGGCGGCGGGAACGGCGTATGTGGCATTCGACGGCCATCGCGGCGGTGACTTCAACACTTACGTGTTTGCGACCACCGACTTCGGCGCGACCTGGCGCTCGATCGCCGGCAACCTGCCGAAAGGTGAAGTCGCGCGCGGGCTCGCCGAAGACCGCCGCAACCCGGACATCCTGTATCTGGGCACGGAAACCGGACTGTGGGTCAGCATGAATCGCGGCGGCCACTGGACCCGCATCAAGGCGAATTTGCCGACGATGCCGATTTATGAAATCAAGCAGCACCCGCGCGACAACGATTTGATTCTGGCGAGCCACGCCCGCGGCATCTGGATCCTGGACGATGTGACGCCGATTCAGGAGTGGGCGAAATCCGAAGCCGCAGACGGCTACTTTTTCAGCAGCGAGGGCGGCACGGCGATGAATCAGGCCAACGACCAGATGAAAGGGTTCGAAGGCGATCGGTTGTTCCTCGGCCAGAACCCGGCCCCCGGCGCGACGCTGGCCTATCGACTGAAGTCGGAGGCCAAGGACATCGCGATCACCATCAAAGATGCCAGCGGATCGACCGTTCGTGAATTGACCGGTCCCGATCTGCGCGACCGCAATCAGGCGGGCCTCAATATCGTGAAATGGGACCTGCGAGTGCAGCCGTTGCGGCCGGTGCCTGCCCCGCCGGGCCAGACCGCGGCGGCCGCGCCGGGCGGCGGCGGTTTCGGCGGCGGCGGCAACAATGGCCCGTTCGTGTTGCCCGGCACCTACAGGGCAACTCTCACCGTTAACGGCCGCGATGCGCAGAGCATTGATGTCGCGGTCAAGGGAGATCCCGACATCCGGATCACCGACCTCGAACGCCGCACCTGGTTTGAAACCGCGCGCGACCTTCACGACTTGCAGCAGAAAGCCAACGACGTTGCCACGATGGTACAGACGGCGTTCGCACAGGTGCAGCTCGTGCAGCAACAGACTCGCGACAGCAAGCTGTCCGGCGACGCCAAGACGCAGCTCGACAACCTCGTGAAAGAATTCGAGACGCTGCGTCGCCGGCTCGGCCTCGGACAGCAGGGCGGCGGTGGCGGCTTCGCGGCCAACGCCGAAAACCTGCGTGGCCGTTTCGGCCAGCTGAAAGGATCGGTGATGGCCGCAACGGCGGTGCCGACCAACACGCAAATGATGCAGATTCGAGAGGCGCGCGCAGCGTTGCCGGGGTTGATCGATCAAGCCAATACGGCGGTCGCGAAGCTGCCGGGGTTGATCAAGGACTTGATCGGCAACGGGGCGATGTTTCCGCCGGTCAAACCGATACCGAAAGGCTAACGCCGGGCTCTCGTTGGCGCGTTTCTCGCAACGTGTGACCGCGGGAGGGTCACGTGGGACAGAAAAATCACGGCGATCGCCGTCAATCCGAGCGAGGTACGGGAACCCATCCGCGCACGCGGTCTGAGTCACCGCAGCGTGCGCCTGGGCACAAGCCCGGCGAAGTCCGCGGGCGCCGCAAGACCGCGCGCGGCCGGACGACGCGATCGGGCGACAAGTAGGCTAGGCGAACAGCCTGGCGAAGTTCTCGCCGAAGATTTTTTCCTGTACAGCCGCGCTCACGCCAATCGCGTCGAGCGCGGCTTTTTGTTGACGGTGAATCTCGGTGTTCCATCCCCGTGGGAAAAACGACGAGTCGGTGCCGAAGATCAACCGGTCCGGACCGACGACGTCGAGCGCGGTCCTAAACACCTGATCGAGCGTCAGGCCGGGGGTGTATTTGATCCACGAGTTCGAGCTCGACGTGTCCAGATACACGTTGGCGCTGCAATCGGCCAGCATCAACGCCTCTCGAAACATGCCGGCGCCAAAGTGCGGAATGATGATCGGCACCGTCGGGAACTTCATCGCGAGCCCATGCAGGTCGAGCGGGTTGCCGTAGCGGATATCGAACGGGCTCGGCAGCCCAAGCTTCTTGCGGATACCGACGGACAACACGCCGCAATGGACGAACACGGCTACGGTGTCGACGGTACCGCCGCGTTTACCGGCGGCCATCTCGAATACCCGCGCGACGCGCTCGTCGTGAAGAGCGTAGCGGTGCATGGCCGGGAACAGGCAAATCGTCCGCAGCCCTTCGTCAAGCGCTCGCCCTGCGTACTCGACGGCGTCCTCGCGCGTCGGGTCGAGCATGAAGAAGCCGACGAATCTCGACGGATTGATCGCCACCGCTTTCGCGACCGAGTCGGCGTCGCCCGGCAGGCTGGCAATCAGCGCTGCCTTATCGACGCGGTGCCTTTCGAGCTCGTCGACCCAGCGGCTGCTGAGGGCCTCCGTCGATTCCGGAAACTCCCAGCCGAACTTGGAGATGGTGTCGCGATTGGTGCCGAGACCGGCGAAAAACCCTGGTGAGAGGAAGTGGATGTGTGTGTCACAAATCATGATGAGCAGGCGCCGGGAGTTTCCCGTACTCTCGATATTCGCGGATCTCGCGGCTCCAGACCCACAACAAAATGCTGCCGGTGACGATTAACCCCAGCGATAAGCCCACCCACAGGCCGTAGACGCCCCAGCCGATCACGAAGCACAGCACGTAACTGGTCGGCAACCCCAGCAGCCAGTGCGCGACAAGGTTGACCTTCATCGGGGTTCGCGTGTTGCCAATGCCGCGCAGCGTGCCCGTGATGACGCCTTGAATGCCGTCGAAGAGTTGAAACACCGCGGCCAGCACCAACAACGACGCGCCGACCCGCAGCACGTTCACATCTCTGCTGAACAAGCCGATCAGTTGCCGCGGGATCAACACGAACGCCAGCGCCGCGATGACCATGAAGCCGGTGCCGAGGGCAATTGCCGTCCAACCGGCTGCCGATGCGCGTGGTCGATCGCGCGCGCCGACGGCGTGGCCGACGCGCACCGCGCCCGCGGAACCCATGCCGAGCGGCACCATGAACGCGACGCCGGCCAGGTTCAACGCGATCTGATGCGCGGCACTCGAGATGGGATCGAGCATGCCCGAGAGCGCCGTGGCCAACGCAAACACGCCCACTTCCGCCCCCATCTGCGATGCCGCCGGCAGTCCGAGCGTCAGTAGACGGCGGAGGCGTGACAGGTCGATGGCGCGATCGACATCCCATAGGCCATGCGCGTCTTGAACGCCGGCTTCGCGTGTCCGCTTGCGGTCGATCCACCACACGGCGAACAGCAAGGCAAACAGCATGTAGGCGCGCGAGATGACCGTGGTCCAGGCCGATCCGGCGACGCCAAGCGCCGGTGCGCCGAGATTGCCGTAGACGAGGATCCAGTTGCCGGCCGCGTTGATCAGGTTCGCGGTGATCAGGGCGAACATCACGGGCATGGCGGCGTGCATGCCCTGGAGGTAGCGCCGGCAAACGGCGTAGAGCAGCAGAAACGGGGTGCTCAGCAGCAAGACGCCGAAGTACGACTCGAGCAGCGGCCGCACCTCGCCGTGGAAACCCATCGCCGGAATCGCGAACCAAACGCCGAGCAGCGCGGCCATGATCGGCACCGTCATCAAGGCGGCGAGGGTCAAGCCGTCGAAGAACCACCGGTGGCAGTCGCGGATGTCGCGCGCGCCGTAGGCCTGCGACACCAGCGTATCGAGACCCAGCATCACCGCCATCCCGAAGATCGCGAACGCGATGTGCATCGAGTTGCCGACGCCGGCGGCGCTGATTGCCTGGGGGCCGAGCGGCCCGACCATGATCGTGTCGACCACGCCCATCGTCATCCATCCGAGCTCCGCCAAGACCACGGGGACGGCGATCTTGAGCATCGGCACTAACTCGGAGCGAATCGATGGCAAAGGCTTTCTATTCTAGTAAGATTTGCGGCTGGAGCGGTTATGCCTACCAAGCTTTCGGTCACGGTGTTGGCGATCGTGCTCGGACTGGCCGATTCGAGCGCCCAGGTCGGAAGTCAGCCTGGCTCGGGTTTCCACACGATCCTGGCAAGCGCCATGCGGTACGCCGTCAACTACGAGCAGCGCTTCGCGTTGCTCGCGGCAGACGAGCACTACGTCCAGGAGATTCACCGCCCGCCGAATCCCGGGTCGAACCTGTCGCGGTCGAATCCCGGCGGCGGCATGCAGGGTGGCGGCGCCATCAATCAGCAGGTCATCAAGTCGGATTTCCTGCTGGTGCAGCTTGGCGGCGACGGCGAAGGGTGGATGCCGTTCCGCGACACGTATGAAGTGAAAGGGCGCAAGGTTCGCAACCGCGACGAGCGCCTGCTGAAACTGTTCACGTCGAACGACAAGGCGCGCTTCGAGAAGGCCGCCCAGTACAGCAACGAGGCCGCCAAGTACAACCTCGGCAACGTGGCGCGCACCATCAACATTCCGACGCTGGCGATGATGTTCCTGCATCCGCGAGTCAACGAGCGGTTCGAGTTCACCGACGGCGGCGAGGAGAACCTCAACGGCCGCATTCTGCGCAAGGCGGTGTTCAAGGAAGTCGCGCGGCCCACGTTGATTCGGACGTCGCGCGGCCGCGATTTGGCGTTGACCGGCTTCCTCTGGATCGATCCGTTCAACGGCACCGTGGTCAAGACGGAAATGAATGCCGCCGATCCGCAGGTGCGCTGCCAGGTGACCGTGACCTTCCGCCGCGATCAGGAGCTGGACTTGTGGGTGCCGGAGAAGATGGACGAGTACTACAAGGCCTACAGCGGGCTCGACGATATCCTTGCGACGGCGACGTACTCGAACGTTCGACGCATCTTGAAAAGCGATCTCGAACCGCAGTAACGACAATTCCATGCTGCCAAAGTTCCAAATGCGATGGTTCGCGGCCCTGCCGATCGTGCTCGCGCTGACGGCAGGTGTCGGCGCGAATGACTGGCCTCACTGGCGTGGTCCTGCCGCCAGCGGCGTGGCGGCATCGTCGCCGTTGCCGTCGACGTGGAGCGACACCGAGAACGTCGCGTGGCGGGCGGCGTTGGCCGGCGCCGGGGTGTCGTCGCCGATCGTGTCGGGATCACGCGTGTTCGTCACCTCACAGATCGGCGATGGCCGCCGCCAGGACGGACGCCATCCAACGCTGACGCAGGGCGGCGAGCCTTCCGCCGCAGGCGAGTCGACGCTCGCCAGACGGGTCAAGCGCGCCGACGTGACATTCGTCGTCGAGGCATTCGATCGGGCCACCGGCAAACGCGCCTGGATCCACGAGATGGCCGCGGAGGGCGACCTGCCGCCGGTCCACGACAAGCACAATCTTGCGAGCGCCAGCCCGGTCACCGACGGCGAGCGTGTCTACGCGTGGTACGGCACCGGACAGATTGCCGCGATCGACACCGCGGGTAAGCGCGTGTGGTCGAAGCATCTCGGTAAGGAATACGGTCCCTTCGACATCAACTGGGGCCACGCCAGCTCACCCGTGCTGTTTCAGGACACGCTGATTCTGCTGTGCTATCACACGCCGGCGTCGTACCTGCTCGCCGTGGACAAACGCAGCGGCGCGGTCAAGTGGAAGGTGGACAAGCCCGCGGGGGTCGAATCCTACAGCTCGCCGATCGTGGTCGACGGACCCGGCGGACCGGAGTTGATCGTCAACTCGAGCACCGGTGTCGAGTCATTCGATCCGGCGACTGGAAAATCACTGTGGACTTATCCGGAGGTGAACCGTTTCCCGATTCCGGTGGCGATGGTGGACGGCAGCATGCTGTATGTCAGCCGCGGCTATCGCAGCAGCCCCTACATGGCGATTCGGCTCGGTGGTCGCGGCGACATCACCAACACGCACGTCGCGTGGCGCGTGCCGACTGGAGGTCCCTACGTCTCGTCGCTGGTGCACTACCAGGGTGTGATCTACATGAGCACCGACAACGGCATCCTGTCCGCAGTCGATGCGACCAACGGCCAGCGCTTGTGGCAGGAGCGTGTCGGCGGGACCTTCAGCGCGTCGCCGATTGCCGGCGACGGGAAGGTGTTCTTCGTCAGCGAGGGCGGCGAGACGATCGTCGTCAAGGCTGGCCGCACGTTCGAGGTGATTTCCCGCAACAAGCTCGAAGGCCACTTCGTCGCGTCGCCGGCCGCGGGCGGCGGCAGGATTTTCCTGCGCGCCGACGATCGCATCTACGCGGTCGGAAAGTAGTCTTCGCCGAAAGCTGAAAGCTGATCGACGAAAGCTGAACGCCGACGGCTACGGCGTCGGCCGCGCCGGCATCCGCTCTTTCGGCAACCGCGGCAGCATTTGATCGCGCATCGCCAGGTGGTAGACCGCCGCGGCGATGACCATCGCCGACTGCTGCGCATCCTGTTCGATGATTCGCTCATAGGTATCGAGATTGGTGTGCCAGGTGTGCGAGTTGTACTCGATTGGATCCTGAGAAATGCCGATGCCCGGCAGCCCGGCTTCGTTGAACGACGTCGAATCGGTGCCGCCGCGGCGACGGCTCTGCGTCGCGTTGACGCCGAAGAACCCGATATCGGCAAACGGCCTGGTCGCTTCGCGCAGGATCGCTGCGGCCTCGGGCGGACCAAACACCGACGCGCCGCGCGCGCGTCCCGTTCCTGAATCGATATTGAAGTAGCCGGCAAATAGCGCGTGCGCGGGCTTGGGGTTCTCGGCCATCCCGAAGTGTTCGCGCACGTAGGCCTGAGAGCCCAGCAGGCCCTGCTCTTCGCCGCTCCACAGAGCGAGCCGAATCGTCCGCCGCGGCTTGACGCCGATCGCCTGCAGGATGCGGATCGCCTCCATCATCGTTGCGCAGCCGATCGCGTTGTCGGTGGCACCTGTCGCGGCATGCCATGAGTCGATGTGGCCACCGAGCATGACGACCTCCTGAGCCTTGTCGCTACCAGGGATCTCCGCAATCACGTTATAGGCCGTCGCGCCTTCCGGATAGGTCCGATTGACGATATCGAGCTCGAGCTGCACGGCTGTCCCGTCCGCGAGAACGCGTGCGATGCGGCCGAAGTCTTCATTGCGCATCACGATCGTCGGTACCGCTTTGGCTACGTCAAAAGTGCGGTTGTTGAACGCGCGGATTTGCCCGTGCTCTCGTCCCGCGTCGTTGATCCGGCCGGCTGCGCCGGCGGCGACCAGGAACTGATCGAGGTGCTCGCTGATCTGATTGGCCGTCAATACATTCGGTGCCGATGGCTGCGGACCCCCGCCGAAGTTCGATGGCTGCGGGTTTGCCGGATCGAACTGCGCGCGCACATCGTTGTCGTCACGGCGTTTGTGTGGCGGAGTGATCGTCACCGGTACGATCGCGGGCGGGCCCACCAGCACGAATGTGCCTTTTACCGTGGGGCGACGGTCATCCAGGAACTTCGTCAGCACGTCTTTGGTTGGCGAGGCGGGGACGTTCAGTTGGACGACCCGTGCTGTGACTGGTCCTGCGGTACCCGGCGTCCACGCGAGGGCTTCCGCGACGAGCGCATCCTTGAACGGTGCGATGGCGTGCACCGAGAGGCGCTCGTTCGCCCATCCGGGGTGACCGAAGTTCCACGGTTCGAGATGGGCATTCTTCAATCCCCACCGCGTCGTCTCCTGGACGACCCAATCCTGCGCGGCCTTGAGGTTTGGCGATCCGGTGAGTCGCGGTCCATGGACGTCGGTCAGGACGTGCATGGTGCGCATGATGTGCGAGTGCTCCATCGCTTCGCGGCGGATGCGCCACTGGATGTCGGAATCGACTTTCTCCTGAGCCGATGGCGCCAGGGTACTGGCGACGACAGCGATCAGCGTAATGGCGAGAGCGAGGTTCTGCATGGCCTGCGTATTCTAGATCTCCGCGAAGGTACAATTGCAGAAGTATGCAGGTTGCGAAGCCAGCCGTTCTGAAACCCGGTGTCACTGTCGAGTCGCTGCCGGGCCCCCGCGAGTCCGATACCGCCGTCGCCGGGGTTCTGCCCCTGATCCGTGGGCGCGCGCTGATCTTCTGGGACCCGAAGAATCCCGCGAAGAAACTCGATGCGATCGACACGGATCAGATTACGCCCGCGGCTGATTGCGTCTCCGAGAGCCTCGATACGCTGGACGAACGGTGGAAGGCGGGCTCATTCCGCTACTTGATGCCGGATTTCCGCAGCCGCGTGCATCGCGGTGAGACGTTCGTGATTGCGGGCGATCGCTTTGCGATCGGCAGCTCGCGCGAAATGTCGCCGGCGGGGCTGAAGGCGATCGCCGAAGAAGCCGGTCTCGAGATGGTCATCATCTGCGGGAACAACATGGGCGACATCTTCCGGCGCAACGCGTTCAATCTCGGCCTGCACGTCGCGCAGAGTCCCGAAGCCGTCGCCGATGCGCGGGACGGCGACGAGTTCACCTTCGATCCGGCATCGCGCCAGATCGTCAACGTCACGCAAGGCCGGACCTATACGCCCGTCCCGCTGAGCGCCAAGGAAGACGAGATCAGGCAGAGCGGCGGGATTTTCGCAGTCGGGCGGCGTGAGTTCGTCGCATCGGTGCGCCGCGTGCCGGAGATCGTGTTCCCGGATCGCGACACCGCGCGTCGAATGTCATCAACCGCGCAGATCATCTGGGCGCATCGCGTCGACAAGGACGCCGACGTCAATCCGGGATCGACGCTGCGGGTCTACGCGGATCTCCTGCCGGCGTCCGACGGCACGGCGCCGTTCTCCATCCACACGTTCAATCAAATCACCGGCGGGAACACCATCTACCCGCGACAGGCGGCGGTCGCCAACGATCATTTCGTGTTCACCGGCAAGCAGGACGACGACAAGCAGACCGCGATTGGCAGGCAGTTCGCGCAATTCCATGGCATCGAGAAGCCCTATTACGCGACGCCCGGAGACGGCATCTTTCACTTCTACTTTCCCGAACAGGGCCTCGTGTTGCCCGGGCAATTCATCCCAGGCGCCGACTCGCACAGCCGGGCCTATGGCGCGTACGGGGCGGTGGGTATTGGCGTCGGATCGACGACGCTCGGTTTTGGATGGTCGACCGGATACATCTACTTGACGATGGCCAAACAGCGCCGCGTGCGTTTCCGCGGCCGTCTCAACCCCTGGGTCACCGGCAAGGACATCGTCCTCGAGCTGTTGCGCCGCTGGGGCGCGAAGCAGTCGCAGGGCATGTCGGTCGAGCTGGTCGACGCCGATAAGCAGCTGCCGATCGCCTTCCGCAACACGATTGCCAACATGATGGCGGAGGCGGAAGCCTGGAACGGCATCTTCGCCCCGGATGAGATCACCTACGCGTGGTACAGAGCCAAGGGCGTCACCGAGCTGCCGTATCCGCACTTCGAATGCGGATCGGAGGCGGTGTTCGAAATCGACGAAGCCTTTGATCTGGCGGATGTCGCGCCGATGATTGCGAAGCCGTTCAGTCCCGGCAACGCGTTTCCCGCCGAAGATGTCGCGCGCGAGCGGATTGCGTTCGACAAAGCAATGATCGGTTCCTGCACCAACGGCAGCTACGACGATCTGTTGTCGGCTGCCCTGGTGCTGATGGCGGCACGCAAGAAAGGGCTGACGAAAACGCAGACCGAACTGGTCGTGTTCCCCGGGTCGGGCGGGGTGAAGCACGCGATCGAGCGTCCGGATCCGCGTCTGGGCGGTGAATCGATCGCCGACGTCTTCCGCGGCGCCGGTGGCCAGATCCGGGCTTCGTGGTGCGGACCGTGCTTTGGCCAGGGCAGCGACGCGTTGAAAAAGGGCGAGCGCGCCATCACGTCGTTCAATCGCAACTGGCAGAACCGGATGGGGATTGGCGGCGAAGGGTACCTGGCGTCGCCATCCGTCGTGGCGGCATCCGCGCTGGCGGGATACATGGCACCGCCGACCGAGCTTGGACTGCAATGGGACGCTGAGCAGTACGGCGTCTGAGTTCTCGCCGACCATCGGGATACATCCGCGAACGGACGGCAAATGGGATCATGTGAAGCACCTGATCCCGTTACTCGCTGCGCTGTTCGTCCCTGCATTCGTCATCGCGCAAACGCCGACACCACAACACATCGCTGACGAATTGCTGGCCGCCGACCGCGCGTTCTCGGCGGCGGCGGTGAAGTCGGATCTGATGACAGGCCTCGGATCGATGTTCGCCGATGACGTCGCGATGATGGCGCCGTCCGCGATCGCCTATGGCCGGCAGAAGGCGGTGGAGGTCCTGAAGGCAAATCCGGCAAACCTCGGCGCGACCGCCGAGTGGACGCCCGCACGTGTGGGGATTTCTGGCGACGGCAAACATGGCTTCACCGCCGGCTGGATGCAGATCACGCGCGCGGATGGAACCGTCAACCCGGCGAAGTATCTTGCATATTGGGAGAAGCAGGCGGATGGCTGGCGCGTTCTCGTCTACAAACGAGCTCCCGCAACCACACTGCCGCCTCCAACCCCGCCGACGTATCTACTGCCGAAGCAGATCACGCCGTCCGCGGCCGACACGACCGCGATCGAACGCAGCCGTCAATCGCTGGCGCAGGCCGAGCAGTCGTTTTCGGACGAAGCACAAATGATCGGCATTGGTCCGGCGTTCACCAAGTACGGCAGCGCCGAAGCGATCAATCTCGGTGGTCCGGATGCCGTCGCGTTCACGTATGGCAACGACGCAATCGGCGCCGCCGTGTCCGGCGGCGATATGTCCCCGACGAGCCCGGTTTATTGGGGTCCGGAAAAGACGATCGTTTCCGCGAGCGGCGACTTCGGCGTCACGATGGGATACATCAACCAGCACAAGCCCGGCGCGGACGGCAAGCCCGCACCGCCGCAGGCGTTCTTTACGATCTGGAGACGCGACGGTCCGTCAGCGCCGTGGCGGTACGTCGCGGAGTGACGATCGGCGACGATTGCGAACCTGCCTCAGTGATGATGTCGCGGTCCCGGGCCGGCGCGTCCGTGCAGGCGCAGAAAAAAGTGCATCGACGCCGGCGAGCCGTACGACTCACGCAGGTTGGCTGGAACGCGGTATCCCGTCAGATCCGTGCCGACGCTCACACGGCCCCAGTTCCGGATGGTCAGATCCCGGAGGTAGCCGAGCGTCAGCGCGCCAATATTCGACTGTCGATGCGCATGCGCGGTACCGATCGGATGGAAGCCGGCATCGAGGATGTCTTTGGCGACGAGTTCCGCGCGGGCATACCAGGAATGGCGTCCGGCACCCCGCGTCGCTTCGAACAGGTAGGCCTCGAGGTTGCCGAACGCCTCGCGGTTCTGGCCGAGCGCAACTGTCCACGCCATCGATCTGACGTCATCGCCCTTGAAAAATGACGCGGAGGCAGAGAGGCGCGTCGCATCGTACGGTGAAGTCCGCTCCGGTCTCTTCAACTTCGCCGCCGAGATCTGCAACGACCAGGCGCCGTCAGCCCATGCCGCGCGCCCGCCGTACGAATCGAGCGCCGCCGTATCGAGATCGAGACGGTTTTCGTCTGGCTCCTGCCCGTGAAACGCGCCGCCTTCGAAGGAAAATCCAGCACGCTCGATGCCAACCGTAATCACGCCCGGTGTGACGTGCGTCGAATCGAGATAGTGGTGTGACAACGGCGACTGCGGGTTGATCGCCGCGGAACGGCGGTGCATGAATACCTCCGGCCCAAACGGCGCCGGGCCCGCCGCGTACGCCGAGACCGTGATCGTCGACCCACCGATCGCCCGCGCGATCTCGCCGCCGAGATTCATGATCAGGTCGTGCGGGTGCTGGTAGTCGACGAGCGGCGCGCCGTTGAATGTTTCGCCAGTCTGAAAGACCTGCGGTGAACCGATGTCGCGAAGCGTAAATGGCTCCAACGAGAACATGCCGTCGACGCGGAAATGCGTCGAGGCGCCGAACGATCGATTGAGATTCGTCATCAACCAGTTCTGCGACTCGATTTCGTCGAAGTCACGGAATCTGCGGTATTGGTAGTTGTAGCCGCCAAACGCCTGTCCTTCGGCCGACCAGGTCCAACCGTTTGCCGCCGGTGGTCGATCATGCTGATGGTCCTGCGCCGCTGCCGGTAAGGCCAGCAGCAACAGGACCAGGACGATGGCCATCATCGGATGATAATTCGTCCCTGGAAGGCCGCTACGCTGAGCATCGTGTGATCGTGGTACTCGCACGTGCGCGGTGACGTGAACACGCCCGTGTCGCCGCGCTGTCCAGGCGTCAGAAATCCCACCTGCAGAATTTCCGGACAGTCGGGGTGCGCCGGGTCGACGCCGCCGACGACATCATGCGATCGCACGTCGTTGTTGATGAACGTGACGCGTTGCCCGACGTTGATCGTAATTTCGAGCGGCGTCATTCCCAACGATGTGATGGTAACGGTCGGCGGGCCCGCAGCCGGTGTCGCGGTAGGTACCGCCACTGGAGGCGTCGGCGATGTCGGAGCAGGCGACGGATCAGCGCAGCCGGCGGCTGCGAATAAGGTGAAGTCGACGAACGGAATACGGAGCATCATCGTCGGATGCCCGTGGCGCGGCGGGACGAGCTCGAGACTATCACATTGCCGTCACTGACACGACCGCTTGGCGCAGACGCGGACCGCGTGACAGCGGCCGAGTTTGCCAGTCGGCGGGTCCGGCGGAATTCCGTGCGACGTGGTTACTGCCGTAAGGCCGCGATCGGATCGACCGACGCGGCTCGCCGCGCGGGCAGGACGCACGCCAACAGCGCGATGCCGCAGAGCAGCAGCGGAGCAGCGGCAAAGGTCAGGGGATCGAACGTACCGATTCCGTAGACCACACCGGACAGCGTGCGCGCCAGGGCCGCGGCACCGGCGAGCCCGACCGCCAAGCCGATCGCCGTCAGTAACAGACCTTGCCCGAGTACCAGCCGCAGAATCGACGATCGGTCGGCGCCGAGCGCCACGCGGATGCTCATTTCCTGCGTGCGCTCGGTGACCAGCAACGAGATCGTTCCGTAGATGCCGATCGATGCCAGCGTCAGCGCGATGCCCGCGAACAGCGCCAGCAGGAACGTGATGAATCGCGGCTGCGACAACGCATCAGCCGTCACCGACTCCATGGTCTTGATGTCGGATACCGGCAGGTTGCGGTCGATGGCGCGGATTGCTTCGCGCACCTGACCCGCGAGCACCACCGGATCCCCTTGCGTTTTCACCACAAGCGTCATACCGCGCGGCGCGCTGCGGATGTGTCCCGGTACCTGGGCGTGCGCCAGGTACATCTCCGCGCGAGGCTCCTCAACGATCGCGTTATGGCGCACGGTCTTCACGATCCCGACGATGGTCAGCCAGGGCTTGTCGTCGGTGCCCATCATGAACTGGCGCCCAATGGCGTCTTCTCCGGGCCAGTAGCGCGCCGCCATCGTGTCGTTGATCACGGCAACCGGCAGCGTCTGCTCGCGATCGGTCTCCGCGATGAAGCGGCCCCGAATCAGTTGAACGCCCATCGCGGTGAAGTAGCCGGGTGTCACCGCCTGGAAGTCGGCGTTGGGATTCTCCTCTGGCACGTACGGCCGGCCCTCGATCCGGATCGACCAGTCACCGATGTTCCGCGCCAGCGGCAGCACGCGGACGGAACCGGCCGCCCGTACCCCGGGAATCTGCGCGACGCGCTCGACCGCCTGGCGATGAAAACGCACGACGTCGGCGGGCTGCGGGTAGTCGGTGGCCGGCACTTGCAATTGCGCGGTGAGGACGTGTGAGGGATCGAAGCCAAGGTCGATGCGATTCAGCTCGACGAGGCTGCGAATCAACAGGCCGGCCGCCAGCGCCAGCACGACGGATGACGCCAGTTGCAGCACGACGAGACCCTGGCGCGCCGTTTGGCGGGAGCGCCCGGCCGTGCCGCTGCGGCCGCCGTCCTTCAGGACGCCGGTGACATCAGGCTTCGAGAGTTGGACAGCGGGAAACAATCCGGACACGATCCCGGTGGTGATCGCAAGCACCGCGGTAAACAGCAGGACCGTCGGATCGAGCGCGGTCTCATCGAGGCGCGGCAGGTTTGCCGGACGCAGCATCAGGACGATCTGCAGCCCGGCCCAGGCGACGGCCAGCCCGGCGGTTGCGCCCCCGGCCGCGAGCAGCACGCTTTCGACCAATAACTGCCGGATGATGTGAGACCGACCGGCGCCGAGCGCGCTCCGTACCGCTATCTCACGGCGGCGGACTTCCGCGCGCGCGAGCTGCAGATTCGCGACGTTCGCGCATGCGATCAGCAGCACGAACGCGACGGCGCCAAACAGAATCAGCAGCGAGCCGCGAACTTCGCCGGTGACGAATTCGCCTGCGGGGATGGCGCGTCGTGCCAATGCGCCGAGGCTGCCATCCGCTTGCGACCGCACGTAGCCCGCGCTGATCCACCGGCGTGCAATCACCGCGAGCTCGCCGGAGGCCGTTGCCGGCGACACGCCGTCCTTCAATCGCGCGAGGCCCGCGTACGAACGGCTGCCCCACGCGCCGAGGTTCGTCGGGTTGACGACCTCCGGCACCCACGCCTCGGTCGGCCGCAACGCCGCGTAGTCGTTCGGCAGACGGAAGGACGCCGGCATGACGCCAATCACCGTGCGTGCACGGCCGTTGACCTGCACGGTGCGGCCGACGATGTCCGGCGCGCCGCCGAACCGGCGCTGCCACAAGCCGTGGCTGATGACGATCACGTCGCTGCTGCCGCCGGCGGTGTCCGATGGCGCGAAGACGCGGCCGAGCATCGCGGGTGTTCGTGTTACCTCGAACAGATTTGGCGTCGCCGATCCGGCGCGCACCAGCTCGGGTTCCTGTCCGCCGGTGAAGCTCGCGTCGTATTCCTGGTAGCCGGCGACCGCCGCAAAGCTTTGCGCTTCGACGCCGTAGGTATGCACCTCGCGCAGCGACAGGTGTGTCGCGTCGCCGCGGTCCGGGCCCCAGATCGCGACCAGCCGATCCGCGTCGCCGTACGGAAGCGGATTGAGCAGCGCCGCTTTGACCAGGCTGAACACGGCGGTGTTGGCGCCGATGCCGAGCGCCAGCGTAAGGATGGTGATGGCCGCGAAGGCGCGGTCGCGGAGCAGCCCGGCGACGGCGTGGCGGAGGTTGAGCGAAAGCCGGTCCATGCCCGGCTTTGATGGGCGGCGCCGATGAAAGGTTGTCAGGGTTAAGCTAAGGCACATGGAAAAAGTGCTCGGCATCGGCGGATTGTTCTTTCGCGCGAAAGACAGCGCCGCATTGGCCAGGTGGTACGAAACGCATCTGGGCATCAACCTGGTGCCGAAGGACTACGAAACAGCGCCGTGGTTTCAGGCCGGCGGTCCGACGGTGTTCGCGCCGTTCAACGAGACAACCAAGTACTTCCCGTCCGAAAAGCAGTGGATGGTGAATTTCCGCGTCAAGGACCTCGATGCGATGGTCACGCAGCTGCAGGGCGCCGGCATCAAGGTCACCGTCGATCCGCAGCAGCATCCGAACGGGCGCTTCGCGCGGCTCTACGATCCCGAGAACAATGCCATCGAACTGTGGCAGCCGAACGGCCCATATGCACCCAAGCAGTAGGGCGATGCGAACCCGCTTTCGCTATCGCATCTCCGCCGTCTCCCTCGCGTTGGCATGTGCAGGATCGATCGCAACGGGCGCGCAGCAGCCATCGCCGCTCCACGGCCTCCTGAGCCGCACTTCGGCGGAGTTTCCTGGCAAGGTCGGCATCTGGGTGAAGCATCTCGGAACCGGTGAGACCGCTGGCGTTCGCGACACCGAGATCTTCAACAGTGCCAGCGTCATCAAGATTCCAGTGCTGGTGCTGGCGTTTCAGATGGCGGATGCCGGCGCCCTCAATCTCGACGAGCGCATCCTCATTCGCAAGGAAGACATTCGCGGCGGCTCGGGGATCTTCCGCCATCACGACCCGGGCCTGCAGCCGACGCTCCGCGACGTGTTGATGCAGATGGTGATTACCAGCGACAACACCGCGACCGACCTGGCGATCGCCCGAGTCGGCGGCGTCGCCCGCGTCAATGCATGGCTGAAAGAGTCGGGCTACATCGACGGCCAGCGGCTCGTGCAGACGACGGGGGAATTGTTCGCGAAATACAGCAGCCTGGGACCGGGCGACGATCGGAACGGCAAGACCAACGCCGACCGGTCGTACTGGCTCGGCGAGATCACGCCGCGAAGCGTCGGCATCATGCTCGAGGCGATCGAAAAGAAGACGATCGCGTCGGCGGCGGCGTGCGAGGCGATGCTGCGGATGATGCGTGCGCAACAGGCGGGCGCCCGGCGCCTGCCGCATTTCCTGAGCGTCCCGGTCGCGCACAAGACCGGCGATTTCCCGCCGGTGCTCGCCAACGACGTCGGCATCGTGTACGCGCGATCCGGTCCGATCGTCGTGTCGTTTCTGGGTAATGCGATTACTGGAAACTACGGCGAGGCCGAGGACCGCATCGGCAGATTCGCCCAACAGCTCGTGGAGTACTTCGATAAATGAGGATGCCTTCGGCCTTTTGCCTTCCGCCTGCCGCCTTCAAACTTCGTTCGGCCGTGGCGCTGATCGTCGGCCTGATCGCGGCTTTCCCAGCTTCGGCCCAGGAGCCATCCTTGTGGCCGGGCGCGAAATACGATGCGGCCATCCCCACGCTCAAGTCCGTCGTCGGACACGATCACGGCGAGGAGATCACCACGCCGGAAGGCGTGGCGCAATACCTCCAGGCGCTGCAAAAGGCGGCGCCGACGCGCGCACGATTGATCGAATACGCGCGATCGTGGGAAGGGCGCCCGTTGTGGCTGTTCGTCATCGGCAGCCCGGATCGCATCGCCAAACTCGACCAGGTGAAGGGCGACCTGCAGCGGTTCGGCGATCCGCGGCGGACGCCGGCGGCTGAGGGCGATCGCCTCGCTCGAGAGCTGCCGGTCGTGGTGTGGTTGATCCACGGCGTCCACGGCAACGAAATTTCCTCCACGGATGCGGCGCTCGCCGAGGCGTATCACCTGCTGGCCGCGCAAGGCGATGCCGATGTCGATGCGGTGCTGCGCGACGCGCTGGTGCTGATCGATCCGATGCAGAACCCGGACGGCCGCGCGCGTTTCATCGCGCAGAACATGCTCGGCCGCGCCGCGTCGCCGGATCCCGCGCCGTATTCGGCCGAACACGACGAACCGTGGCCCGGCGGGCGGAGCAACCACTACCTGTTCGACATGAATCGCGACTGGTTTGCGCAATCGCAGCCGGAAACGCGCGGCCGCATCAAGATCGCGCTCGAGTACCTGCCGCAGATCACCGTTGATTTGCACGAACAGGGCGGCGACAACGCCTATTACTTCGCGCCGCCCGCGGAGGCGATCAACCCGCACGTCACGAAAAGCCAGATCGCGGCGTGGGAGCTGATCGGCAAAGCCAACGCTGCGCGCTTCGACGAGCGTGGCTGGCCGTACTTCGTGCGCGAAGTCTACGACGCGTTTTATCCGGGCTACGGTGATTCGTGGCCGACCTTTCAGGGATCGATCGGCATGACCTACGAGCAGGCATCGGCCCGAGGGCTGGTGTTTGCCCGCCGCGACGGCGACACGCTGACCTACCGCGACGGCGTGATGCACCATTTCAACGCGGCGATCGTCACCGCGATCACCGCGGCTCGGCACCGCGAGAAGTTCATGCGCGACTATCTCGACTACCGCCGCAGCGCGGTCGCCGAGGGCGAGAAGGGGCCGATCCGCGAGTACGTGATCGTGCCCGGTCAGGATCCATCCCGAGCCGATTTGCTGGCACGCAATCTGGCGACACAGGGCATCGAGGTCCGCCGCGCCGAGGAGCCGATCACGCTCGCGGCCCGCACCGTTCCGGCCGGCGCCTACATCGTGTCGAACGCGCAGCCGACCGCGCGCATGCTGCGCAATCTGCTCGATCCCAAGACCGAGCAATCGGCCGAGTTCATCCGCAAGCAGGAAGAGCGGCGCAAGATGCGCCTCAACGATCAGATCTACGACATCACGGCCTGGAACCTGCCGATGCTGTTCGACGTGGAAACGCTGACGAGTCCGAGCGTCATCACCGTCAAGAGCACCGCCGTGCCGTCGCAGTACGACGCATCGACGCCGGTGCGATCGCTGGCGCAGCCAAAGGTTGGTTACCTGATGCCTTGGGGCACGGCCGCGGCGGCAGTGGCCGCGGACGCGATGCGCGACGGCATTCGCATCCACAGCGTCGGCGGCGCCTTCACGCACAACGGCCGCCGCTACGCAATCGGCACCGCGATCATTCGTAACGCGGGCAATCCGTCAAACCTGCACGCACGAATCAGCGCGCTGGCCGCCAGGCATGGCGCCGAGCTCGTTCCGATCGATTCGACATGGGTGGACGAAGGGACGTCGCTGGGCAGCAACGACGTTGCCGCGTTGAAAGCGCCGAAAGTGCTGCTGGTGTGGGACGCGCCGACCAGTACCTTGTCGGCGGGTTGGGCACGTTTCGCGCTGGAACGTCGCTTTGGCGTTGGCGCGACTGCTGTCCGTACCGGGTCGCTCGCCCGCGCCGACTTCAACGACTACGACGTGATCGTAATGCCGTCCGGGAATTATGCCGGCCAGGTCAACGAAGCCGTGTTGAATCGCATCAAGGACTGGCTGCGCGGCGGCGGAACCCTGGTGACGCTCGCGGAGGCGTCACGCTGGGCCACCGGCGCCGGCGTCGGTCTGCTCGACACGACCGGTCTCCTCAAGGATGGCCGACCGGACGTGCCGCCGCCAAGCGGCGGTGGTGGTGGCGGCAACCAGACTCCGCCGAAGCCGGGAGAGTTCGACTACGACAAGGCGATTCAACCCGAGCGCGAGCGCCCGGCGTCGCAACCAGGGGCCATTCTCCGAGTGACACTGGATACGAATCACTGGTTGAGCGCGGGCAACGACGGCGAGACACAGGCGATGATCGAGGGCAATCGCGTCTTCGCACCGCTCAAGCTGAACAGTGGGCGCAACGTCGGCATCTACGCAACGAAGGACAAATTGATCGCATCGGGCCTGATCTGGCCGGACGCACAGGACATCCTGGTCCAGAAGCCGTTCCTGATGCACCAGCCCGTTGGCCAGGGGCACGTCATTGCGTTTGCCGAAGACCCGAATTATCGTGCGTTCACCGAGGCGACGATGCTGTTGTTTGCGAACGCGGTGTTGTTGGGGCCGGGTTACTGATCGCGGAACGAGCCAAGGAAACACACTGAAGCACGGCAGCAGTTTGGGGAAAACACTATGAACATCAAAACGATCACGCGCGCGTTCGTGTTGGCCGGTCTGGCTCTGTCCCTCACTGCATCGGTGGCCTCGTATGTGGTCGAGGCGCGCCAGGCGCCGTATTTCCCGCCAAAGGGTGAGTGGGCGAGGAAGGCGCCGGCGGAGCTCGGGCTCGATCCCGTCAAGCTCAAGGAAGCCGTCGACTACGCGCTCACGCGAGAATCGACTCGCGAGATGGACTTCTCGGATCAGGAGCGCATCTTCGGCACGCTGCTTGGGTCTGTTCCAAACATCCGCGCCAAGACGAACGGCGTCGTCATCTACAAAGGTTACGTGGTCGCCGAGTTCGGGGATCCGACCTGGGCCGACCCCACATACTCGGTGGCGAAGAGCATGCTGGCGACCGTGGCCGGCATCGCGGTGCGCGACGGACTGATCACCAGCCTCGATGAACCGGTCGGCGCGAAAGTGAAGGACGGCGGATATGACTCGCCGCGCAACGCGCAGATCACCTGGAAGCACCACTTGCATCAGTCGAGCGAGTGGGAAGGCAACATGTGGGGCAAACAGGACAACTTCATCGGGCGCGAGGCGTTCGGCCAGGGCGAAATGAAACCGCGCGAGCAGATGCGGCCGGGCTCGCATTATGAATACAACGACGTGCGCATCAACCGCTTCGCGCTGTCGTTGCTGCGCGTCTTCAACAAGCCGGTGCCGGACGTGTTCCGGGAGCAGGTCATGGATCCGATCGGCGCGTCGAACACCTGGCGGTGGATTCCGTATCACAACAGCTTCGTCGAAGTGAACGGACGGAAAATGGCGTCGGTGAGCGGCGGCACCCGCTGGGGCGGCGGCGTGTGGATCAACGCGATGGACATGGCGCGCTTTGGCTATCTCTGGCTGCGTGGCGGCAAGTGGGGAGACAAGCAGATCATCCCGCCGGCATTCGTGAAAGAGGCACTCACGCGCAGCAGCGTGTCGAACACGCCGGACTATGGCTACCTGTGGTGGCTCAACACGCAGGGCAAGCAGTTGCCCGGCCTGCCGCTGAATGCGTTCTCAGCGAACGGCGCCGGCAGCAACACCATTACCGTATCGCCCGATCACGACTTGGTCGTGGTCTGGCGCTGGCACCAGGGCAACGCCGCCGAGTTCGCCAAGCGGGTCGTCGCCGCGATTAAGACCGGAACGATGTGAAATCAGTCGGCAGTCGACAGTCGGCAGTTAAGAGTTGAAGTTGGGCAGTCATCAGTGCAGTTGCGGCAGTCATCAGTGCAGTTGCGCAGTCATCAGTCGCAGTCTTGAGTCCGCAGTCGTCAGTTGCAGTCGCCAGTTGCAGTCCCAGTCCACAATCGCGAGCGTGTGGGCGGTCGGATATTTGGTTCGGCTGGGTAAAGCCGGAGGCTTGGCCGGGTGGCGGCGCGGGCTAGAAGCCGCGTGAGTTGACGCGTGCGGCGCGCATGGCGTCCACGAGCGTGAATCCGAGTCGCCGCGCGGTCCGATACGTCCGAAAGAATTTCAGGAATCGTCGCATCATGGGTCCCCGATGACTGTGGATTTGGCCGCGTAGATAATACGCCGGGAAGAGACAAAAAGCGACTTGGCAGCGTAGACACGCGAGATCGGCAATAGGGGCACTACAGACGCAAACACGGCCTGAAACGGCTGATGCGTGCGCCGATTTACGCCCCCGTGTTCGTCCCTGTCAATTGAACGCCTCTTGTTGACATCCGACAAGAGAGCGACGATGCTCTTGTCGGATGTCGACAATACTCACTGCTCTAGCCGTCCTTGCGGCGACGACCCCGGGTCTGCTCGTGTCTCCCGCGGAGCTCGCCGCCGTTCTCAAAGATCCTGCGACTGTGGTCATCGCAGTCGGCAACAACCCCGCCGACTTCGAGGCCGCTCACGTGCCGGGTGCGCGCTTCGTACGCTACGACCAGATTGCGCCGGACCTGAACGGACTGCAGTCGGAGCTGCCGCCGATCGAGCAACTGCGCTCGGTGTTCGCATCGGTGGGCATCAACGACACATCGAAGGTGGTGATCTACGGCACGCCGATCGCCGCCACTCGCATGTTCTTCACGCTCGACTATTTCGGCCATCCCAGCGCGCGCGTGCTGAACGGCGGCTTGAACGCGTGGAAGGCCAGCGGCGGCGCCATTGAAACCGGGCCCGCGAAGCAGGTGGCGGCATCGACGCTGACGCCGAGGCCGCAGCCCGATCGCGTGGTCACCGCGGACTGGATCAAAGAGCGCCTGTCGACGCCACGGATGCGGCTCCTGGACGCGAGGCCGGACGCCGAATTTACCGGAGCGGATGGCGGGATGAACGGCATGCACGTCAAGGGACATCTTCCCGACGCGCGGCAGCTGGTGTGGAATTCGCTGCTCGATGCCGAAGGGCGATTTCTTCCGGACGCCGAACTGCGGAAGAAGTACGACGCTATCGGCGCGCAGAAAGGCACGCCGCTCGTCAGCTATTGCATGGTCGGCATGCGGGCGTCGGTGACGTATTTCGTCGCGCGCCACCTTGGCTACGACGCGCGGATGTATGACGGGTCGATCACGGACTGGACGCGGCGCCGGCTGCCGGCGGTGATGGGTGGGAAATAGCACGATGGCGAAACTCGACCTGCTGCAGGGGACGCTCGACCTGTTGATCCTGAAAACACTCGCCCTCGGCCCGCAACACGGCTGGGGCATTTCGCAGCGAATCCAGCAGATCTCCGAGAACGTGCTGCGCGTGAACCAAGGTTCGCTGTATCCGGCGCTCCAGCGTCTCGATACGGCCGGCTTCATCGAATCGGAATGGGGCGCCTCCGAGAACAACCGCCAGGCGAAGTTTTACCGGCTGACGACCAAGGGCGAGCGCCAGCTGCGTGAAGAGACGCAGCAGTGGGTGCGCATGACGGTTGCGGTGCAGAGAATTCTCGAAACCCAGGCGTGATCAAGCGGCTACGGATGTGGTGGGATGGCGGGCAGCTCGATCGCGAGCTCAATGCCGAAGTGCGCTTCCACATCGAGATGGAAACCGAAAAGTACGTCGCCCAGGGCGTCGACCCGGCGACCGCGCGCCGGATGGCGTTGAGGAACTTCGGACCGATGGAAAAGCACAAGGAAGAAGCACGGGACGCGCGCGGCACGATGAGGTTCGAGGAGCTGGTCCAGGACGTGCGCTACAGCGTGCGGACGTTTTTCAAGAGTCCCGGCTTTGCCGGCGTCGCTATTCTGACGCTGGCGCTCGGGATCGGGACCAACACCGCGATCTTCAGCGTCGTCAATGCCGCGTTCTTCGCGCCCTACGGCGTGCGGCAGCCGGAGCAGCTCGTCCGCCTGTGGGGTCAGGACCTCAAACGCAATCAACTGCAGCTCGGGTTTTCGGTGCCGAAGTACGAGTTGATTCGCGATCAGCAGACGTCGTTTGCATCATTCGGCGCAGTGACCGCCATCGCGCAAACGCTGTTGCTCGATGGCCGCGAGCCCATCCAGGTGAACGGAAGTTTCACGACGAGCTCGTTCCTCGACACGTTTGGCGCAACGCCGCTGGCCGGCCGTTTCTTCCGCGCTGAAGAAGAGCGGGGCGCGGGCGTCGCAGTGCTGGGCGAAAACCTATGGCGGACGCGCTTTGGTGCCGATCCAAGTGTCGTCGGTCGGGCGATCACGCTCGACGGCGCGATCTATACCGTCGTCGGCATTGCGCCGACCTTGCCTGCATTCTGGAATTCGGACGTGTGGACGACCAACCCGTTCCAGTATCCCGGGGTCAACGAAGACACGATCCGCCGCGGCTTCAGTTACCTGCAGCCGGTCGGCCGATTGAAGCCAGGCGTCACTGTCGAACAGGCGCGCCGCGAGCTCGAAGTCCTCGCGCAGCGTTTCAGCGCCGCCTACCCCGCCAACGCGGACGCGGCGTGGACGCTGACGGCGCTGTCAATTCGGGATGACATCGTCGGCGCCGCGCGCTCGTCGTTGCTGACGCTGCTCGCCGCGGTGGGTTTGCTGCTGCTCGTCGCGTGCGCCAACGTCGCCAATCTGCTGTTGGTGCGCTTTACCGGGCGCCGCCAGGAAATTGGTCTCCGCACCGCGCTTGGCGCATCGCGCGGGCGCATCGTGCGGCAATTCCTGGTCGAGAGCCTGATGTTGAGCGCGATTGCCGCCGCGCTCGGCGCCGTGATTGCGTACTGGACGCTGCCCGCGCTGGTGGTGCTTGCCGAGAATAACCTCGCGTTCGCCAGCGACATTCGTATCAGCCTGCCGGTCCTCGCTGCGACCGCAGGGTTGGGCCTGCTTGCGGGTGTGACGATCGGTCTCTATCCGGCGATGCAGGGGTCGCGCTCGGACATCGTGTCGGTGTTGCGTGATGGCGGCCGGACGATTGCGGGTGCACTCGGCAGCCATCGCGCACGGCGGGCGATTGTCGCCGCCCAGGTCGCCGTGTCCCTCGTGCTGTTGATCGGCGCCGGATTGCTCGTCACCAGTTTCGAGCGGTTGCGCAGTCAGCCGGCGGGTTTCGATTCGACCAACGTGTTCGTTGCCGGGGTCGGCTTGCCGCCCGCCCGCTACCCCGACGCCGAATCGCAGGCGCGATTCTGGTTGAAGCTGCGCGAGGAGCTCGCCAACGCCCCCGGCGTGCAGCGAGCGGCATTGAACAGCGCGCCGCCGCTGAATGGCGGATTCACGCGGGCGCCGTATGCGATTTCGGAAGGCGCCGTCCCGCCGCTGAACGAACGGCCGCTGGGTTTGACGGTGTCGGTGACGCCGGGTTACTTCGCGACGATGCAGATTGCGATGCTCGCGGGTCGTGACTTCAGCGAACGCGATACCGCCGATGCGCCGCTGGTTGCGATCGTTTCCCAGGCGACGGCGCGCAAACTCGGCGGCGAACAGGGGCTGCTTGGACGTCGCATCATCATGGGCTCACAGGGTGGCGGACAGGTGATGGAAGTCGTCGGTGTCGTCGCCGATGTCCGGACCCAGTCGCTGGCCGCGACGTCGGAAGTCGAATTCTACCGTCCGGTGATGCAGCGCCAGCGTCCGTTCATGCAGATGATGGTGAAGACCGCAGGCGATGCGGCGGCATTTGAAAACACCGCGCGCAGCGTCCTGGCGCGTCTCGATCCGACGCTGCCGATGACGGGTGTCACGACGCACGAGACCATGGTCGCGCAGTCGCTCGCACAACAGCGATTGCTGTTCGTGCTGCTCAGCGTGTTCGCGTCGGTCGCGGTGGTGTTGTCGGCGGTCGGCATCTACGGCGTGGTCGCGTCCTTCGTCGGCCAGCGGCGTGCCGAGATTGGCGTGCGGATGGCGCTCGGCGCGAGCCGGCAGCAGGTGATCGGCATCGTGTTCGGCCAGAGCGTCCTGCCGATAGCGATTGGTCTCGCCATCGGTCTCGGCGGCGCGGTTTTATTGGGCAGGTATGTCCGAAGCCTGTTGTTTGAAGTCTCGCCGCTCGATCCCTGGATGCTCGCGGGCGGCGTGCTGTTGTTGGCGGCGATTGCCGGTGCCGCGTGCGCGATTCCCGCGGGGCGGGCAGCGCGGATCGATCCGGTGACCGCGTTACGAGGAGAGTGAGCGATGTGGAAGCGTCTGCTGACGTTGCTGCGCCATGAGGAGCTCGATCGAGGCCTCAATGCGGAAATGCGCTTTCACATCGAGATGGAAACCGACAAGAACATCAAGCTCGGCATGACCCCCGAACAGGCGCGCCGCGTGGCGCTGAGGAGCTTCGGTCCGATGGAGAAGCACAAGGAAGAAACGCGCGATGCGCGCGGCGTCAGCTGGTTCGAAAATCTCGTCGCCGACGTCAAATACGGTACGCGCGCGCTGTTCAAGCACCCCGGCTACGCACTGCTGGCGGTGTTGACCCTCGGTCTCGGCATCGGCGCCAACACGGCGATCTTCAGCGTCATCAACGGCGTGCTCCTGAAGCCGTTGCCGTACGAGCATGGCGACCGGCTGGTCGTCCTGCAGCAGTCTCGACCGTTGTCGGGACAGCCGAACGTCGGCGTCGCCATCGCCGAGTACTTCGACTATCGCGAGCGCGGCCAGGACGTGTTCGACGGCTTGGTCGAGTACCACCAGATGAGTTTCGATTTGATCAATCGCGGCGAGCCGGATCGCGTCAATACCGGCGTCGTCTCGCACAATTTTTTCGACCTGCTCGGCATCAAGCCGCTTATCGGCCGGTCGTTCATCGCCTCCGACGACGTGCGCGACGCGGAAGCCGTGCTGCTGCTCAGCCACACCTATTGGCGGACCAGGTTCGGAGGCGATCCGAATATCGTCGGCCAGGTCTTCGAAATGAACGATCGGCCGCACCGCGTGATCGGCGTGCTGCCGAACGTCCCGCACTATCCGCAGGAGAACGACGTCTACATGCCGGTGCTGGCGTGCCCGTTCCGCGCCGCCGGGGAGCGTGCCATCCCGCAAAACCGCCGGGCTTTCGGCGCGTTGAACGTGTTCGGCCGGCTGAAGGAGGGCGTCTCGCCCGAACAGGCCGCCAACACCGTCGGCGCGATCTGCCACAACTTCACGCAAGACAGCAGCTTCCAGCAGGTCTACCGTCCTGAGACGTCTGGCTTCCGGGCGACGACCGTGCCCGTGCGCGACGCGTTGACCAGCGGCGCGCGCGAGCTGCTGCTGATCCTGCTGGGCATCACCGCGTTGATTCTGCTGATCGCCTGCGCGAACGTCGCCAACCTGACGCTGGCCCGTATGCTCGGCCGCGATCGCGAGCTGGCGATGCGCGCGGCGCTCGGAGCCGGCCGGTCCCGGCTGGTGCGGCAGCTGCTGACGGAGAGCACCTTGCTCGCCGTGATCGGCGGGACGATCGGGATTGGCTTTGCATGGGTCACGATCGACATGCTGACCACGTTCGTCGGCCGCTTCACCTCGCGGACCGGCGAAATCACGCTCGACCCGATGGTGCTGCTGTTCACGCTCGGCATTTCCGTGCTGACCGGCGTGCTGTTCGGCACGCTGCCGGCGTTCGGCAGCCGTGTCGATCTGGTCCTGGCCCTGAAGCAGGGTGGGGCACAGGTCGGCGATGGCGGCGCTCGTAAGCGGATGCAGGGCGCGCTGATCGTGGCCCAGGTCGCGGTGTCGGTCATGCTCCTGGTCGGCGCGGGTTTGCTGCTCGCGAGCTTCTACCGGCTGCAACGCGTCGAGACAGGCTACCGATCGGACGGCGTATTGTCGGCGCAGATTTTCGGCAATTTCTCCAGATACCCGAACATCACCACGCAGCGAAAGCTGTACTTGCCCGTGCTCGAACGTCTGCAGGCGCAACCCGGCGTCAATTCCGCCGCGATCACCAACGCGGTCCCGCTTGGTGGCGGCGCGCCTGGTACGACGCGGTTCGAGATCGAAGGCCGCGCCGTCGACGATCCGGAACGGCGGCCAACCACAGACGTCCGCGTCGCGACGCCGCAATATTTCGCGACGATCGGCGTGCCGGTGATCAGCGGGCGGGTGTTTTCCGACCTCGATAGCGAAGAGTCGATGCCGGTGGTCGTGATCAACAAGGCGATGACCAAGTATTGGGACGGCACCGATCCGGTGGGCAGCCGCGTCGGTCTGCAAGGGCCGCCGCCGCGCCCAGGGCAACCGCCAACCACCAACTGGTTCACCGTCGTCGGCGTCGTCGGCGACGTCCGGCAATTCGGCCTCGCGCAGGAGTCGGTCGCGCAGATGTACCTGCCGCTGACGCAGTCGCCGTTCGGCGTGGCGGGTCAGATCCTGGTGCGGACCGCGGGTAATCCGACCGCGTTCGCCAAGACGCTGCGCGATATCGTGCATGCCGTCGACCCGCTGCAACCCGTCGAGCAAGTGCGGACCCTTGACGATCTGCGCGCCGAAGCGCTCGCCGCACCGCGCCTCACTGCGACGCTGCTCGGCGTGTTCGCCGCCCTCGCATTGCTGGTGACGCTGGCCGGCATCGGCGGTGTGATCGCGACCTCCGTGCAGCAGCGAACCAAGGAGTTCGGGTTGCGGATGGCGCTCGGCGCGCGCAGAAACAGCGTGCTGCTGATGGTCGTGCGTCAGGGCCTGACGCTGGTGATTATCGGATTGGCGCTGGGCGTGGCCGGAGCACTCGCCGCCGGCAGGGTGCTGTCCGCGTATCTGTACCAGACCGCGCCGCGGGATCCGATGATCTTTGCCGCGGTCGCCGCAGTATTCGTGCTTGCCGGTATCGTCGCATGCCTGATCCCGGCGCGCCGCGCGACGACGGTGGACCCGTTGATTGCGTTGAGGGCGGAGTAGCCGGTGGATCGGTAGCCGATAGTCGGAATTGCGGCACGGCAGTTCCGACTACCCGCTACCGGCGTGTGATCACTTATCGAGCTGCTCGATGGTCGCCGTTGACGGCTGCCTGGTCTTTTGCAGTCCGGCGGCGACTTTCTCGGCCTGGCGCATGACGCGCAGGATGTTCTGCCCGAGAATCTTCTTCAGATCCGCATCTGAATAACCGCGCCGCAGCAGCTCCGCGCTGAGGTCGGGGTACTTCGAAACGTCTTCGAGCCCTTGCACGACATCGGTGATGCCGTCGAAGTCGCCGCCGATCCCGACGTGGTCGATGCCGGCAACCTTCCGAATGTGATCGATGTGATCGGCGACTTGGGCCAGCGTCGCTCTTGGCGCGGTCTGGCCTTTCCGTTCCGCCTCTGGCTTTGCGCTGAAATCGGCAACTTCCTGCGAAATGAATCCCGGAACGAACGTCACCATTACCACGCCGCCGTTTTTCGCAACCATCTGCAGGATGTTGTCGGGGACGTTGCGATGCACATTGCAAATCGCCTTCGCCGAGGAATGCGAGAAGATGACGGGCGCTGCGGAGACGCGAATCGCGTCTTCCATCGTGTCCGGGGATACGTGGCTGAGGTCGACGAGCATGCCGAGCCGATTCATCTCGCGCACGACTTCCTCGCCGAACTTCGACAAGCCCCCAAGCACTGGCGGGCCGGGACTGGCGTCTGCCCACGGCACGTTGGCAGAATGGGTCAGCGTCATGTAGCGCGCGCCGAGCGCGAACATCATGCGCAGCGTCGCCAGCGAGCTGTCGATGGAATGCCCGCCTTCCATGCCAATCAGCGACGGAATCCGGCCGGCCTTGAATTGCCGCTCGATGTCGGCGGCGGTATAGGCCATCTCGAACGTCTCGGGCCAGCGCTTGACCATGCGATGCACGATGTCGATTTGCTCGAGGGTGGCGCGCACCGCTTCTTTTCCCTGCATGGTCGATGGCACATAGACCGACCAGAACTGGCCGCCGACCCCGCCCTGACGGAGACGGGCAATGTCGGTGTGCAGCGTCGGTACCGGCTTCGAGATCTCCGCCTTGCTGAAGTCCCTGCCGGGATCCAACCCGCGCAACGCCCATGGATAATCGTTGTGGCCGTCGATCAACGGCGTCTGTCTGTGAATCGCGATCGCGCGGGCCTTGAAATCCTGAGACTGCGAGCTCGTGCCTAGGAGAACAGCGCAGGCAACGAGTACGGCAATGCGTCGATGTAGCATCCCGCAAACTTACACGGAATCACCGAAACACGGAAGCACCGACGACTACAACTTCAACAACGTGTCACGGAGGACGCGCGACTGAATCCTGCTGACGCTCAGCGCTTCGCCGTTCGCCATTTGCACTTCGTGCGTTCCACCGGGCATCGCGGTGACGGTCCGGATGTGATCGACCGCTGCGAGAGTGCCGCGGTTCAGGCGGACGAAGCGCTTGGGATCCAGTCGCGACTCGAGCAGGTGGAGGCGGTGAGAGATCGTAAAGCGGTCGCTGGTGATCGTCGTGATGTGCAGCAGCTCGCCGTCGGCGACGATCGATGAGATCTGCCGGATCGGCAGGATCACCACCTCGTCCTTCCGGCGAACCGGAATCCGCTCGAGATATTCGACTCTGGTGACGCTTTCGAGCGCCGCCGACGCCTCGGTGAGTCGCTGTGCGCGCTCCGCGGGCGAGGCCGCGGCGCGTTGTCGCGCGCGTTCGATGGTCCGGGCCAACCGTTCCTTGTCGACGGGCTTCAACAGGTAGTCGACCGCGTTTAATTCGAAAGCCTGTAGTGCGAACTCGTCATGCGCGGTGACGAAGGCGATCGACGGGGTGGCGCCGGCCTTGAGCAGGCGAGCGACGTCGAGTCCGCCGGTCTCGGGCATGTGCAGGTCGAGCAGGGCGAGATCGGGCCGCTCCGCTTCGATCAGATCGATTGCTTCCTTGCCGTTCGCGGCTTCGCCGACCACTTCGACGTCCGCGAACGACTGCAGCAGGTTGATCAGAAACCTGCGCGCCGGCCGCTCGTCGTCAGCGAGAACGACCCGTAGCGGTCTGGACATGGTCGTCGTCTCTGGCGAGGTTCGGGGCCGCCACGGGAATGATCAGCTCGGCGACGGTGTGGCCATTCTCGTCGGCGCCCAATGCGAGTCTCGCGCGCGAGCCATAATGCCCGGCAAGCCGTCGCCGGACGTTGTCGACGCCGACGTGCTCGCCGCCGTGTCGCGATACGGCGGCATGCAGAGGTGCGCCGCTATTGCGGACGGCGACCCTGAGCTCCGAACGAGCCGCGCCGGTCAGTGACGCCATCACTTCGACGTCGCCGCCGCTGCGGCTCGGGGCGACGCCGTGTTTGATGGCATTTTCAACCAGCGGTTGAATAACCAGCGTCGGAATCCGCAGCGTCCGTAACGACTGCGGGACGTCGATCCGCACGCGCAGGCGCTCCTCGAACCGTTCGTGCTCGATTTTCAAGTAGTGCTCGACCAGCTCGAGCTCTCGTCCGAGCGTGGTGAACTCACCCTCGGACCGCAGCACGCCGCGGAGCAATGCGGTCAGCTGCATCAGCGTGTTCAGGGCGCGCGGCGGCGCCGATTCAATCAAATAGCCGATGGTCGTCAGCGCATTGAACAGGAAGTGCGGATTGACCTGCGCACGCAGGGCCTTGAGCTCTGCTTCCGCCGTCAGCTTCTGCATCTCCTCTTCACGCAACTGAGCCTCGTAACGCTCGTGCGTCAGCCGGATTTGATCGATGCGGCGCGCGGCCAACGCCAGCACCGCTTCGACCAGCGCCAGGTCATCGGACAGCAGCCGGCGGCCGCCCATCAGCTCGCCGATGTGGACGGTGAAACGCGGCTGATCGGTGGTCGGTACCGCGGCGGCGGACGTCACCGGACGCGGATCGACCGTGCGCGATTCCGTGGTCCACCACACTTCGCGCGCCGCCAGCGCTGGCTGCAACCGTGCGCAAGCGGTGTCGAGCACGGCGTCGATCGAGTTCTGAGCCTGCAGCAGTTGGCCGGTGCTCGACCGCAACTCCGCGTAATCAGCGCGGCGCAGCAAAGATTGGTCGACGAAGCGGACGATCCGGCGGTGCAGCCAGGGTGAGACCAGCGAGGTGGCCACCCACAGCGCCATCAGCACGCCGGCCGACAGCGGACCCGACGGCAACGTCGCCACCACCGAATAGCCCGCGAACGCGATCGTCACGACGGCAATCAGCGTCAGCGCGCGCTTCAAGAACAGATCGCCCAGCGCGAAGCGGTAGTCCTGATAGAGGATCGCGAACGCCAGCGGGATGGCGGCGTGATGGCCCACCAGCTCCACCGCCCATTCGTCGTCGCCCTCGTGAAACCGCCCCAGGTGCGATGCCGAGACGGCGAACAACGCCAACGCGAGCACCCATAGCACGCGGCGCCCGTTTGGTTGCGAACGCGTCATCACCGCCAGGGCGACGATGATGACGCTGTAGCAGATGGTCAGCAGCAGGAAAGCAATCGAGGATGCTTCCGGGTTCCCGGTCGCGACCGTGGCGAGATGGAGCACGGACGCCACCGCACTGCAGCCATACGCAATGATCGTGAGCGCCATCCCGCGCGGCAGCTGACGCGCGACCGAGTGAACGACGACGCCGGCCAGCAGGCCGAGGGCGGGGAACGACACCGCCCACAGTGCGATGGATTCGGTGAAATAACCCGCGCGCGGCAGCACGTAGGCGGCGAGCTCGCCGAGGTTCCACACCAGCCCCAGGACCGCGGTGGCAAGGGGCAGTGCCTGCGGCCGCCGCAACACCAATCCAAGCAGCATCGCGTACAGGGCGGTGCCTGTCACGAATCCGACCAGGTTGAGGACTTCCGCCGCCGACGGCGCGATCACAGAGGGATCTTATTCCGGGAACCGGTGAAACCTGGCAAGCACGGGATGGTGATCCGACCCGAATCGGTCGTCAATCCGCGAGGTATTGGCGATCCACCCGTCCGCCGATCGAAAGAACACGTAGTCGAGCCGTCCCATCATGTGGGTGTCGCGGCGATCTTCGTCCCGGAGGCTCGCCGACCACGCGCGCGCGTGTTGATACGCCTCCTCGCGGTCGCCGCGTTTCACCATATTGAAGTCGCCGCCGAGGACCACCCCCGCGACGGCATCGCCGTTGAACCTTGGCGAGTCGAGCACATCGAGAATCGCGCGCACCTGGCGGCCGCGCGGATTCTGGAAAATCCACAACGTGCGCGGCGAGCTGAGCGGTTCGAGATGCGCGTTGACGAGTTCCAGGCGCTTGATGGCATCGCCGGTCCGGACGTTGACGCCCGCCGCGATGGCAACGCGCCGCTGCCGCGCCAGCGGTAACTCGATGGCCATCGGCGCGAGCAGCGGCTCCGTCGAGATGATCGCGTTGCCGCGATCCTCGCGCAGCTCCGCGCCGTTTCGCATCGACGGCACATACACCATCGACAGGCCCAGCGATTCGGCGTAATCCTCGACGTCGGGCGACAGTGGGTTACGCGCTTTGATGGCAAAGGCGGTGCGATCCTGCGGGTTGAATTCGGGGACCGCGTCGCCGCGCCGATACAGCTCCTGCACGAGCAGCACGAAATGTCTTACCGGCTTGCCGCCCGTCAGGCTGCCGCGCTTGAGTTCGTCGATGAGACGAGGCAAATCGCCGTCAGCAAGGTGGGCATTCCATGCAACCGTGACAACCTCATCCACACGCGGCGGCTCGGCAATTGATAACGCAGGCGATGCAACAACAGGGGTTCCCACGGCCCGGCACCACCGTGCCATCTCTGCGGCATCCGTGGGTTCGCTGAGCTGAAAGTTCACACCCGTCGCGTCGTTACGAGCGTGGCAATAGGTGACCTCCGGCACGGCGGGGGTTTCGGGAATATGGCTGAGAGCGAGCGATGTCGCGGTGCACGCGCTGAGAACAGCAGCGGCGATCAGCGCGTAGAGCAATCTCACATTGGTTAGATGCCTCGTCGAGGGCGACCGTCACCGGGACCGTGATAGCTCAACCTATAATCGACCGGATGCCTCGCACGCACGACGTAGAGAGAAAACTGTCCGGCCTCGCCAGCCGTTTTGCCGCGTTCGTCGCCGAGCGCCACCCCTTCGCCTTGCCGTATGCGATGCAGGCGTTCGAGGCCGCGGGCCTCTCCGCACTCAAGGGCCGCGATGCCGTGAAGCTCGATGCGGCGCGGATACCGCTGCGGCGCGCGCTCGCGAAGTTGTTGTACGAAGAAGTCGCGGCGCCCGAAGGCATCGCCGAACCCACTCCCGGCATTTCGGCGTCGAAGCGCCTCGAGCAGGCCCGCGCGGAATTGATCGAGGCCTGCGATGGCTTCGTGCGGCGCGCCGCCATCGAGGCGTCGCTGACCAAGGACGAACGGCGCGAAATGCTCAAGGGCATGTGCCTGACGCGCAGCGTCGACAATCGCCTCAAGCAATTCTTCATGGGCGGCGAAGTGCGCTGGGGCGGCATGGCCTTTCAGGGCAAGGGTTTTCGATCGCTCGGCCAGGAAGCGATTTACGCCGGCGCGATTCGCCTCAAGCGCGGCCCCGCCTATCGAAAAGACGACGGCTCGTGGCAGGGCGATGTCCTGGCGCCCGTGATTCGCGATCTCGGCATGACGCTGGCGATGCGCCATGACGAAGCAGCCATCGCGATGATCCTGCGCGCCCAGATGGGCAAGGCGGGTCCGCCGATGTCCGGCAAGGACCTGCACACCGGCGACTTCGCGTGGGGGGTTCTGCCGGCTGCAGCGCCGCTGGCCGTCGGCTCGCTATCGATGGCCGGCATGGCGATGGCGTTCAAGCTGCAGCACAGCGAACGCGTCGCGCTGTCGTTCATCGGCGAGGGCGGCTCCTCGCTTGGCGAGTGGCATGAAGCGATCAATGCCTGCGCCGCGGCGAAGCTGCCGGCGATCTTCTGCCTGCAGAACAACCAGACGGCGCTGTCGACGCCGGTCCGCGACAACTCCGCCGCTCGCGTGTTCGCCGACAAGGCCGCCGGCTACGGCATGCCCGGTATCACCATCGACGGCACCGATCCCGACGAAATCGCCGCCGCGTTCACGTGGGCCGCCGAGCGCGCCCGTGCCGGCGAGGGACCGGCTTTGATCGAAATCGTCGCCATGCGGATGTGCGGCCACGCTCATCATGACGACATGCTGTATCTCGGCAAGGATCAACCGCCGTCCTGGGATTACCCCCAGTTGCACGACACCGGCTACGCCAACCGGGAGCTCTACGAGTTCTGGGCGAAGCGCGATCCGATTCCGATGTACGCCCGGCGTCTCGAGGAGGACGGCATCATCAAGCCGGGTCACCTCGACGAGCTGAAGAAATGGGCGGACGAGCTCGTCGATCGAGCCGCGCAACTCGTGATCAACGAACCGTGGCCGGAGCCCGAGCTCGCCGGCGTCGGCGTCTTCAAGGACGAACCGCCCCGCCGCCGCGTCGAGCTGCTCGAACCGTCGCGGCGGCTGGCGCAGCCGGTCACGGCGCCGCTGCCGCCACTCGAAGCAGGGCTGCCCTTCGATAAGAAGGGCAACACATTTCTGGAAGCGGTGATGATGGGCGTCGGCGATGCGCTGGCTGCGGATCCACGCGTGTTCGTCTACGGCGAGGACGTCGGCGGGCAGTATGGCAACGCCTTTCTGCTGTTGCGCCCGCTCCTCAAGGATTACGGCGATCGCCTCCGCAACTCGCCGCTCGCCGAAAGCGCGGTGCTCGGCGTGTGTGTCGGCGCGGCGCTCGCGGGCATGCGGCCGATCGGCGAGATGCAATTCAACGACTTCGTCGCCACGGGTTTCAATCAGCTGGTCAACAACGCCGCGAAAATCCGCTACCGGTGGGGCGGCGACGTGCCGATGGTGGTGCGCATGCCGTGGGGCGGTCTGCGTCACGCCGGCCCGTACCACAGCCAGAACACCGAACCGTGGTTCTATCGCACGCCCGGATTGAAAATCGTCGTGCCATCGACGCCCGAGGATGCGCGAGCGCTGATGGCCGCGGCCGTTGCCGATCCCGATCCGGTCCTGTACTACGAACACATCGCCCTCTATCGCGATCCGCGCGTCAAGCAGATGTTGTCACCTGAGCGGCCCGCGGCAATGCCGATCGGCAAAGCCGCATTGCGGCGCGCCGGCAGCGGACTGGCGATGATTTCGTACGGCGCCTACGTGCATCACTGCATGCGCGTCGCCGATCGCTTGGCTTCCGATGGCATCGAGGCCGCCGTGCTTGATTTGCGCAGCCTGCAGCCGCTCGACAAGGAGGCGGTGCTGGCCGTGACCCGTCACTGCAGCCGCGTCCTGATCGTCCATGAGGACTCCAAGACGGGCGGCATCGGCGAAAGCGTGGCGGCAATCATCCAGGAAGAGGCCTTCGAGGCACTCGACGCGCCGGTGCGCGTCCTTGGCGCGCTGGACGCGCCGGTCCCGTACTCGCCCCCGCTGGAAGAGTTTTTCCTCGTCAGCGAGGACGAAATTTTCACGGCCGCGACACTGCTGAGCCAGTATTAATTGGACACGAGGTAGGATGGCCAACCGGAGGAACCCAATGCGTCGTTTGTCTATTGCCTCACTGTGTGTCGTTGCGCTGCTGGCCGCGAGCGCGGCACCGCTGTCCGCTGACGTCCGATCCGATCAGCGCGTCAAGTTTCAGCTTGGCGGGGCGATCGGAAAACTCATCAATATGTTTGGCGGCAAGGGCGCGCGCGAAGGCGTGACGTCGATGGTCGCCGTCAAAGGCGACCGCAAGGTCACGATGTCCGATACCACCGGGCAGATCATCGATCTCTCGGAAGAGAAGATCTACGACCTCGACATGCGGAAGAAAACCTACAAGGTGACGACGTTCGCGGAGTTGCGGCGCCAGATGGAGCAGGCACGCCGCGACGCCGAGAAGAGCGCGGCCGAGGAGCGCAGCAGCAGCGAGCCGTCCAAGCCCGCCGAAAAGGATCCGAACCAGAAAGAATTCGAAGTCGACTTCGACGTCAAGAACACCAACGAGACGAGAACCATCAACGGCTTCAACACCACGAAGTCGGTGATCACGATTACCGTGCGCGAGAAGGGCAAAACGCTCAACGACGCCGGCGGCATGGTGATGACGAACGATCTGTGGTTGACCAAGAGCGCGCCGTCGACCAAGGAGCTCACCGACTTCGACATGCGATACGCCGAGAAGCTGTACGGTCCGATGGTGGTCGGCGCCTCAGCGCAAGACATGGCGATGGCGATGGCGATGTACCCGCAAATCAAGCCGGCGATGGACAAGCTGCGCGCCGAAGGCTCCAAGATCGAAGGCACGCCGATTCTGACCGAAATCAGGATGGAAGCGGTGCCACCGGGCACCGCGAATCAAACCGCGGAGGCGCTGCCGGCACCGGAGCCCGAGCAGAAGAAGCGCGGCCTTGGCGGCATGCTTGGCGGGTTGAAGAAGATGGCCGAAAACGCCGGCAAGAGCGACAACAACTCCAAGCCGGCGCGCAGCATCTTCCTGACGACGTCGGTAGAAATGCTGAAGCTGACGACCGATGTCGATGCGGCGGCGGTCGCCTTGCCGGCCGGCTTCAAGGAAGACAAGTGACGCCGCGTCGCGGCGTCCTTCTGGAGGCATTGATGTTCGGAAAGATTGCGGCGGCGGCGGTGTTGGCGCTTGCCCTCACCATCAGCGCGTTCGCGCAGACCAGCGTCGCGGGTGTGTGGGACCTGTCGATCAACGGCCCCGAAGGACCGATTGCCGCGTCGACCACGTTGAAGCAGGACGGCGAAAAGGTCACCGGCTCCATCGAAACGCCGCAGGGTACCGCCGAGATGACCGGCACGCTCAAAGGCAAGACGCTGAATATGAGCTTCTCGATTCAAACGGCTCAGGGCCCGCTCGACATCAAGGTCACCGGCGAAGTCGATGGCGCCTCGATGAAAGGCATGATCGACTTCGGCATGGGCATGGCCGATTTCACCGCGAAGAAAAAGTAACGCAGCGAGTTGGGAGGTGTGACCTCCCAACTCTCTATTTTCGCGCCGACGGCGTCAACGTCGTCTCCCGCCGTTCGCCGCCGCGCAGATACACGACCTTCGCCGGCTGGCCGATTTTCAGCAGCTCCAACGCATAGGTGTAGTCGTAGACGTTGGCGATCGACTGGCCGGCGATCTCGACGATCACGTCGCCCTTCTGCAGTCCGGCCTGTTCCGCGGGGCCGCCGCCAATCACGCCGCCCAGCAGCAGACCCTTGACGTCGGTGGCGTAGTCGGGAATGGTGCCGGTGAAGATGCGCAGGCCGGTGCGGCCGCCGCTGTCCTGCTTCTGTTCGACCTTCGTAAACTGCGGCGCGTCGTCCGCATCCATCAGGCGCTTGACGATCGCCGTCGCCAGCTCGCCGACCCGATCGAGATCTTCGTAATTGATCTTGTCAGGCGTGTCGCTGGGCTTGTGGTATTCCTGGTGCGCGCCGGTGAAGAACGTCAGGCACGGCACACCCGCCGAGTTGAAGCTGCCGACATCGGTCGGCTGATACGGATCTTCCTGCAAGACAAGGTCGAAGCCGGCCGCCACGTTTGCCTGCTCGAGCAGCTTCGGCCACACCGTGCTGGTACCGGTCGCCTGCACCGTGAGCTTGTTGTCGGCCACGCGTCCGACCATGTCGAAATTGAGATAGGCGGCGATCTGATCGACGGGGACCGGCGGCTTGGTGACGAACGCGTTCGATCCGAGCAAGCCGAGCTCCTCACCGGACCAGAACCCGATCAGCAGGTTGCGTTTGCGTGGCTGTTTCGCCAGCGCGTCGGCGATGTTGAGCACGGTCGCGGTCCCGGAGGCGTTGTCGTCGGCGCCGTGGTGCACCTGGTTGAGCTGCGCTTTGTCGGCCAGGGAATTGCCCGCGCCGCCGCGGCCCAGATGATCGTAATGCGCGCCTATCGCGACCCACGGCTTGGCCACTGCCGTGGTCGGCGTGGTGGCCGGCAGGTAGCCGACGACGTTGTGGCCGGTCTGTTGTTCGCGGACGATCTTCGCGGTGATCTGCGCGCGTTGTTTCATGGCGAACCCGGCGACGTGAGGGTTGCCGCTGTCGAGCTCCTTCTGCACGTCGGCAAGCGATCTGCCGCTCGCTTTCATGCCGCCGTCGCCGGCGACGCTCACCGCGACGATCCCCGAGCCGGCGATCGCCGTATCGAAACTCATTGGCACGAGCTCTCCGGCATTCGGCGAGCGAGGTCCGGTCACGACGATCATGCCTTTGGCGCCGCGTTGTCTGGCTGCCTGCGCCTTGTAGCGCAGATCGGCGTAGCGGGCGAGGATGCCGCGTGTCTTCTGATCCGCATCCTCCGGAAAGTACCGAAGGACCATGACGATCTTGTCTTTCACGTCGAGTCCTGCATAGCTGTCGTAGCCGAAATTCTGCGACTCCGGCACCACCAGTCCGTATCCCGCAAACACGACGTCACCGTCGACGGTTCCGCTGTCCGAGAACGATAGCGCGCGCGCTTGAGGCGTTTCGGTGCCGAGCGTCACGGTGGTGCCGCCATCCTTGGACCCGGCCGTGAAGATGAACGGCATGCGAAAGTCCGTCAGCCCCGGCAACGGCCGGGCACCGATCCGCTTCAACTCGCCGATCAGATAATCGGCCGCGAGCTTCTCACCGGCGCTGCCGGTGAGCCGCCCTTCGAACTTCTCCGACGCGAGCGTCTCGACATGCGTGCGTGTGCGAGATGTAGTGACCGTTTGCGCGAAGGTCGGCGCGGCGACAAGTAATTGAGCCACGACAACTGCATGCGTGAGTCTCCGTGCGAGCATAACCATCAGCCTCGTGTCCTTCGTCGGTTTCGTGTCTTCGCGCCACTATTTCGTGGCGTTTCGTGGCGGCGCCGCCTTCAGGGCCGCCATCGCCGCCTGATGATTCCACTGCGCCAGATAGATTTGTCCCGCAGCACCTTGCCCGCCGGCGCGGCTCGACGTCCAGGCGAGCTGCGTGCCGTCCGGCGATGGCACCGGCAACCCATCGAACCCGTCCGAATACGTGATCCGGACCGGCTCCTTCAGTCCGTCCTTGTCGACCATGAACACTTCGAAGTTCTCGAAGCCAAGCTTGTTCGACGCAAACAGGAAGTACTCACCCGACGGATGCTCGTACGGTGCCCAGCTCATCGAGCCGAAATCGGTGATCTGCTTGCGATCGCTGCCATCGAGTTTCATCGTGTAGACGTTCGCAACCAGCCCGTTCTCTTCGAAATGGCGCCAGACGATCCGGCCGTCCTTGGTGAAGAACGTCCCGCCGTCGTAGCCCGCCCAATCGGTAAGGCGCTTTTGCTCCGAGCCGTCGGCCTTCATCACGTAGACCTCGGCAAAAAACGACGGATCGAGCTCGAGCTGTTTCTGTTCGGCCGCCGTCAACGTGCGGTTATAGGCGTCGCGCATCGACGAGAAGACAATCCACTGCCCATCGGGTGAATATCCGCCTTCGGCGTCATAACCCTTCGCGGTTGTCAGCTGTTTCGTCGCGCCGGTCTTCTCGTCGAACGCGAAGATGTCCATCTCGGGATCGTAGTCCCATGCGTAGCGGCGCTGTTTTCCCGACGCGCGGAAATCGAGTTCTTCCTTCTGGTATTGCTTCGACTTCGGATCGAGGTGCGTCGAACCGAACATGATCTCCGTGCTGTTCGGCCGGAAGAACGCGCACGTGGTCTTCCCGAATCCTGGTGAGATGCGTTTGGTGTCGCCGCTCGTCAGATCGAGCACGTAGATTTGATAGAAGGGATTGCCCTCTTCGCGTTCGCTTTGAAAGACGAGACGTTTGCCGTCCGGCGACCAGTAGCCTTCGCCCGCACGTTTTCCTTCCACCGTCAGCCGCCGGACGCGGCTCAGAAACGTCGGCTCCAGCTTCGCGGGGGCGGACTGCTGTCCCCACGCCGCGAACGAACCCGTGGTGAGGACGAACGCGGCGCACGCTGCCGCGAGAACCCGGATGCGCATCCGGACATTTAAGCATAATGAGCGGATGCGAGTCGTACTCAGCTTGACCCTGTGTGCCGGCGCTGTTGCGGCGGTACTCGCCGCCCCTGTGGATGAGACCAGTCGCGCGCGTGGCGGGGAGAGGGCGGACTTGTCGCGCCGAAGCCTCGATGACACAACGGCGGAGTTGTCGCGCCGAAGCCTCGCAGACATGAAGGCGCACGTGTCCCGCCGAAGCCTCGAAGAGGCGAAGGCGGACGTGCGCATGCTCGAAGTCGCCGGCGAAGGCGCGAAGTACTGGCCGCGCTGGCGAGGACCGTCGGGCCAGGGACACGCCGCCGCCGGCGCATACACCGACACGTGGTCGCCAAAGACCAGCGTGTGGAGCGTCACCGTTCCCGGGCGCGGCAATTCCTCGCCGATCGTGTGGGGCGATCGCATTTTCCTGACGACCGGCTACGGCAACGGCGAGCGGCTGTCGATGCTGTCGTTCTCGCGCGCCGACGGCAAGCAGTTATGGGAGACCTTCATCCCGCAGAACGGCGTCGAGTATGTGCACGCGAAGAACGGCTTCGCATCGGCGACGCCGACCACGGACGGCAAGCTGGTCTACGCCTCGTTCGGCCGGCACGGCCTGTTTGCGTTCGACTTCAACGGCAAGATCGTCTGGCAGCACAAGTTCGGGATCATCGACAACTATCACGGTCCCGCGGGCTCGCCGGTGCTCTACAAGGACCGCATCTTCATTTACCAGGACGCCAATCCGGCGCCGAACCAGCCGGCGTTCGTCGGCGCGTTCGACAAGAACACCGGCAAACCGATCTGGACGACGCCGCGCCGCGAATCGGTGGGATGGGGCACGGCCGTCGTCATCAACACCGGCGAGCGCGACGAGTTGATTGTCAGCAGCCAGCGCCGCGTCGCGGCCTACGATCCCGACACCGGCAAGGAGTTGTGGACCGTCAGCGGCAATACGTTCGAAGTCATCCCGACGCCGGTTGTCGGGCACGGGCTCGTGTTCGCGTCATCCGGCCGCGCCGGTCCGACGATCGCGATTCGACCGGGCGGCAGCGGCGACGTCACCAGCACCCATGTCGCGTGGTCGTCGCCGCGCGGCTCGCCCTTCGTCCCGTCCGGCATCGTCGTCGGCGACTTGTTGTATTTGATCAACGACATGCAGAGCATCCTGACGGTCTACGAGGCTGTCAGCGGCAAGCTGGTCTACCAGGAGCGGCTCGGCGTGGCGATTCGAGAAGGCTTTTCGGCGTCGCCTGTTCACGTCAACGGCAAGATCTTTTTCACCAACGATGACGGACAGACCTTCGTCGTCGAAGCGGGCCGTCAGTTCAAGTTGGTGAGAGTCAATGAGCTCGGCGAGCAGACGCTGGCGTCACCGGCACTCGTGGACGGGACGTGGTACTGGAGGACGGCGTCGACGCTGCGCGCTATCAAGTAGAGCGTCTTCAGCAGCGGGCTATCGCAGCGAAAAGGTGATCGCTGCCGTCTTACCGGACGTGACAGTCACTTTCTGGGGCGCTCCTGTTAGCGCCTCATGCCAGATGCGAACTTCGTAGGTGCCAGGCGGCACGTCATCGATGGTGAAGCGGCCGTCCGTGGCCGTGATCGCGGACGCGTCTTCGGTGACGATGACCCAGCCGCGCATCCACGGATGGATGTTGCAGCTGAGACGCACCGGACCGCGAGTCCCGACCGGCTTGCCGATGTTGATGCCGGGAACCGGCAAGGCCACGTTGAAGAGCGGCCGTCCGGTGTCGAGCTGCGCCTGGGTGGTATGCAGGATCGGATCTGTGCTCGACGTTCTGACGGTGGCATTTGGCCGCGCCAGCTGAACCCGCGGCGTGAACCTACACCGCTCGTTGAGGACGGTCGCTGCCGACGTCGCGGCGCGCTTCAACCCCACTACGGAAATTACGGCGTTGGCGAGGCGCCCCTGGGCATTGACGACAACCGACTCGTCCGGGAGCTGATCGCCGCAGATTTTCTGATCGATCGTGACCCGCAACGGTGGGGCGCCTTTGGCTATGGTCGTGACCGTTCCGGAGATCGACCCCGTTTGACCAGCCACCGGCGATGCCGTAATTGCGGCAAACCAGCAAGCGACCACAGACACCCTACGCACCCCCGTATTTTCCATTCATTGGCTCAAATCGACCATTCATTGATTCGTAGCCGCGGCCGTACGCGAGACGACTACCCTTAAGAGATGGCAAAGATGCTTTTGCTCGCGCTGGCGCTCGTTGTTCCCACGCAAGCCGCGTTTGCGGACGCGGTGGCCCAGCAGGCGGGGACGACGTTGAGCGGCGTGATCACACAGGCTGAAAACAAACGGCCGCTATCCGGGGCGTTGGTCGTCATCGACGAGCTGCGCCTGGAGACCCGAACCGGCGAAGACGGTTCGTACCGCTTCGAGAACGTGCCCCCCGGTGCGTATCACGTCGGCGTCCGCGCCGAAGGGTACAGCACGCGCCGAACCGAAGTGACGGTGGCGGGCGCGGCCCAAACGCTGGACATCGCCGTCGAATTCGACCTGCACTTTGCGGAAGTACTATCGGTGAGTCCGACCGCGCGCCCTCAATTCGAATCGTATCAGCCGACCACGGTCCTCGATGGTCAGGAGCTGACGAAGGCGCTCGAGGCGACGATTGGCGCCACGCTCGCCGAAGCGCCGGGCGTCGCGTCGAGATCATTCGGCGCCGGATCGGCGCGCCCGGTCATCCGCGGTCTCGACGGCGACCGCGTCGTCGTTCTCGAGGATGGTCAGCGCATGGGCGACCTGTCGAGCCAATCGGGCGATCATGGCGTCCCCGTGAATCCGGCCGCGGCCAAGAAGATCGAGGTCGTGCGCGGCCCGGCGACGCTGTTATACGGCGCCAACGCGATTGGCGGGCTCGTCAATGTCATTACCGATCAGATTCCGACCGAGCGCACCACGCGGCCGACCGGCAACTTCACATTTGATTTCGGCAGCAACGGCGGGCAGGCAGGCGGGGCCGGCGACATCCACGTCGGCAACGGTCGCTTTGCGTTGCACGTCGGCGGCGCGGGGCGCCGCTCGGGAAACTACCGCACGCCGGAAGAGGAGGTGTCCAACTCCGACTCGCGGATGGCGATGGGTCAGATTGGCGGCGCGTGGACGGGCGACCGTAGCTACGTCGGCGCGAGTTACGGCTACGACGACACCGCGTACGGCATACCGATCGTCGAGGAAGGCTCGATATCGCTGACGCCGAAGCGCCATTCGTTCAGTGCCCGCGCCGGCGGATCGGAGCTGGGAGGATGGCTGCAGTCGTATCGCGCCACGCTCGGCGTGCGCAAATACGAACATTCGGAGCTCGAAGGAGATGAAGTCGGCACGACGTTCAACAACGACTCGGTCGAGGCGGAGGTGCTGCTGTCGCATCGGCCGGCCGGACGGCTGGTCGGCAGCATCGGTGGGTGGTTGCTGAACCGCAACTTTGCCGCCGTCGGTGCCGAAGCCTTGTCGCCGCCGATCGATCAGCGCAGCTTCGCGGGCTTTCTCTATGAAGAGTTGAAGTTCTCGCACGCGACGGTGCAGTTTGGCGCGCGCGTCGATCGCACCAGTTATACGCCGATCGGTGCATTGCCGGCTCGCGAATTCACAGAGGCGTCCGGGTCCCTCGGGTTGTTAATTCAGCCGGAGGCCGCCAACGACAACTTCGTCATCGCGTTGAGCCTGGCGCGTGCGGCGCGGAACCCCGCACTCGAGGAGCTGTATTTTTTCGGCCCGCACCCGGGCAACCTCGCGTTCGAGATCGGCAACCCCGACCTCGCGTCGGAACGTGGTTTGGGCTTCGACGCGTCCGTGCGCGGCCGCGGCGAACGGTTCGAGGCAGAATTCACCTTTTTCCGCAACAACCTCTCCAATTACGTCTTCCGCAATCCGATCAGCGAAGAGGAATTCGAGGAGCGCGAAGCGGAATTCGACGCCCGGTTCCACGTCGAGGACGAACCGGGCGGCGGCGGGCACGATCACGGGGACTTCCCGTTTGTCGAGTTCACCGGCCGCGATGCGACGCTCACGGGTTTCGAGACGCATGTCGACGTGAAGTTGACGAACGAGCTCACCGTGGAGGGGACCTTCGACATGGTGCGTGGTGAGTTGAGCGACACCGGCGATCCGCTGCCGCGCATTCCGCCGGCGCGCCTGGTCGCCGGCCTCAAGTACCAGCGCAGCGCCTTCCAGATCGGCGGCAGCGTGACGACAGCCGCCGATCAGAATCGCGTCTATGGAGACGAAACGCCGACGGAGGGCTATGCGTTGGCGCGATTCTTCGCGACGTATTCGTTCGATCGCGGTGGCGTGCTCAATACGGTGACCGCGCGGCTGGATAACGCGACGAACCGGGTGTATCGCAACCACCTCAATTACCTGAAGGACGTGCTGCCGGAACAAGGCCGCAGCTTCAAGGTGGTGTATTCGGTCGGGTTCTAAGCCTTCGTCGCTGGCGAACGTTACCGGGCCGCCCGCACAGCGGCCCGGTTTTTTTGCTGCTTACCGCGCGGTCGAGTTGACCGGCTTGCCTTTCCAGAACGACTGCAACGTCGCCCGGCGCTCCGCAGCCAGCTCCGGCTTGCCGGCGGCCGCGTATGCCTGCGCGGCACCCATCAGCGAGCGCGCGCGATTGGGCATCCGCAGCAGCGACGCATCGAACATCGCCGCGGCTTCCTCCGCTTTGCCCGCGCGGAGCAACACCTCGCCGAGCAGCTCGTGCGACGGCTTGACCGGATCCGCAGCGCCGTTTGGCGGGCGCATCGATTCTTCGATCTGTACGCCCTCCTTCAGCAACGCGATCGCCTGATCCTTGTTGCCCTTCGCCTCCGCAACAAGCGCCGCCAACTCCTTGTGCATGATGCGCACTGATTTCCCGGCGTCGG
>DASPNQ010000174.1:0-3576 GCA_035626435.1 Vicinamibacterales bacterium
CAGCTGCGGCGCATACCTGCTGCATCAAGACATCTCAAAGATGCTCGAGAACTGGGGCATCAAGATGACGTTCATCTACGCGGGCGAGCACAAGGTCGAAGGCAACATGTTTGAGCCGCTCAGCGACGATGCCAAAACGCATTTCCAGGACGAGATCAACCAAGTCAAGGGATGGTTCGACGCCGCACTGGCGCGCGCGCGCGGTGTGAGCGTGAAGCACGTTCTTGAGAACTTTGGCCAAGGCCGCATGTTCTACGGTCAGGCCGCGGTGAAGGCCGGACTGGCGGATAAGGTCGCCACCTTCGACGCAGTCATCGGGCGGCTGCAAGGTCGCAAGCGGACCGGCGTACCAGTCGCAACCGCGTCGGCGGTGCAGGCGACGGGCGATCACATCAACGAGGGTGACGGCGGGCCGACCATGATGGCCGACGATGTCGCCAGGAACGCGACAACGCCGTCAGCCGACGTCCCCGCGAGCGCCGCAGTTGAACCTGACGTCGATGGCCAGTGCCCAGAGGGGTACGAGCTCCGAGACGGCCAGTGCCATCGGCGCAACGATGACGACGAGGACGCCCGCGCTGCCGCCGAGCGTGACGCCGTGAACATCGCGATTGCGCTGAGCGAATGATGTTGGATACCGCCGGCCCAGACCGCCGGCAATCGGTACTCGCGGACCGCCGGGCGAGTCCGCGCGTATCTGTTGATACCGGAGAGATTCAAGAACGCCGGCGCCGCGGTCGCCCATCAGTTGATCCGACCGGGCGATCCGAGCGCATCAGCACCCGCGTAAGTCAGGAAACGTTCGACGCGTTGTGTCGACGCGCGAGCCAGCGCGGAAAGGAACTTGCTGAACACGTGCGCGAATTGCTCGATCGCGACGCCGCAATCGAGAGTTCTGTCGCCAAAACTCGACTTTCCGACCAATCGGTCCCACTCTAGCCCTACATAACAAAACTGGCTGCGCGGTCCTGACGGTCTGACGACCGGTCCATCCGCGCAGTAACACAGGGCTCCGCGAGTTCCGATGAACGCGCGGCCTGTTCGGGTGCTTCACGCGTTCACGTGTGCCGGGCACTCACCGAGACGAAAGTCTCGCTGAGCCGGTCCGATTCGAACGCGAGAAGCCTCGAATAGGTCGCGCGTTTTTCATTGGGGTGAGTGGGGTCGAGTGGCAGGAGCCGATCACCATGGACCGACTTTTCACAGTGCTGCCGTTCCTCGCGGCCTTCTTCATCGCCGTCGCGGCGATGCCCACAAATGTGGTGCAGGTCAACGCCAAGCAAATGGGCACCGAACACACGCAGCCGTGGCGGGCCAAGGTGCTCGCCGGCGCCGCGCGCGCGATGAGCGACCTTCGGAGTCGCTGCCTGGCGCTCGTCGAGGCGCTATGCGGACATCCGCTTCGGGGGCCGGCGATGGCTGGCGTGGCCATGCTGGTGGCCTCGATTGCGACTCCGGATCACGCGTCGTTCGGGATGTTTGCGGTGCTGGGTTCGTTGAAGCTGGCGCAGACCAAGGCCGCGAAGCTCGAAGGGGAGCGCAAGGCGCTGGTGAAGGAACGCAGTGAGATTGGCACAAAGGCGCTGGCGGAAGACCGGGCCATGACGGCGGAGGAAAAGGCTAAGTTCGGTGAGTTGACGAACAAGATCACCGCCGTCGAAGCCCAGATCGAGGACCACAAGCCGATTCTGGCTGCGGCGATCGAAGCGAACGAGATCGAGCGCGATCCCAAGCAGACGCCTGCGGTGACCGACGGTGACGCCGCCGCCGGCGCGCGTGCGGCCGCCGATGTGCGCCTCGGCGAGAACATGGCCGACAAGGACCCGAAGCGCGGTTTCGCCGACCACCGCGACTACCTGACCGCGGTCATGAACGCGGGCCGCGGCCGCAAGGTGGACGCCCGACTGAAGCCACTGGCGACGCAGGGTTCCGACGAGCAGGGTGGCTACAGCGACCCGGCTGGTGGCTTCCTGGTGCCGCACGGCGTGGCGCCTGGCATCCTGTCGATCGCGCCCGAGAGCGATCCGCTGAACGATCTGATCACGCATGTGCCGATGTCGGCGCCGACGGTGTCATTCAATGCTCGCGTCGACAAGAACCACGCGACGAGCGTCAGCGGTGGATTCACCGTAACGCGTCGCCCGGAAACGGTCGACGGCACGGCGAGCCGGCAGACCTTCGAGCAAGTTGTGCTGACCGCGAACGAGGAGTTCGGCCTGGCCTTCGCCAGCGAGCGCATCATCAACGACTCGCCCCAGTCCTTCGTGGCCATCATCCAGGCCGGCATGTCGACCGAGTTCGTCGCCAACGCGATGAACGAGCGCATCAACGGCACCGGCACCGGTGAACGCCAGGGCTCGCTGAATGCGGGCTGCAAGATCGAAGTGGCGAAGGAGGCCGGTCAAGCGGCCGACACCATCGTCAAGAAGAACATCGACAAGATGGCGGCGCGCTGCTGGCGCTACGGCTCGGCGGTGTGGCTGGCCAATCACAACACCCGCGAGCAGCTCAAGAGCCTCGTGCAGGAAGTGGGCACCGGCGGCCATGCGGTCCAGTACTTGACCGGTTCGCAGGGCGGTCAGGAGTACCTCGACAACCGGCCGATCTTCTTCACCGAGTTTGCGAAGACGTTGGGTGACGCTGGCGACATCATGCTGATCGTCCCCTCCGAATACCTGGAGGGCACCTACCAGAGCGAGCAGTATGCGGAGTCCATCCACGTGCGTTTCGCAGCTGCGGAGCGTGGCTTCCGCTTCTACCGACGCAACGACGGTCAGTGGTGGTGGCGATCAGCGTTGACGCCGAAGAACGGCAACCCGCTGTCGCCGGTCGTCGTGTTGGCGGCTCGCTAGTTCGGTATCGGTTTCTGGAGGAGATGAAGAGTCATGGCTTATACCGCGAATAAGGCTCTGGCCCAGTGCCGTCGCCGTCTTGTGGACTTCGATCCCGATTCGGGCTCGGAAACCATCGTCACGCTCAACCCGGCCGCCTCAGAGAAGTGCCTGGCACTCACCGCGTTGGGAGGCTTGAGGCGCGTGGTGGCCGCGCTGATGCACAGCGTCGGCACGGGATCGATCACCGGCTTCAAGATCTTTGTCGCCGACAACGCGGCTGGAACGACCAACGCGGCGGTTGTCGCCACGCATGCGCTCGGGTCCGATCCGAATGCGGTCGGTGATTACCTGTTCCTCGAAGCAAGCGCCGAGCAGCTGCGTGCGGCGTCGGCCACCGCGGCGTATTGGGGCGTGAAGATCACGCTCGGCACCAGCACTGATGAGTGCGTGGTCTACGCCGAAGAGCACGGCAAGCAGGCGTACGACCAGGTCACCGCCGACTACGTCAGCTAAACCTGACGCGGCATCAGTTGCGCGCGCGGCTTTCCAGAGTCGCCATCCTCCGGCCGCGCGCGCGTGTTTCGTAACCCGGCAACCGCTCCGGCGGCAGCGCCCAGAGTAAGGACGGCAGGACCACCATGGCAGACGTCATCGGCCAGCGCATCGCTGGCAATCTCCTCTATATCGATCGATCCGCGCATCTCCGTCGAATCGTCGACGCAATTGGTCCCGACGTCATCAA
>DASPNQ010000175.1:0-11643 GCA_035626435.1 Vicinamibacterales bacterium
AATTGGCTGGCCAGTTACCTGACCGAGCGGCCGATACCGGATCTGACCTCAGGGTTTCGCGCCGCCCGGCGCGAGCACCTGCTCGATTTCATTCACCTGCTGCCGAACGGTTTTTCCACGCCGACCACGACCACGCTGGCCTTCATCAAGGCGGGATACAATGTCACGTTCGAACCAATCGGCGCCTTGCAGCGTGCCGGCAATTCGAAGATCCGGCTCGCCAGTGACGGCACCAAGTTTCTGCTGATCTTGCTCAAAGTCATCACGATCTACAGCCCGCTGCGAATTTTCGCGCCGGTCAGCGCCGCGTCCGTGGCGCTTGGGCTGGTCTACGGCCTCTGGAACTTCGTCTACCACGCTCGCATTCCCAACGGCGCTGTCGTCCTGCTGATGTTTGGCGTGATGGTCATGCTGGTTGGCCTGGTCTCGGAGCAGATTTCATCGATGCGGTTCGAGGGCCGCGGATGAAGACGCTCGTCCTGATCCCGACCTACAACGAAAAAGACAACCTGCCGATCCTGGTGACGGACCTGATGGCCATCCCGGGGGTATCGGTGATGGTCCTCGACGATCAGTCGCCCGACGGCACCGGCAAAGTCGCCGACGATCTTGCGGTGAAATTTCCCGGTCGGGTCCACGCACTGCATCGAACCGGCCAGCGCGGCCTCGGCGTGTCCTACCTGGAAGGCTTTCATCGCGCGATCGAAAGCGACTACGACTTCGTCGGGCAAATGGACGCGGACCTGTCGCACGACCCGAAGTACCTGCCCGAGATGATCGCCACGGCTGCGCGCGGTGCCGACCTGGTGATTGGCTCGCGCTACTTGAACGGCATCAGCGTCGTCAACTGGCCGCTGCGGCGCATCATCCTGAGCCAGTTCGCGAACTTCTACATCCGCACCGTGACCGGGTTGCAGCTGCGCGACATCACCACCGGCTATCGCTGCTGGCGCCGCGAATCGCTGGCGCGGCTGCCTCTCGATCGCATCGTGTCGGACGGCTATGCGTTCCTGCTCGACGTCACGTTCATGGCGGCGGACGCCGGTCTGCACATCGCCGAGTCGCCGATCATCTTCATCGAGCGCCGGCAGGGCGCCTCGAAACTGTCGAGCGGCGTGCTGCTGGAGTCGCTGATCACGCCGTGGAAGCTGATGCTGCGTCACGGCCGGATTGGCGCCCGCCGCACCAACACCGGATCGAAGTAAAGTGGCGCGCATGCCAGGTCTCAGCGTGTTTTTTCCGGCCTACAACGACGCCGGCACGATCGCCAGCCTGGTGATCACGTCCGTCAAAGTGGCGGCGACGCTGACCGACGATTACGAAGTGATCGTCATCAACGACGGCAGCCAGGACGACACCGCCAAGATCGTGGACGAGCTCGCGCGCATCTATCCGGATCGTGTGCGCGTCATCCACCACGCCAGGAATCGCGGCTACGGCGGCGCGCTGCGCAGCGGATTCGATGCCGCCACCAAGGAACTGATCTTCTACACCGACGGCGACGCGCAGTACGACCCCGCGGAAATGACCGTGCTGTGGGCGAAGATGACCGACGACGTCGACTGGGTAAACGGCTGGAAGATCAGCCGCTCCGACCCAATCCATCGGATCGTCATCGGACGGCTGTATCACCACATGGTGAAGCTGCTGTTCGGCCTGCAGGTGCGCGACGTCGACTGTGATTTCCGGCTGATGCGGCGGCGCATCTTCGACGTCGTCAGACTCGAGAAAAACAGCGGCGTGATTTGCCTGGAAATGATGAAGAAATTCCAGGACGCCGGGTTCAGGGTCGCCGAACAGCCCGTTCATCATTACCATCGCGCCTACGGGAAGTCGCAGTTCTTCAACTTTCGCCGCATTTTCCGCACCGCGATCGACGTCATGAAACTGTGGTGGGTGCTGGTCGTTCGCCGCGACCATCTGAAGGAGCAGGCCGTCCGCGCGACCGCCAAGCCCGCGGAGAAGCACTGATGACGGCGGCCGATTTCTACCGGGGACGCCGCGTGATGATCACCGGCGGGCTCGGTTTCATCGGCAGCAACCTCGCCCATCGCCTTGTCGCCCTCGGCGCCGACGTGCTGCTCGTCGACTCGCTGATTCCCGACTACGGCGGCAATCTGTTCAACATCGCCGGCATCGAGGACAAGGTGCGCGTCAATGTCGCGGACGTGCGGCAGGCCAGCACGATGAACTATCTCGTGCAGGATCGCGAGCTCATCTTCAACCTCGCAGGACAAGTCAGCCACATCGACAGCATGCGGGATCCGCACACCGATCTCGAGATCAACTGCCGCAGCCAGTTGACGCTGCTCGAAGCCTGCCGCCATCACAACCCGCAGGCCAAGGTGATCTTTGCCAGCACGCGGCAGATTTACGGCAAACCCTACGAGCTGCCCGTCACCGAGCGTCACCTGGTACGTCCGACCGACGTCAACGGCATCAACAAGGCCGCCGGCGAGTACTACCATCTGGTTTACAACAATGTGTTCGGCGTGCGGGCGTGCGCGCTGCGATTGACGAACGTCTACGGTCCGCGCCAGCTGTTACGGCATAACCGTCAGGGGTTCATCGGCTGGTTCATCCGGCTCGTGCTCGAAAACAAGCAGATCCAGGTGTTCGGTGACGGCTCGCAGATCCGCGACTTCGTCTACGTCGACGACGCGGTCGAAGCGTTTCTTGCGGCCGGGGCGACCGACTCGGTCAACGGCGAAGCCTTCAACGTCGGCGGCGAGGAACACATCGAACACCGCGCGCTCGTCAGGATGCTGGTCGAGATTGCCGGGCAGGGCAGCTACACCTTCGTCGAATGGCCCCCGGAAAAGAAAGCGATCGACATTGGCAGTTTCTATGCCGATTCGTCGCTCTTCCGGCAGCGAACCGGCTGGCGTGCAGAGGTGACCCTGCGCGAAGGCTTCGCGCGCACGTTCGAGTACTACCGCAAGCACCTGCCCAGGTATACCGGTGAAGGTTCCATTTAACGCGCTGCAGCTGACCGACGACGCCGCCGACGTCCGGGCCGCGATCGATCGGGTCATCGCGAGCGGCTGGTTTGTCCTCGGACCAGAGGTCGAAGCGTTCGAAGCCGAATTCGCTCGAGCGAGCGGGGTCGCGCATGCAGTCGGCGTCGGCAATGGCACCGACGCGATCGCGCTGATTCTTCGCGCGCTGGACATCGGCCCCGGCGATGAAGTGATTACGGCGCCGCTGTCCGCGGCGTTTTCGGCGTTCGGCATCATGCTCGCCGGAGCGCGTCCGGTGTTCGCAGACATCGACCCGGATCGCCTGACGCTGGATCCGCGCGCGGCCGAGGCCGCAATCACTCCGCGGACGCGCGCCATCATGCCGGTCCACCTGTACGGGCAAGCTGCCGACATGGCGGCGTTCGAGGCGATCGCCGCAAAACACTGCCTGGCCCTCGTCGAGGACGCGGCGCAATCGCAACTCGCGACAGCGGCAGGAAAGCCGATCGGGACCTTCGGCATCGCGGCGGCGACGAGTTTTTACCCGACGAAAAATCTCGGAGCGCTGGGCGACGGCGGCGCGGTCTTGACCAACGACGCACAAATGGCTGCGCGGATCACGCGGTTACGCAACGGCGGACAGACCGCGCGGTATCAGCATCAGGAAGCCGGCGCCAACAGCCGCCTCGACGAGATCCAGGCGGCGATTCTGCGCGCGCGCCTCCACTATCTGCCCGCCTGGACGCGGACGCGTCGCGCCATCGCGCGGCGCTACCGCGCCGGCATCGCCAACCCGTCCGTCACCATCCCCACCGAATTCGACGCCGGTCACGTTTACCACCTGTTTCCAGTGCTCACCGAACACCGCGAGCGCTTCCGGGCGCACATGGCTGCGGCGGGCGTCGAGACATTGATTCATTACCCGGTGCCAATTCCGCGGCAGCCGGCGCTTTCCGACTCCAGCTCGGCTGTGTGTGACGTGGCGGACCGGATCTGCAGGCAAGTCGTTTCATTGCCGATGTATCCCGCCCTCGGCGACGACGCGGTTGCCGCCGTCATTGACGCTACAACGGCTTTTCGGCCGTAACTTTCGTCCAATGGGTAGTTAGCCATCGTCTTCCGCTCGAGGTGAGCGCGGGACGAAGCTCGGTATACTGATCGGGCAATCGAAATCATGCGGCGACTCCTTCTCACCGTTGCACTGTCAATCGGGTTTGCCGCGCCGTCGGCGGCGCAAAGCCTGAAGCTCGATTTCCACGACGGCCTCGTCTCGGTCGATGCCACCAACGTCCCGGTACGCACCATCCTCACCGAATGGGGAAAAATCGGCGGCACGAAGATCGTCGGCGCCGAGAAACTCACCGGGTTACCGCTGACGGTCAAGCTGATCAACGTTCCGGAAGCGAAGGCGCTGGAAACCATCCTGCGAAGCGCGGCGGGCTACATGGCCGCGCCTCGCGCGACCGCGAGTGGTCCATCGATGTACGACCGCATCCTGGTCCTGGCCACCACCTCCACGCCGCCACCGGCGCCGACAGTGCGACCGGGCGCCGCAAACACCAACGGCGCGTTCAACGGCGCGCCGCGGCCCCCGCAACGGCCGCAGCGCACAGAGGATCAGCAGCCGGCTGACGAGAGCGAACCCGACGACAATCCGCCGAACCCTCCCGTCTTCACGTTCCCGCAACCCACGGCGGGGCAGCCGGGCGTGTTTACCAACGCGCCACCGCCGATGACTGGCGGCGCGCAGAACATTACGATTGCGCCGGCCACGCCTTCGACCTCCCCGACGATGCCAACCGGCGCGGCAACGCCGGGCGTGATCATCCAGCCGCCGCCTCCCGCGCCGACACCGGGCCAACCCGGTTCGATGATTCGCCCCCCCGGTCGCCAGTAGCCGTAGGCGCGGCCCGGCCGCCGGCAGGCCAGCACGGCGACGAACCCATCGCCAAATGTTTTCGTCCGGATACTGGATCACGGATACTGGCTACTGGTTTGTCGGACATCGAACGGTTTACTCCTGACGATCGCAAAGGCATCGAGCAGCTGCACCGGCGGACGCTTGGCAACGAAGCGGCTGAGCGCCTGCGGCTGCATTGGGATTGGGCGCGGCGAAACCCCGCGAATGGCGCCGAACCGCCGTACTGGGTGGTTCGTGAAGGACCGACCGTCATAGCCGCATCGCCGCTGATGCCGGTGCGCGTTTCGATCAGCGGCACGGAGGTTGCCGGCGCGTGGAGCTCGGACCCGCTCGTCGTGGCCGAACGTCAACGACAGGGGCTCGGCGGCGCGCTGCTGCGCGCGTGGGACCGCGGCACTGGCGTCGCACTCGCGGCAGGTTTGTCCCGGGCGACGCGTGCGCGGCTCGACGAAATGCGATGGCCTCGAGCGCAGCCACTCCCCTGCCTCGTCAAGCCGCTCAGCCGGCGCGCGTTCCGCATTGCCACCTGGCCGGTCACGATTAACCGGCTCATCTCCGCCGTGACGCTGCCTCTCGTGCGCATCGTGTCTCGGTCGCAGCCGCTTCGTGCGGAGATCGAAACAGTGCGGCGGTTCGACGCACGCGTCGATCGGCTATGGGAACGTGTGGCGCCGCAATTTGCGCTGACCGTCCGCCGCGATGCCCGCTATTTGAACTGGAAATACGCCGAACCACCCCACGTCCGTTACTCGATCGCCCTGCTTCGCCGTGGCGAGGACGTCGACGGCTATGTTGTCTACCGTCACCTGCGCGAGCCGCAGGGACGTGTCACGCAGATCGTCGACGTGATGGCCGACCCCGCCGACGAGCGCGGCATCAAGACGCTGGCGCGATGGGTCGATCGCGAGGCGCGGCAAGACGACTCGGACAAGATTCGCTGTTACGTGACGCACGCGTCGTTCCGCCGCGTCCTGCGCCGATCGGGATATTTCGTCGTCAAGTCGGGAATCGACCTCACCGTCAAGGTCAACGCCGTGCCGGTCGCAAAGGATTTTTACGATTCCTACGACAACTGGCACTTTACGCTCGGTGACGGCGCGTTAGATCATTAAGCTGGTCCAGCACCAGCGCCCTGCGGCACGGGCCGTTCATCACCCGCTCACAGATCAGAGGATCGCAGAATGTCCCTCGAACAATCGCTCAGCGCCGACATCGTCACCGCGATGAAGGCGAAAGACCAGACCCGGCTTACCGCGCTGCGGATGTTGAAGACCGCGCTCACCAACAAGAGCATCGAGAAGGGGCGCGCCCTCGATGAGGCTGAAGAGCTCCAGGTGGTCTCAATGCTGGTGAAGCAGCGGAAGGATTCGATTGACCAGTTCACGAAGGGCGGACGTCAGGACCTCGCCGAGAAAGAGCAGGCGGAGATCGCGATTCTGATGACCTACCTCCCGGCCTCAGCCTCAGACGATGAGATCGCGGCCGCCGTGGCCGCAGCGATCGCGCAAACCGGCGCGAGCGGCGCGAAAGACATGGGCAAAGTCATGAAAGCGACGATGGCGGCGCTGGCGGGCAAAACCGTCGACGGCCGGAAAGTCAGCGAGACCGTAAAGGCGCAGCTCGCATAAAAAATGGGGCTCAAACCGTTCGGTAAGAGCCCCAAGGAGGATGGTGAGAGGCTGACTAGGCCTTTCAAAGTTATAGACGGACCGTCCTGTCAAAATGTTTGCTTCGCATTCGTAAAGTTTTTGCAAAGCGAAGGGGTGAATGGTGGCGCGGCGCACCACAACCGGCGCGGGCTGTTCACCTGCGGAACAACGTCCCGCCAGCGCACACAAACCGACATGCTACGCTTCTGGTAACTGATGGCCGACCCCGATAGTCCTGCCGACGCTCGCACGAGCGAAGGCGGTCCTCCTCCACGCCTGGCGCGGTCCGCGGGGGTGTTCGGGCTGGCGACCATCACCAGCCGCATCCTCGGGCTGGTGCGGGAACAGGTCATGGCCTACTACTTCGGGGCCAGCGACGCGAACGACGCGTTTCGCGTGGCGAGCCGCATCCCGAACCTGGTGCGCGACCTGTTCGCCGAAGGCGCCATGAGCGCCGCGTTCATTCCGACCTTCACCCGTCAGTTGACGCAACACGGCCGCGAGCGAGCCTTCGCTGTCGCCAACTCCGTCATCAACGCGTTGCTGCTCGTCACCGGCGCCATCGTCCTGCTGGGCGTGTTGTTCGCAGATCCGCTCGTCCGCATCTACGCGTCCGAGTTCGCCGACGTGCCCGGCAAGATCGAGCTGACGATCTTTCTGGCACGGATTGCCTTTCCGTTCCTGACGCTGGTCGCGGTGGCCGCAGTGCTGATGGGCATGCTCAACTCGCTCGGCCATTTTTTCGTGCCGGCGCTGTCACCGGCCATGTTCAATGTCGCCGGCATCGCGATGATGCTGGCGCTGATCCCGCTCGCGCCGTCGCTGGGACTGCAGCCGATTACGATTGTCGCCATCGCGACTCTGGTCGGCGGCGTCGGGCAGCTCGCCATTCAATGGCCGCCGTTGCGCCGCGAAGGATTTCGCTATCGGCCGATCCTCGATTTCAGGGACGAAGGGCTGCGGCGCGTTCTGCTGCTGATGGGACCTGGCACGATCGGCATGGCGGCGACGCAGATCAATGTTTTCGTCAACACCGTGCTGGCGACCGGCGAAGGCACCGGCGCGGTGTCATGGCTCGATTTCGCTTTCCGATTGATGTACCTGCCGATCGGCCTGTTCGGCGTCTCGATCGCGACCGCGGCGACGCCGGCGATTTCGCGAATGGTCGCGCAGCGGAACTTTTCACAGATCCGGCGGACGCTCGCCAACGCATTGGGGTTGATGCTGTTTTTGAACCTGCCGGCGTCGATCGGCTTGATCGTCCTGGCGCAGCCGATCGTCGCGGTAATCTTCGAGCACGGTGAGTTCACCGCCGCCGACACCGCCGCGACTGCCGCCGCGCTGCAGCTGTACGCGATCGGCCTGGTCGGGTATTCGATCGTCCGGATCATCTCGCCGACGTTCTATGCGTTGGGACGCAGCCGCGTGCCGGTGATCGTCTCGGCGGCCTCGGTCGTCGTCAACGTGGTGCTCAACGTGGCACTGGTGCGGTACATGGGCTACCGCGGCCTGGCGCTCGGGACGTCGCTGACCGCGATCATCAACGCCTCCGTCCAGTTGTTCCTGCTGCGCCGGGAAATCCACGGCCTCGAAGGCGCCCGCGTCGCTACCTCGTTCGCGCGCGTGGTGATCGCCTCGTTGGTGATGGGCGCCGTGACGATGGCCGCACACGCCACGATGCTCGATGTGGTGCCCGGCGATGCGCTGGCGGCGCAAGTGGTCCGGCTGCTGATCACGATCGCCATCGCGCTGATCGTGCTGGTGTCGGCCGCGCAGCTCCTGCGCATTCGGGAATACGGCGAAGCGCGCGATCTCATCCTGGGCAGGTTGCGAAGGATCACCAGGTGACCGGGCGCAGCTGGCTCGGATTACATCCGTCAATCTGGAAGCTGGCGTCCACGCACGTCGTGGTCGACGCCTACACCAACATCTATGCGCCGCTGTTGCCGCTGCTGATTCCGCATCACAACCTGTCGTTGGCGGCAGCCGGCACGCTGGCGATGTGCTTTCAAATGGCGAACTCGGTGTCGCAGCTGGCCTTTGGAGCGCTCGCGGATCGATGGCGGCCGCGCCTGCTGATCATTGCCGGCCCGCTGCTTGCCGTGATTGCGCTGAGCCTCGTCGGCCTGACGACGTCGACGTTCGCGTTGGGTGTGGTGCTCGTCGCGGGCGGTCTTGGCGGCGCCGCGTTTCATCCGGCCGCGGCCGCACTCGTCTACACACTTGCCGATCACCGGAAAGGCACGGCGATGTCGGCGCATCTGTCCGGCGGATCACTCGGGTTCGCAGCCGCGCCGGTGCTGTTCGCGCCGTTCATTGCGTACATGGGCCTGCAGTATTCGCCGCTGATCATGATTCCCGGGCTGCTGGCGCTGTCCTGGACGCTGAGGCAGGTGCCGCCGATGAGCGCGCCGCATCGTCACGAACGATCGACGTGGGCCACCTTGAAGCCGGCGCGCGGCCCGTTGACCCTGCTGTATTTCACGATCGTGCTGCGAACGACCACGACCTACGGGTTCATGACGTTTACCCCAACGCTGCTGACGCAACAAGGCTGGACGATCGCCGAAGCCAGTACGGCGGTGTCGCTGTATCTGTTCGCCAGCGGCATCGGCGGCTTCGTGGGAGGGCCGCTCGCCGACCGCATTGGCCCGAAAACCGTCATCGTGTGGTCGCTGATTGTCGCGGTCCCGTTCATGGCAGTGGCGCCCTACCTGCCGCCGGCGTGGTTCACGGTGATGCTGGCGATCGGCGGACTGCTGCTGCAATCGACGCTGCCAATCAGCGTCACCTTCGCGCAAAGCTTCGTGAAAGGCGGCGCGGCCACCGTGTCGTCGTTGATGATGGGCTTTGCCTGGGGCATGGGCAGCCTGACGGTGCCGCTGATCGGACGGGCGGCCGATCGGTACGGCATCCTGCCGACGCTGGCGGTCGTTGCATTCGTCCCGCTACTCGCGGCAGTGCTGGCATCGAGGCTGCCCGAACGCGGGACGGAGCACGTCGAGCCCAAGGTCGATCCGCTGCCCTGATGCGGCACCCGTGATCTCGCTCCGGCGGTCCCTGGTTCCTGCTACGATCTGACCGTGGCGCGCTATCCCTCAGGGATGAGTTATTCGTTCGGCCCCGGCGGTATCACGCCGGCGGTGAAGCTGATCATCATCGCGAACGTCGTGTTGTTCGTACTCAACATGATCGTCGGCGAGATGATGACGATGCGCCTCGGGTTGTCGCCACAAGCGGTGTTCGAGCAGTTGGCGGTATGGCAGCCGCTCACCTACATGTTCCTCCACAGCATCGGCGGATTCGGTCACATCCTGATCAACATGCTGTCGTTGTGGATGTTCGGAACCGAACTGGAGCGGACCTGGGGCACGCGTTTCTTCACGAAGTACTACCTCGTCACCGGTGTCGGCGCTGCGTTCACGAGCCTGCTGCTGTCGTGGTTCATCGACGATATTTACTATTCCGTCACCGTCGGCGCGTCGGGCGCGATTTACGGGCTGCTGCTGGCGTACGGCATGTACTTTCCGCACCGGCCGATCTATCTGTATTTCATCTTCCCGATTCCGGCGCGCATCTTTGTGGTCATCGTCGGCGCCATTGCCTTCATGTCCGCGCTCGGGGGGCCCGGCGGCGGCGTGGCGCACTCGGCGCACCTCGGCGGTCTCGTGATCGGCTACCTGTACTTGAAAGGGCTGCGTGCCCGCCCGATGGACGAGCTGAAGTATCGCTACCTGCGCTGGAAGATGGGCCGCGCGCGCAGCAAGTTCGATGTCTATTCAGGCGGACGCGCCGCGGACGACGACTGGAAGAGCGACTGGAAAAAGCACATTCACTGACGGTCAGCCGCGGGCACTTTCCCGTTACGAGGCGCTGTCAAAGCGCCTCGCCGCCTTCAGGCCGGTCAGCGGCGCAATCAGGTTTGCCGGAAAGCGTTCGAGCGCGTCGTTGTACTGCGTGACGTGCTTGTTGTAGACGTTCTTGACTGCCTCGTTCAACGGCTCGGGCTCGAGCAGTTTCCAGGCCAGCTTCACCTGTTCGCGGAGCACGACCAGCCGGCGGTAGACCGCGGCTGCCCACGCTCCGAGCAGCAGGAGTACGCCGATGGTGATGAGAACCTGCACGGCCGCGCCAACACCTGATGACGTGAAGCCCCCGGCCTGTGGACTATTTCTCCTGCGGGGTATCGTGAAAGTACTTGTCGGTGCCGTCGAGCCAGTCGTGACGGATCGGGCTGAACACGTCCATCTCGAACGTGTCGTCGATCGCCTCGGCCTGGTGCGGAACCCACGAGGGAATGTGCAGCACTTCACCTTCGCGCACGGTGATTTCTTCGCCGTTGATCAGGAAGCGCAAGCCGCCCTGCAGCACGTAGGTCATCTGCTCGCTCTCGTGTGAATGCATCGGCACGATCGCGCCGCGTTTCAAGTAGATCTGCGTGACCATCTCACGCTCGCCGGTGATGATCTTCCGCGAGATCATTTCGGTGACTTTTTCGAGCGCAATTTCATCCCAGCGATACAGCCGTACCGGTCGTTGTGTCATGAGGATTCCGAGGTGTCGGGCGCGGATTATAGCATCGGCCCGGGTGATATAATTTCGGGCCAGATGAAGGCTTCGACGCTCGCCTCCAGACCCGATGCGCGGCCCGACGTGAACGCGCGATGGGAAGGCCTGACACGCGACGATCTGCTGCGGGCGTACCGCATCATGCTGCTGTCGCGCCGCATCGACGACAAGGAGATCCAACTCAAGAACCAGAGTCTGATCTTCTTCCAGATCAGCGGCGCCGGGCACGAAGCCGTGCTGACTGCCGCCGGCCTTCACCTGCGGGCGGGCTACGACTGGTTTTATCCGTACTATCGCGATCGCGCGCTCTGCCTGACGCTCGGCATGACGCCCACCGAAATGCTGCTCGCCGCCGTCGGCGCGAAAGACGATCCGAATTCGGGCGGGCGGCAGATGCCCTCGCACTGGGGTCATCGCCAGCTGAACATCCCGTCGCAAGGCAGCCCGACCGGGACGCAGTGCCTGCAGGCGGTCGGCGCCGGCGAAGCGGGGATGATTTACGAGCGCGTGTCGAGCATCGCCGATCGCGACGAACGGTTTCACG
>DASPNQ010000176.1:0-7009 GCA_035626435.1 Vicinamibacterales bacterium
GGACCGGCTATTACTGCTTCTGTTCCGCCGAGACGCTCGAAGCGCATCGCAAGTCACAGCTCGCCGCGGGACTGCCGCCGAAATATGCCGGCACCTGCCGCAACATTCCGCCGGAGGAAGCAAAGCGACGCAAGGACGGCGGCGAACCCGCGGTCATCCGGCTGCGGGTGCCCGACCACCGGGCGGTGACGTTCACCGACGCGGTGCGCGGCGACGTGACGTTTCAGACGGAGGTGATTGGCGACCCCGTGCTGGTGCGGTCCGACGGCATTCCCGCCTACAACTTCGCGGTGGTCATCGACGATGCGTTGATGAAGATCACGCACGTCATTCGCGGCGAAGATCACATCTCGAACACACCGCGTCAGATCCTGTTGTACGAGGCGTTCGGCTACGAGCCGCCGACGTTCGCGCACCTGTCGCTCGTCATGGGGCCCGATCACGCGCCCCTCTCCAAACGTCATGGCGCCACCTCGGTGAAGGAGTTCCGGGACAAAGGCTACTTGCCCGAAGCGCTCGTCAACTATCTGGCGTTGCTCGGGTGGTCGCCGGGCCAGAATGAGGAGCTGCTGCCCGCCGCGGAGCTCGCCCGCCGGTTCACGCTCGACACCGTCGCGCATAGCGCGGGCGTGTTCGATGAGGACAAACTCGCCTGGGTCAACCGGCACTATCTGAAGCAGTGCCCGCCGTCGCGACTGGCGGCGCTCTCCGAGCCCTACTTTCGAGAGCGCGGATTGGTCGTCGGCGAGGTGTCCGGTCAGGTGCGGGCCTGGCTCGAGTTCGTGCTGCCGCAGGTTGCGACATCGGTTGACCGTCTTGCGGAGCTACCCGACCGTTTAGCCGCGGTGTTTGCGCTGCCCCGCGTGCCCGCCGAGTTTGACGGCTTCGACAGGGCGTTTGTGGCCGCCTTATCGGAGGAGTTGAACGCGGCGCCACCGTTGACTGACAAGGAAATATTCCGCGCCGTCGCGAACAAACTGAAACAGCGGACCGGCGCCAAGGGCAAGATGCTGTTTCACCCGATACGTGTGCTGCTGACCGGCGCGCATGACGGTCCGGAACTCGACGTGCTGATTCCGGCCATCGACCGTGCGGCGCATCTCGAGGCGGCCGGCCTGGCGCCCGTCGTCAGTTGCAAGCAACGGGCGGCGCTAATCGCGGCAGCATTACGGCCTGAAGCCTGAAAGCGATCAGCCAAAGGCCGTGTATGATGCGCCGCATGATGCGCCACATCGCCCCTTTCGCCTTCGTGCTGATGACCGCCACGATCGCTGCGCAGCAAGGGTCCCGACCCCAGCCGCCGCGGCGGGCCGTGCCTCCGGCACCCGTCGCTCCGGCCTCGATTGACGTCACCGTTCGCGAGGGGACGTCGATGTCCGTCTCGATCTCGCCCGACGGACGCACCCTCGCCACCGACATGCAGGGCAGCATCTGGGTGATGCCTGCCACGGGCGGCGCGATGAAGCGCATCACCGACGTCTTCAACGACGCCCGCCAGCCGGTGTGGTCGCCGGACGGCCGGACCATCGTGTTCTTCGCATACCGCGACGGGGGTTACGACCTCTGGGCGATCAATCCCGACGGCACCGGTCAGCGGAAGTTGACCTGGGGGACGTTTGACGATCGCGAACCGACCTTCTCGCACGACGGCACGCGCATCGCCTTCTCGTCGGATCGCGGCGACCCGCTCGGCAGCGATTACAACATCTGGACGCTCGATCTTCGCAACGGCGAGCTCAAACAAATCACCAAGGGTGCCAGTGAAGACTTCATGCCGACCTGGTCGCCCGACGACAGCGAGATCGTCTACGCGACATCGAGGGACAACTACGAGTCGCTGTGGGCCATGAACGTGCGTTCGATGGGCGACCGCCGTGTGCGCAGCGTCAAGGGCGCGCGTCTCGACGCGCCGTCATGGGGACCCGGTGGACAGCTGCTCTATCACGTCACGCAAGGGCAGCAGACCCGCTACGAGATCGACGGTAAAGCAGTCACGGGCCCCGAAAACGTCTTCGCCTTCCGCGCGTCGTGGGCCTCCCCCAGCGAGTACGTCTATGTCTCGGACGGCAAGATTCGCCGCCGCTCGATTGCCGGCCTGCCGATGCAGACGGTGGACTTCACCGCGACGATGAGTGTGACGACGCCGCAGTATACGAAGCGGGTTCGCGACTTCACGTCGACGACGCCGCGGAAGACGCTGGGCATTGTCAAGCCGGTGTTGTCGCCCGATGGGACGCAGATCGCGTTTGCCGCCGTCGGCGACATCTACGTCATGCCCGTCGCCGGCGGCGCGCCGGTGAACCTGACCAAAGACGCGGCCCTCGACACCGATCCCGCCTGGTCACCCGATGGGACATCACTCGTCTATTCGTCGGACAAAGACAGCGCCCATCTGCAGCTGTGGATCCGCGACATGAACACGGGTCAGAGCCGTCGGGTCACCAACATCACGACGCAGCCGCAGGGCGCGGCGTTCTCTCCCGACGGCAAGCGCATCGCGTTCTTCAATGTCGACGGGATGTGGCGGGTCGGGGAGATGTCGATCCTCGACGTCGACTCCGGAAAAATCACGAAGATTCACGACACCCTGCCGCAGCCGGGCGCGCCGACCTGGTCGCCGGATGGCCGCCGCATCGCGCTGGCCGGCATCGCGCCGATGACGGTGCGCTTCCGCGAAGGCACCAACCAGGTGCAGACGATTTCCGCGAGCGGCGGGGACGTCAAGTGGCATGCGCCGATTCCAATGCTGTCGATCGATTCGCGCGGCGGCTGCGGCCCGGCGTGGTCGCCCGACGGCTCGAAGATGGCGGCGATCTACGAGGGGGTGCTGGCGGTGTGGCCGGTCTCGGCAAGCGGAGAGCCGCTGGGTCCGCCGCGCCGGATCACCTCTGAAAGCGCGCACTCCCCAAGCTGGCAGGGCGACTCGCGGCACATCCTCTATCAGTCGCTCGACAAGCTGCGCATCATCGACATCGAGACCGGCGAGACCAAGACGGTCCCGTTCAACATGACGTGGACGCCGGCCATCCCGAAATCGCGCGTGGTCGTCCACGCCGGCAAATTGCTCGACATGAAAAGCGCCGACGCGCGTTCGAACGTCGACGTGATCGTCACCGGCAATCGCATCACGTCCGTCGTCCCGCACAGCGAGGCCAACCATGCGAAGGCCGAGGTCGTCGATGCGTCGAACCTGACCGTGATGCCCGGTCTGACCGAGTTTCACTCGCACCTGCAGAAGGATTTCGGCGCCGCACAAGGGCGGGCATGGCTGGCGTTTGGCGTGACCACCGTGCGCAGCCCTGGCAATACGCCGTACGAAGCGGTCGAGGACCGTGAGGCCAACGAGGCCGGCGTGCGTCCGGGGCCGCGCGTCTACGGCACCGGCTACCTGATGGAATGGAATCGCGTGTACTACAAGATGGGCATTGCGATTTCCAACATCAGCCAGTTCGAGATGGAGCTCGAGCGCGCGAAAGTGCTCGAACACGATCTGATCAAGAGCTACGTGCGGCTGCCGGACCTGCAGCAGAAGCGGATGGTCGACTTCGCGCACAGCATCGGCGTGCCGGTCGCGACGCACGAGATTTTCCCGGCGGCGATGGTCGGCGTCGACAATACCGAGCACACCGCAGCGACCAGCCGCCGCGGCTACTCACCGAAGATGGCGACGCTGCAGATGGCCTATGAAGACGTCGTGCAGCTGTTTGGCAAGAGCCAGCGCATTTTCTGCCCGATGATTTCGGGCGGCGGAACGCGGGAGCTGTTCGAACGAGATCCGGCACTGAAAAACGATCCGCGATTCACGCTGTACCCGCAATGGATTCAGCGGCTGATCGCGGCGCAACCGGTCGCGTCGCAGGCCGGCGGCGGCGGGGACCCGCGCGGCGGCAGCGGCAAAATGGTGCTCGACATCATGAAGGCCGGCGGCCTCGTCGTCGCCGGCACGGATCGGCCCGAGGCGATCAACCTGCACGGTGAGCTGCTGGCCTACACGATGGCCGGCATGTCCGCGTTCGACGCGTTAAAGACCGCGACCGTGAACCCGGCGAAGGCGCTGGGCTACAACGGCGGTACGATCGAGCCCGGCAAGCTCGCCGACATGATCGCCATCGACGGCGATCCGCTGGCCGACATCGCCAACACCTACAAGGTGAAGAAGGTCGTCGCCAACGGCCGCGCCTACGACGTCGCCGACCTGGTCAAGCGCGGTCAGTAACGCGCGAAGCGATACATTGGAGGGGTGAGCGACCCACCACCCACCTTTCAGTTCGGCCTCGACACGTTCGGCGACGTGACGCGTGACGCCGACGGCGGCGCGAAATCCCAGGCGCAGGTGCTGCGCGACGTCGTCGACGAGGCGGTGCTCGCCGACCGCGTCGGGCTGGATTGCTTCGGCGTCGGCGAGCATCATCGTGACGACTTCGCGATCTCCGCGCCCGAAGTCGTGCTCGCCGCGATCGCGGCCAGGACCAGCCGCATCGTCCTTGGATCAGCCGTCACCGTGCTCAGCACCGACGACCCGGTCCGCGTCTACCAGCGGTTCTCGACGCTGAACGCGATCTCCAACGGGCGCGCTGAGGTCATCCTCGGCCGCGGGTCGTTCACGGAGTCGTACCCGCTGTTCGGCTACGACATGAGCCGTTACGATTTGCTGTTCGAGGAAAAACTGCAGTTGTTTGCGGCGTTGCGCGCCGGCGAGCCGGTGACGTGGTCCGGCACCACGCGGGCGTCGCTCAACGGCGCGGTCGTCTACCCGCCGATCGAGCGCGACAGGTTGCGCACGTGGGTCGGCGTTGGCGGCAGCCCCGAGTCGGTCGTGCGCGCGGCGCGCTACGGGTTGCCGCTGACGCTGGCCATCATCGGCGGCAGCCCGACGCGCTTCCGTCCGTATGTCGATTTGTACCTGCAATCGCTCGATCGGTTCGGACATTCGCGGCAGCCCGTTGCGGTGCATTCACCGGGTCACGTCGCCGCCACCGATGCCGAAGCGCGCGACCAGCTCTGGCCGCACTACGAGCGCATGATGAACCGCATCGGCCGCGAGCGCGGCTGGCCGCCAGCCTCGCGCGCACACTTCGAGCACGAAGCCGGTCCGAACGGGGCGCTGTGCGTCGGCTCACCCGCGACCGTGGCGGCGAAAATCCTCAACACGGCGCGCGTTCTCGGGCTGTCGCGGTTCAACTTGAAATACAGTAACGGCACGCTCCCGCACGAACTGATGCTGCACAGCATCGAGCTGATCGGCAGGGAAGTGGCGCCACGAGTTCGCGAAGCACTCGACGACGGATCGCCGCATGCTGACCGGTGAGTCTTAGAATGGTCGAATCGATGTTCGTTCGACAGCCAAACTGTCCACTGTCGAATGTTAACTGTAACTGTTGACTGCGAACTGTTGACTGCGAACTGTTGACTGCGAACTGAACTCTTAACTGAAGACTGCCGACTGCAGACTGTTTCGTCATGATCATCTACGGCGTCAACCCGGTTCTCGAGGCGATCAAGGCCAAGCGCGCGAAAGAGATCTGGGTTGCGCAACGCGCCGACGACCGGTTGCAGCGTCTTCTGGACGAGGCCGCCCGTCTGAGCGTGCGCGTCCGTTATGTGACGCGCGACGAGCTCGATCGCGCGGCGAAGCAAGGCGCGCACCAGGGCGTCGTTGCGGAAGTGGAAAAGCAAACCGAGGCGACGCTCGCGGAGCTGGCCGACGGCAAGAACGGTCCGCCGCTGATTGTCGTCCTCGACGAGGTCGAAGATCCGCAGAACGTTGGGGCGATCCTGCGGACCGTCGACGCCTCCGGAGCCAGCGGCGTCATTCGCCAGACCCGCCGCGCGGCGCCGCTGGACGGCGCGGCCGCGAAAGCGTCCGCCGGCGCGGTCAATTACGTCCCGGTCGCCGACGTCGTCAACATCGCGCGGTCGCTCGAAGACCTCAAAGCGGCCGGCGTCTGGACGGTCGGCCTCGACGCTTCGGCGAAGGTGCCCTACTACGACTGGGATCTGACGCTGCCCACGGCTGTTGTCGTCGGCGCCGAAGGGCATGGCCTGCGGAGGCTGGTCCGCGAACGTTGCGACCAGGTGGTCAACATCCCGATGCTGGGTCACGTCGACAGCCTGAACGTCTCGGTCGCGGCGGCGATCGTGCTGTACGAAGCGGTGAGGCAACGGCACGCCCGCACCAGCTGACAACGACATAGCGGAGGGTTGCCGGCAGCGAAGGGGGCACTCGACCGCCAGCCAAAAATCGCCTAGTATTGTTGGGATCCCAGTAAGCCAATAGCACGCTCTATCGGATCTGGGAGTAATGATTTGGTCCCTGCGGACAGTCGGGCGTCAGCCCGGCTCAGGTGGAACCAAAGCCGGAGGAGATGACCGGAATAGGCCGGTGATCGTTAAAACTCCGGAAGAGAACAGGAGTTGTGTCCCTACGGCTTGTCTGGCTGGCACACTACGTGCTAGTATCTCCCTTTTGCATAGGCTGGCGTAGCTCAGCCCGGTAGAGCAGCTGATTTGTAATCAGCCGGTCGGGGGTTCAAATCCCTTCGCCAGCTCCAAACTTGAGCGCGTCAGGCAGCGGGGACAGCAAGCGAATCCAAACAGACAATTGGGGAGGTGGCGGAGCGGTCAATCGCAACAGACTGTAAATCTGTCGCCCCAGTGGCTACCAAGGTTCGAATCCTTGCCTCCCCACCAACCTTCGCTGGGTATAACCGCGAAGGTTGTCCACCGTAGCTCGCCAGCAATTGTCGCGAGCGAAGGTGGACGGTTATGAATGGCGACCCAGCTACGGTTGGCAAGCCACCGAACGAGTAACACAGCTTCGAGTAGGAGCTAAGCGGCGAAGGCGGGCTTGCCTCGCCGAAGTCCGAGGAAGCGAAGTAAGCGAGGACGAACGCGGGCTTGCCTCACCGAAGTGCGAGGACGCGAAGTAAGCGAGGACGAACGCGGGCTTGCCTCGCCGAAGTCTGAGGAAGCGCAGTAAGCGAGGACGAACGCGGGCTTGCCGCGCCGA
>DASPNQ010000177.1:0-4700 GCA_035626435.1 Vicinamibacterales bacterium
TGCGTCCATCGACTCGCCGAGCGCATGGCGCAGCAGGAATTCCTCGAAGCCGATCGGCGCGGCGGCGGTGCGGCCTTCTTCGGTGAAGCGCAGCACCTTCGCGCACAGGCCGCCAATCGGCCTCGCCGCGACTTCGAGCACGAACACGCCGCGGCCGTTGACACGGCACTCCGCATGAATCGGACCATGATGCAGACCCAGCGCCGCCGCCGCTGCCGCGACGGTCGTTTCGATCTGCTGCTGCAGGCCGGTCGTCGCGCGCGACGGCGTGACGTAGATCGTTTCCTCGAAGAACGGACCATCCAGCGGATCCGGCTTATCGAAGATCGCCAGGGTGCGCATGACGCCGTTATCGAGCAGCGCCTCGATGGCATATTCGCGGCCGGGGACGAACGTTTCGATCTGAACGATGTCGGACTCGGGATCGCGCTGCTCCCGCACGTCTGGTGACGACAGCAGCCGCCGCAGGCGATCGAAAGCGGTCGCAAAACTGATCGGGTCGTCGGCGCGAATCACGCCGCGGCTCGCCGACAGCACGGTGGGCTTGATGACCACGGGAAACATCAGGCGGTTAACGAGCGTATCCGCAGCCGTCGAGATTGGCACCGCGAAGAAATCAGGACACGGCAGGCCCGCCGTTTTCAACCGCTCGCGCGTCAGTCGCTTGTCGCGCGCCGCCGCGGCCGCTTCCGGCGAATGGCCCGGCAGTCCCAGCAGGCGCGCCAGATAGGCCGCCATGACCGTCGGCCGATCGCCGACCGCGATGATCGCGTGGACGGGATCGCGATCAACCGCCTTGAGCACCGTGTCGACCGAGCGCCACTCTTCATGAAAACGCACGGCGATCGCCCCGTCCCGCCATGGATCGTCGAGCTGATCGCAGCGATCGGTCGCATATCTCAGCTCGACACCCAACCGTTGCGCCGCGTCGGCAAACATCCGCGTCTGATAGCCCGTCGTCGTGGCCAGGAGCAACACCCGCTTCATCGCATCACAGCCCGTGGCCCCTCGTCCCCTTGGCCCCTTGGCCCATTAGCCCCTTGGCCCATCGGCCCATCGGCCCATCGGCCCATCGGCCCATTGGCCCTTCGGCCCCTTGGCCCATTAACCCCTTGGCCTCTGGACCCATCGGCCTTGGCCCCTTGGGCTCTTGGCCTCTTGGCCTCTTGGCCTCTTGGCCCCCTGTCACACCAGAGCAACCTGCTCTGCGGTGGGTTCCGCTCAACAGTACCAGGGCTCGTTCAAGTACGGGATCGTCGCGCGTGACGGCAGCACCGCCGGAACATTGCAATGCTCCGTATCCCGACTGATGGAACCAGCCAGTTCGCAGACGCGCGCGAAGATGTCTTCGCGCGTTCGATCGCGACTGACGCCCGCGATTGCCATGACCTGCTGCTGCAGCAGATCGACGCGCGCATCCTCGTGTCGCCATGGATACGTCAGCGTGCGCGCGTCGAAGGCGCCGATCACCGCACGGATGTCAGGAAGCTCGAGGAGCCGCGACTCCCAGGTGACGAGCAGGCGGATGCCCCATTGGACGGGCGCGACATTCGGAACCAAATCGAGATCGGCGACGACGCGCAGCAGGTCGATGTAACCGGCGACGGTGGTCCAGGGCGTGAAAGCCACGAAGGTGGGCACCAGCGTGAGGTTGGCCTCCCGACATAACCGTGCCGCGGCGATGAAATCGGCGCGCGTATGCCCTTTCTCGAGCTTGGCCAGGACATTGTCATCGACACTCTCGACGGCGCTGGTCACGAACAGGCAACCGGTCTCGGCGAGTATCGGCAGCAGCGCTCGATGCGCTAGCAGATGCTCGACCTTGATTGTCGCGTCGTATGAAAGCTCCGGGTGCTCGTGGTGAACCGCCTCGATGATTCGTCTGGCATGCGTCGGTCCGTTGAAGAAATCCGGGTCGCTGAACGTGATGTGGCCGGCCCCCTGCTCGACCTGCGTCCTGATGTCCGCGAGCACGACGTCGACCGGCACCACGCGAAACTGGCCGTCGTACACGGGGACAATCGGACAGTGCCGGCAGCGATGCTTGCACCCGCGCGTCGCGTCCGTGGCGCCGCTGATCCGAACGCTGCCGTCCGGCATCTGCAGCGACGCGTAGCGTTCGAGGCGAGGCAGTGTCGACCGATCGGGCTCAATGAAATCCAATTTCGGAAGGGCGAGGCCAGTCGCCGGCGGGTCGCCAACGATGTCGCGAGACCCGGAGGCGAGAGCGACCAGGTCGAGCTCCGCTTCAGGCCCCAATACGGCTGACACGCCATGCGCGCGCAACAGGGTCGCGTTCAACGGAGCGTACAAACCGTAGGCGCAGACGACGGCTGCCGGGTTCAACGCGCGGACGCGATCGATGACGGGCATCGCGAGGCGCGTGGCGGTATGCATCGGCAGATAGAACGCGATGACGCGTGCGGACGCCACGTCCTCCGGCGCGATCCTCTCGCGAGAGAGATCGATGGTGCGGACCGCGTGGCCCGCTCGACGCAGCCAGGCGGCCGGCGACGCCAGCCCGAATGGCTGACGCCCGAGGTCGTACGTCGAAATCAGCAGCACCATGCGCGGCGACGATCGTTCAGGAGATGGTCGCGCGTTCGGCGGCGGACGGCGGCGTGCTGGCCAGGCTGACGCCGACTAACGCGAGCAGCGACATCGCCAGCGCGGGATAGACGGTGTCGAGGCCGTACGGATAACCGCCGGCGGACCGCGCGTAGATTTCCCACGCCAGGGTCGTGACCATGCCCGCCGCGATCGAGGCAACGCCGCCACTGCGGGTCACGCGCGGCCACAGGAAAGCGGCCAGCAGCGCAGGCGTGATCGAGGCGCCATACATCGTGTAGGCCCAGAGCGCCATTTCCAGAATCGTCGTGAAGAACCTCAGTGCCACAAAGCCGAGCACCCCCAGAACCACGACGAAGATGCGGGTCAGCAACAGGATCTGCCGATCCGTGGCCGCCGGATTGATCGACTTCTGGTAGACATCCCGCATCAGCGCCGAAGCCGGGGTCAGCAGGAAGCTGTTCGCCGTCGACACGATGATCGCCGACGCGCCGCATAACAGCAGCACCCCGAGAATCGGCGGCAACACCGACGTCGCCACGCGGATTACGATCCCTTCGGAATCGCCGGCGCTGAGCCCCGGCACCGCGACGCTGCCAAACACGCCGACACCAACAATCAGGATCTCGATGACGATGGTGCCGACGATCCACCACACCACGGACAGCCGCGCGTGACGCTCGTCCTTTGCCGAGAAGAACTTCTGGTACATGTTCGCCTCCCCCATCAGCAGCAGCATCGTCGGCAGGAACAGCGCGAACGCGTCTCGCCACGGATCGAGGGTGCCGAACAGTGAAATTTGATCCGGCCGCAGCGCGCCGATCGCCGCGCCGGCGCCGCCGGCGTCGACGATCAGGAACACGACCGCCAGACCGACGCCGGCGAGCATGGCGGCGCCGTTGCCGATATCGAGATACGCCACCGACAGCATGCCGGCCAGCGCCGTATACGCGACGCAAAACGCCATGGTGATCAGCGCGCCGTTAGCCACGTCGATGCCGGCGACGAGGTTCAGCAGCCGGCCGCCGCCGCGAAACTGGTAGGCGGCAATGGTGGTATAGGCAATCACGACGACCAGCGTGCCGAGCACGCGGGCCGTCGACCCGTAACGCAGCTCGAGGATGTCGGGCATCGTGTACTTCGCGATACGGCGCACGCGGTGGGCAAGGAAGTAGACCAGTGCGATGCCGACCCAGGCGCCCGCCGATTGCCACAACCCTGCAAAGCCGTTGCGATATCCGAGGCCGGCGCCCGCAAACAGTGACCCGGACCCGATCCAGGTCGCGAGCAACGTGAACACCAGCACGTGCCAGGGCAACGTGCGGCCCGCGACCAGAAAATCGTCGCCGGTCTTGAGTTTGCGCGCCTGGTAGAGGCCAAACCCGACGAGCACGGCGAGATACGCCAGGATCGCGTAGAGATACATGCGTGAAACTCTAGCAGAAAGGTCGTGAGACACTGACCGTATGGCCCTGGAGGACTACCGCAAGAAGCGTAACTTCGAGAAGACCCCCGAGCCGGAGCCGAAGCTCGGACCAAAGAAAAAGCGGGGTGATGAACTCTTCTTCTGCGTCCAGAAGCACCTCGCATCGCACCTGCATTACGACTTCCGCCTGGAGTGGAACGGTGTGCTGTTGTCGTGGGCGGTGCCCAAGGGGCCGTCGCTCAATCCCGCCGACAAACGGCTGGCCATGCAGACGGAAGATCACCCGTTCGATTACGGCATGTTCGAGGGCGTCATTCCGGAAGGCTACGGCGCGGGCATCGTGATGTTGTGGGATTACGGCACCTGGACCCCGGAGGTGGACGACGTCGACGCGGCGCTGCGGAAAGGTGATTTGAAGTTCACGCTCGACGGCTACAAGCTCAAAGGCTCGTGGGTGATCGTCAAGACCCGCTACGGCGGCGCGCCTAACGGCTGGCTGCTGATCAAGCACAAGGACGAGTGGGCTGGGCCCGTCGACATCACCGAGTTCGCGCCGTTGAGCGTCAAGACGCCGAACGCGGACTTCGCCGAGATCCTGTCGGGCAAGACGCCGGACATCTGGTTGAGCCACGCACCGGCACGCGGCGGCGACACCGGCGCGATGTTCAAGAAGATCATCGAGCGGGCGCTGACGATGAAAGCGCCC